>JAFLED010000039.1 GCA_017302045.1 Spirochaetota bacterium
GAAAAATCCCGAGATGTGGAGCGCCGAAGTATTCGCGCAGGCTTTTGCGCTCACAAAGACCGGTGGCACTTTTTCGACCTATTCGGCCGCAGGGTGGGTAAAACGCAACCTCGAAGCGGCCGGCTTCGTGACGCAGAAAATCCCCGGCTATGGCGCAAAACGCGAAATGCTGACAGGGTACAGGCCATGAGGCGTGCCGAATTTTTCCAAAGTATCTGGCGGCAGAGCAGCGGAATGCTGCAACCCGGCGCGCGCATTGCGATCATCGGCGCGGGTATCAGCGGCCTGCATCTCGCGCATGCCTTCTGTGAAAAAAAAATCTCCGTTACCGTGTTCGATCCCCGAAAAAACGGCGGCGTCAGGGTGCCGCTGGTGCATGCCTGCCATACCGTAAAGACACGCGCACCGCTCTGGGAAAAAGCCGCGGAATACAGCCGCGCATGGTACCGCAGCCAAACGGCGAAGGGCAACGACATTTTTGAGGGGCAAAACGAATTCGGTGCGTTTTTTAACATTCGCCTGCGGCCCTATCTCAGACGGCTGCGGTCGCGGCTCGCGGCGCAAGGTGTTGCATTTCGGTATGATGTAGCAGATAAGAACTCCGTGCTTGTCGACTTCGAACTGACCTGCGTTGCAACCGGCGCAGCGACGACGCTCGCAGCGACCCGTATTGTTCCGGGCTGGGAATCGTATTTCAGCCGCATGGGTGCCCCTGCCACCGACGCCAACATCGGTAAAAACGGCTGCAAGATTACCAACTACATTTATATGGAAAAGCGCGCCGGCTTCATACACCGCAACGGCGAAACGCGGGCGACGGCGACAGCATTCGCGCACGACCTGCACCCCGCGGCCCGCCATGCTCTATTTTACGGCGAGAGGCTGACAACGCGAGACCGTTTTCCTGTGCTCGGCTTCGCTGACTCTGCCAACCCATCTCCTTATCTTTTTTGCGCGATGGGTTATCATGCGATGACGTATGCTCCCTATCTCTCGCAAGCCGCGGTGGCTCACCTCTTAGGTCAAACTGTGCCCGACGAAAATTTGATATGCGCACTGACCCCAGCTCGGTTTCTTCCCCGCATCGAAGCACAGGGCGCACGTGGTGCGAATGCCGCACAACGCGGCTCCGTGTGAAAGACAAATGCCAGACAGCGAACGCTCTTACTGCATGTCGTTCCACACACGGGGCGCCGATTTCCGCGCGATATTTGTCAGCGCGGCCGACGCAATTAACGCGGCCACGCGGCAGGTCGCGGTGAACGAGCATGCGCTCTATCATTTCAGCGAGCTCGTCGTCTGCACCAACCTGCTCGCGGGGCTGTTTCGTAATGTGCACGACCTCACCCTCGAACTCACGACGCCGAAATACCTGACAAGCCTCGTGGTTGAAGCGAGCCCGCAGGGCATTTTCCGGGCCGCCTGCCAGGTGGGCGAAGAGATTAACCATGTCTCTGGCCCGGCAGCAATCGACGAAGATATTTTCGGTGGTATTTTGCACGCGACCAAACGGTATCCCGAAGGGGGAGATCCCACGCGTGGCACGGTCGGCAGCCAAAGCAAATCGGTACCGAACGTGGTGCAGCAATACCTGCACGAGAGCGAGCAGATTGCGACACTCATGCTCACGGGCATGAAACTGCGTGCGGGTGCTTCGGGTCGGCTCGAGGCCGATAAATGTTTCGGCCTTTTAATCGAAGCCCTGCCCGGAGTTTCTGAAGAAAAGAAATTTATTCTCACCGACAACCTCGAACGCCTGACCTCGCTCACCCAATATTTTGGCGGCAAGGGCGAGGGCGGTGAACCGGCGAAAGACGTCATGGATCTGCTCGACGACATCTACCCCGGCGAACAATGGATTGAAAGTGCGGAGTACTCGCTGGTTTATCGCTGCACCTGCCACCGCGAGGGTTATCTCGAGAAAATGGTGCAGCTTGCGCGAGTGAATATCGAAGAACTTTTCGGCGACCTGCAAGAAATCGAGGTGCGCTGCGGTTATTGCAGCAACGCCTTTCATTATGCACGTTCTGAGATAGAAGACCGGTTATAACGCATCGCGCGTACAGCGGGTCTAAAAGACCAGCTTCGAACCCAATTGCACTCCCATCGCGTTATCTGTGCCATAAGGTGTATCGGTAACAATGCCCGGCGTCGAATAAAAGGCGCCCGGCAGAAAGACACCGGCTTTAAAATACAGGGTCCAGTAGCGGTTCACCGCAAAATCGACGGAGAAGTTCACTTCGTGCCCGACGATTTTACCAAGGCGATCCTGCGCTTTGAGAACGGTGCTGGTAATAGACGATGTCGTTCCGTTCGCGCGCGCATTGTCGTAGAGCACACTCTTGCCCGTATCGATCGCCATCCAGTAGTCGAGGCCGAAGCGCAATTTCTGCCAGAGCGTCGTGCCGACGCCGATGTGCGCAAATGCGGTCGCTGCCTTGCGCTCATAGTCGTGCGGGTAATCAGAAAACCCCGCTGCGTCGGTATAACTCGACGGGCGAAAGCCATAAAATTTGCTCATAATCAGCCCACCGAGACGGCTGCCTTTGAAACTGGTGAACCCGTGCGAGGTTTCTGTTCCGTTTGCGTCGTATTTGCTACCCGAGGCGTAGAAACCATCGGCGTTGAGATCGAGATCGAGAATCGGGGCGATGCGCGGCAACTCGAGGCTCGCGCCGCCGCCGAAAGCATAGCCATTCGTATCCACATCCTGGCTTTCAGCGGCGGCGGTAGGCAGGCGACGGTCTATCCCCATGGAAACCGCCGCATCGGCCCAGGTTTTCAGTATGTAACGTTTGCGCGGCAGGTTGAAAAGAAAGCGCGTGCCAAACATGAAGTTAAAATCGTTATCGGAAAAATTGCCCGAGGCGCCGAGATTCGAGCGGTCTGATCCACCGCGACTCACCGCGCCGTAGCGCGAACCAAAAGCATAGAGTTTGTTTTGTAACAAGTCGCCGTTCAGCGAACCTTTCCAGTTCAGCAGGTTACGCGAATCGTAGATTAATCCGGCACGCAGCACATTCGTATCGCCGTCGAAATAGCGCACGCGCTGGTTGTCGTGCGAGAAAAAGCGCACGTAGTTTGCGTGCAGGGTCGGGTCGGCGCCGAGTTGAAACGCGTCGAAGGCCAGCAAACGAAAACCACCGATGCGCGAATTCGAATAACTGATGGTTACGGCGTCGAGGTAGTCTTTGAGGAAATAGTCGTAAACCTCGCCGCCGATTTCGAAAAACTGGCGGCCGATTTTGATCGAAAGGTCGTTCTGCTGGTTTTTCCAGATCACGTAGTTCAGGTGCAGTTCACCGAAATTAAACGGGTCGGCCCCGACGGGGGTCGATGACGAACTGTTATTTGTACTCGAACCACCCAGCTGGTGATTTCCCCAGAAACCGTTCTTGAATAAGTCGACACGGAAATAGAGATCGTCGGTCAGCGGAAAATAGAGATTCACATAAAAGCGCGAAAATGCCAGCGTCTGTTTATCGTCGGTATTTTGTATTGTCGCCACCGTAGATTCATCGAGTTGCCGCAGATCGGTATTGTTAAAACCTGCGCCCTCGGCAATAAAGCCGATCTGGTACTCCATACGATCGAGAATGCTTTTCTTCTCTTTATTATCGCCAAAGATATTGTCGCGCTTTTCAATAATGGGCGGCGGCGGGCCGAAGGGCAGCCTGTCTTCGCCGGATTTCTCACCGTCGGCCTTGAGTTTCCGCTGTGGTACGAGATCGTCACCTGGTTGCCAGGGCTTTTGTTCTTTTTCGCTGCCTTTCTCATCTGTCGGATTGGTGGCTTCGGCTGGTTTCTGCAGCTTAGTTTTGGCCGCATTCGGATCGAGCTTTTGCGCCAGCAGCGAAACGCCGCCCAGCATAAGCAGATAAAAAACTATTTTCAAAAATATACGCAAGAGCACCCGAACAACCGCAGTGGTCGGACATATGACAATTCAGGACACCGTCAAGGTTTTTTGCCGAACCTTACTCCGGGCCGGCATAGTCCAGGCCGTCTTCGGCCCGGCTGCTTCTGGCAATCTCTTGTATCGCGGCAGCGACCACAGCCCGCGGCGAAAACGGCTTGTGAATGATCGGGAAATTACGCAGTACCGGGTGTTCATCGATGATCTGGCTTGAATAACCGGTGACGAATATAATCGGCAGTTGCGGAAACAGCTCGAGAAGGTACTGCGCCAGCTGAATGCCGGTTACCTCGGGCATCATCACGTCTGAAATCAGCAGATCGACTTTTCCTTCGTAATGCTTAATCCAGTCGATGGCCGCCCGGCCATTTACCGCGGTGAAGATCCTGAAACCCGCCTCTTTCAGGCTTGTTTCCAGAATACGCAATATCTTATCTTCATCATCGACAACCAGAATCGTGAAATCCGCAGGATTAATACTGCTGGCGAATTCTTGCTCCGTGGTAAAAACCTCTTCTTTGCTGAGCGGCAAGAACAGGCGCATTGTCGTGCCTTTTCCAGGGGTACTGTCGCAGAAGATATAGCCGTCGTGTTGTTTCATGATACCCAGCACGATAGCAAGACCCAAACCGCTCGATTTATTCGGATCTTTGGTCGAATAATAGGGTTCGAAGATCGACGCCAGATTCTCTGCGGGAATTCCGGGGCCGTTGTCGCTAATGCCAATTTCGGCAAAGGCGCCCCCGGGGGCATCCATGCCCCGCTCTTTGAAAAAGGCCGGCGTTAAATCGACGGCGTCGACATAAATCGTCACCGTTCCTGTTTCGGCAACCGCTTCGCGGCAATTCGCCAGCAGGCTGAGAATAATCTGCACCATCATTTTTTCATCAAAAAAAGCCACGGCCATGGGGGCACGCAGTTGCAGATCGAGCTGCACAGCCTCGCCGAGCACGTCTTTCCAAAGCAGTGTTCTTTCAGATATCAACGCTTTGACATCGGCAAGGCGGCGACTGAGCTGCTGGCGTCCCGTATAGGCGAGAATACGCGCTGTCAGGTTTGCCGCCCGCCTGACGGCGTGGTTAATCTCAAAAACCGCTTCGATATCTTCATCGCGCGGGGCCAGCCCTAGTATTTCAGCATAACCGCCGATCACCGCAAGAATATTATTCATGTCATGGGCGAACTTACCCGCCAGCTTGCCGAGCGCCTCGTTGCGCATCATACCTTGCTGTTTTTTAGCCTCATCGAGCCGGCGTTCTTCGCGTTGGTGATCTTCGCTTTGATCGATGAGAACGAGCGAGTACGTAACCACACCTTCCAAATCACATGGCACTACAGATAGCCGTAACGGAAAACGACTGCCATTCTGACGAATGCCCGAAGCCATGCCGGCATCGCATGCGATTTTCGCACCTGCTGAGGATGCATCGCGGTGGACAATATGCTGCCAGCCGGCATCGCCGCTTTCGAGAGCGACCAGCCGGGAGATATTTAAACCCAGTAATTCTGTCGGGGCATACCCAAAAGCAGCATGCGCCGATCGATTCGCACGCAGCACAGCAAGCTCTTCGTCGACCATCAGGTAAATCACCGGCATCGCATCGAAGACATGGCTATAAAATTCCCGCGCTTTATCGGCAAAGTGCAGCGATTCGAGCTTCTGTGAAATATCGGCGAGCGTAATCACGACAAAAGCCACGCTCTCGCCCTCGAACACGGGCTTCACTACGGCTTCGTAATGGCGCGGGGGAAATCCCTCTATGACTACGACATGCGGATTGGGAGATTTACCCTGCAAACCCTCGCGAATACCAGGCACGAGAGTTCTTAACTCGGTCTTTTCGAAAGCACCAGAAAGCGTAATCCCCTGCAGGTCCCGTGCACCCACAAGGCGTTCGAAACTGTCATTCGACATCACAACGCGCCCGCTGGCGTCGAAGACGCAGACGGGATAACCAATGCCGTCGCTGAGAATTCTGTAAATGGAATCGGCTGCGGGCATATCAGGCGACCGGGAAAGAAGGTGTATCGAGCGCCTTTCTGATGATGCGCGAAAGATCTGCCAGCGCATAGGGCTTCGACAGAAAATTAACCCCCTCGGTTAGAGGCCTTTCGATTTTCATCAGTTCGGGGGCATATCCGCTGGTAAAAATTATCTTCACGTTACTTTTTTTTTCGTGCAACTGGCGTCCCAATTCGAAACCGCTCATGCCGTCGGGCATAATGACGTCCGTCAAAATAATCCGTATTTGTTTTTGGTAGGCCTCCCAGACAACCAGAGCCTCTTTACCGGTGCCGGCTTCGAGCACATGATACCCCAGCTTGGTTAACATCGTCGTCGCCATTTTACGCAGGGGAATCTGGTCTTCAACAACCAGCACCGTTTCAGAGCCCTTTAATATTTCTTCGCTCCCCTTTTTGGCCTCTCTATGCAACATTTGCGCCTGCGCCAGCGGCAAATAAATACGAAACGTCGTGCCATGGCCCGCTTCGCTGTATACGTTGATCCAACCCTGATGCTGTTGCACGATGCCGAAAACAGTGGCAAGGCCCAGCCCCGAACCTTTGCCGGTTTCTTTTGTGGTAAAGAACGGCTCGAAAATCCGCGTCATGATTTCTTTGGGAATTCCCATACCCGTGTCGCTGACCGAAATGCGCGCGAACGTGCCAGGCCGCGCGCCGGCAATTGTGCGCGCGGTAGCTTCGTCGATTTCCTGAATATCTGATTCGAGAGAGAGTATGCCCCCTTCGGGCATGGCATCGCGCGCGTTAACACCGAGATTTAATAATACCTGGCTAATCATGCCCGCGTCTGCATAGACCTGCGGCGCGCCATTGGTCAGATGCAGAACTGCATCGATGTCGGCGCCCAGCATTCGCTGTAACAACGCGAGCGACTGCCGCAGTGCCTCGTTCAGGTCGATCGACTTAAGCTCCAACGATTGGCGGCGGCCAACGAGCAACAGTTGTCTGGTGAGGTACGCGGCCTTTTCAGCCGCCAATTTGATGTCGTTGCTGTATGCAAGAATCTCAGCGGGCACCCCCTCTGTTTCCGCAATGAGCGAATTGTTGCCACCAATCACGGTGAGCAGATTATTAAAATCGTGTGCAACACCCGCCGCAAGCTGGCCGATCGCCTCCATTTTTTGGGCATGCCGCATCTGCGCCTCAAGCTGTACGCGCTCGGTGATGTCTGACCAGCTACCCACAATTTCGCCCGGCACCCCCGGCGTGTCGCAGATCAGTCGTTTCTCGTCGCGAATCCAGATATAAGAACCATTCTTCTTGCGAAACCGGTATTCAAGCACCTGATGCTCGATTTCATAAGGTGTGGGGTGGGCATCCAACACCCGCTGTTTGTCTTCGGGGTGCAGGTTATCAAGCCACCAGGTTTCGGCCATCGCTTCGGCGGAATTAAACCCGGTCAGCGCCGCCAGGTTCTGCGAATGCCAGTTGTGGATAAACGCGTTTTTTTCGAGGCGCAGAGCATAGATGACAACAGGGCTTAATTCGACGAAACGCGTAAGCTCTTGCTGCAGTTTCTTTTTTTCTGTAATATCGACGGCGACCCCCGCAACACGGTAAATGTTTCCGGCTGCGTCGCGCACGGGAAAAGCCCGGTCGGATATCCAGCGTACCGCGCCAGAAGGTTGGATGATGCGGTACTCTTCACTGTACAAGCCCTCTGCCTGGCGCGGCATCGCTGCTCGAACACGCGTACGGTCGTCGGGATGTATCGCCTCAAGCCAGGTCAGAGGTTCGGCCTGCAAACTGGCGATCGTTCGACCCCAGACTTTTTCGTATGCCGGTGAGATATAAAGGATGGTATGTTTGGCGAGATCTGTCATCCAGAAGACCCCTTCGATGTTCTCGACGACCTGCCGAAAACGTTCTTCGCTTTGTTTCAGGTTTTCCTGGCTGCTCTTGAGGGCGGTGATATCGATGATACTGCCGCTGTAACGGGTTCGGCCTGCCTCATCTCTGCGCCCTTCGGAGTTCACAAAAACCCAGCGGGTTTCTCCATTGGGTCGTATCAGCCGAAATTCTTCGCTGAACAAAGCGAGTTTGGTAATGGCATGATCCGAAGCCGCAAGGATTCTGCCGCGGTCTGCGTGATGTATCATATCTATGAAGGTCTGTCGTAACAATGGAGCATCGCCAGTGATACCCAAAATCGAACGCCATTGCTCCGAACCGCTGAGCATACCCGTCGAGATATCGAGTTCAAAGCTGCCCGTGCCCGAAATACGGATGACCTCGGTGAGCTGTTTTTCTTTCTCGCGCAGCGCGATCTCCTGAAGTTTGCGTTTGGTGATATCGACCGAGAGTATCGATAAACCCTCTTCGACCGGCTGAAAAAACAGATCGAACCAACCGATATTGCCGTCGGGAAAATGAAATTCATTGTCCATGCGTACGGCAACGCGTTCGCGAAAACACTTCTCGTACGCGGCATAAACCGGGGCTTTTTCGATGCCCGGATAAAGCTCTAACACCGTGCGTGCTTTCAGCTCTTCAGCCGAATACCGCGAATGCGCGACAAACGCCTGATTAAAATATTTGTAACGCCAGTCAAAACCGACGATCTGGTACCCCTCGGTCATGTTATCGAGAATCTGGCGCAAGCGGTGCTCGCTGTTCGTCAGCGCCAGTTCGTATTTTTTTCGTTCGCTGATATCGCGCAGTATCGCGGTGAATATTTTTCCGTTGGTCGAATCGATCTGCGAGATCGAAGTCTCCAGCGGTACTTCGGTTCCGTCTGAGCGCAGCCCGAATATCTGCCCCAAACCGCCCATCTTGCGGCTCGTCGAATTCGTTTGCCCGAAATCGTGCATATGGCGGGGGTGATCCGCACGATACCGCTGCGGTATGAGCATGGCAAGATCGCGACCCATCACCGCCGCCCGCGCATACCCGAATATGCGCTCCGCTGCCGAATTAAATATAAAAATTTTGCCGTGCTCGTCGGTAGAAACGACCGCATCCATGGCGGATTCCAGTATCTGCAATAGATGTTCCTGAGTCAGATTACGCATTGCGTCGAACACCTAAACTAAACATTGGACAAAATGACTGCGTTTTGTCAACTAAACTGGACGAACCGCCTACCACCTGAATACATACCCGTATATCGTTTACTGACTCAGGAGGAGAATTTTGACAATGCTACAAAGATCGCCGATACCAAAACTCAAGATCCTCGTTGTTGACGACGACCGCTCCATACGCTCGCTGGTCAGCCGGGCCGCCTCGGATTGGGATTACGAAGTAGAAGAATCCCCGACGGCAGAGCAGGCACTACAACGTCTGCAAATCGAACGCTATAACATCATACTCACAGATATCCGTATGGGCAAAATCGACGGCATCGAATTTGCGCAAAAGGTACGCGAAAGCATGCCTTCGACCGCCGTGATTATCATGACGGGTTTTCCCACACCTAAAAGCGCACAAAAATCGCAAGAAATGGGTGCCATCTATTATATGACAAAGCCGCTGGGTATGGACGAACTTGCAGAAACATTGCGTATCGCCGCCAGCTGGAATATCGGTATGCTCGTAGACCGGGCGGGCCGGCGGTTTCTCGCGCTACGCAAAGGCGACGGGCGCGACCAGGCGAACCGGCTGAAATCGATCAAACTTGAAATTCGCAAACACCTGAATTTTCCCGACGCCGCCGAGGCATTGCGCGATTTTGTCTACGCCCAGCACATCGAAAATAACCAACTATTCCGGGAACTCAACGATAAATTCTCGAAAGATTCGGTTAAGCCTTTCTGATCATACAGGCGGCGCTAAGGCCAAAACCGGCGGCGCGCGGTTCTGGTTGACGCCCCCGCATGGGCGTGGCCGTCGTCGGCGATGATCGAGGTTTCAAAACAAGGCGACGCGGTCATTATCGGCTTCACAGAGACGCAGTTGCAGATGTATGTCATTCCGCAGCTCAAAGCCGCGGTCGTCCAGATACTCGATCAAAAGCCCGGTCATGTCATTTTCGATCTCGCCCATGTCGAACACCTCGATTCTTCGGCGATGGGGGCGATATTTCACTTTCAGCGCAAGATACGCGAATACAACGGCAAGCTCGGGCTCGTGCATGTTTCGGGAAAAATCATGCAGGTATTCAAAATCACCAAATCAGACGCGCACCTTGACGTCTTCGAAACGCTCGAAGAAGCGCTGAAAGCCTGATCTCAGCTAAACGTCAGCGCGTCGTCGGCGATGCCGCCGAACTTCAGCATAGCGGTATCCGAAAGATAGTCGTTCGAAACCTTCCATACGCCATGCGTACCCTGCCGTGGTAGTTTGTCGGCTGCCCGGCGGATATACCCCGAGCTCAAAGCGCCCATGACAGTATCCTGCGTCTTCACATCGCCCGGAGCATGTGCAACGACAACACGGTGGTGGTTTTTATCCATGTGTTTCAGCAGCCGGCAGATGTATTCGCAGGCGATGTCGACCTTGAGCGTCCATGAAGCATTCGTATAGCCGAAAATAATCGCCGCATTGGGAACTCCCTCTACCAGCACAGCTTTATATGTGACGCGGTCGGTGACTGGTACGGGTTTGCCGTCGACCTCAACCTCGACGCCGCCCATGAGCTGCACATTGAGACCGGTCGCGCTGACAATGATGTCGGCGTCGAGGTGCTGGCCCGATTTCAGCAGAATACCTTTCTCGGTAAATTTTTCGATATGATCGGTGACGATCGAGGCCTTACCCGACTTCACGGTTTCAAAGAGGTCGCCGTCCGGCACGACGCAGAGACGCTCATCCCACGGATTATAGTTGGGTGTGAAGTGTTTCATGTCGACACCATCGCCGAGACGCATCTTAGCCGCGCCTAAGAGTAGGCGGCGAATCGCGCCGGGGCGCGCTTTAGCCAGAGCATAGATCGCGCGCTGCAAAAGAATGTTACGCATACGCGCCATCTGGTAAACCCATGCCTTAGGTAAAAAGCGGCGCAGTGTCTCTGAGAGAAAATCGTTTGCGGGAATCGAAACAATATAGGTCGGCGAGCGCTGCAGCATCGTGATGTGAGCCGTCTTATCGGCCATGGCGGGAATCAGGGTTACCGCCGTCGCGCCGCTGCCGATGACCACGACGCGCTTACCAGTATAGTTCAGGTCTTCGGGCCATTTTTGCGGATGGATAATCTGCCCTTTAAAATCTTTTTCGCCCGGAAAATCGGGTTTATAACCCTCGTCGTATTTGTAATAGCCGGTGCAGGCGACGATGAAGTTTGCCGTATATTTAAAACCCTCGCCGCTTTTTTCATCCACACCCTCGATAGTCCAGAGCGCGTCTTTGCTCGAAAAAGCCGAACGTGTGACCTTGCTGCCAAAACGAATTTTATCCATCACGTTATACTCGCGCGCCGTATCTTCGACGTATTTTTTGATCGAAGGCCCGTCGGAGAGCACGCGCGTTTCAGTCCAGGGGCGAAACCCGAAACCAAAGGTGTTCATGTCTGAATCAGAACGAATGCCGGGATAACGAAAGAGATCCCACGTGCCGCCCACGGCCTGACGGCGTTCGAGAATTGCGAAAGTTTTATTCGGCAGCTCGCGCCGCAGGTAGCAGGCAGCCCCGATGCCGGATATCCCCGCGCCGATAATCAACACATCGTAGTGGTTCGCTTTCATAGGCCCAATATAATAATCTTGAACAAAACGTCAAATTTTATAGTGCGCCGCGCACCGCTCTTTTCAGTTCAGGGGCCGACTTTCATGGAAATAGGTTTCACCTAAAGCCACAGAGACCTCGCCAATGGCCCGATCATATACGGCGATTTTTTAATCTCTGACCACGTATAGTGTACCACCTCAAATTCACCGGTACATTTTTCATTGTCATTTTTGAATTTCATACTCGAACCGTAACCGCCATCATCCCGCTATAGGGCACATGCGTTTCCCTACCGTGACAAAGGCAATTCGGTTTGCACTCAGAATTCATCGCGCGATTTGCCGCTATGGAATTCCATGGCACAACGAAATACCATATCTCGGCGGAGCTTGCCCAGATTGTCAACATGGCGCTTGCGATGGAAAAACCGCTGCTCTTAACCGGCGAACCCGGCACCGGCAAAACCCAGCTTGCCTTTGCAATCGCAGAATCGCTGGGCCTTGGCATGGAAATTTTGCGCGCGAAATCGACCTTTCGTGGCGAAGAGGCCTGCTATACGCAAGATACGGTGTTGCGCCTCAACGATTCGCGCTTTCCTGACGCCGCATCGGGCCGCAATGTGCAGAATTTCGATGACTATATTGTCTGGGGCCCGATCGGCCGCGCGTTTCGCAGCGAGTCGCGCAAGGTACTGCTGCTCGACGAAATCGATAAGACCGAATCTGATGTGCAGGATAACCTGCTGGATGTGCTCGAAGACTCGCAGTTCACGATCCGTGAAACGAATACCCTCGTTCAAGCCCGCGTTAAACCAGTCATCATCATTACCTCGAATGCCAAACGCGAACTCTCCGATCCGTTTTTAAGACGCTGCTTTTGTCACCACATCACTTTTCCCGCACCCGACGAGATGCGGCAGATTCTCGCACTGCATTTTCCCGATTTTTCAGGCCCTGTTGTCGATATGGCACTCAAGGTATTCTACGAGCTGCGCGGCCGCGGCTTTGAAAAAGCGCCGGCAACGAGCGAACTCATCGAGTGGCTGGCTGCGGTCAGGCGCGGCGGATTCACCCCCGAGGAAATCGGGCAGATTCCGCTTTCGGGCATTTTGCTGAAACGTACCGGCGACATTCTCGCGTTCCGCGGCGAAAAGCGGGTGCGCGGGGATTGATGCTTCTCAACTTCTTCTATCGCCTGCGCGACGAAGGGCTTACCATTGGAGCCACCGAAATTCTCGACTTTTATCGCGCACCCGACAGAATCAGCATCAACAGCGTCGACGATCTCTTCCTTTTACTAAAACTCATCTGCGTGCGACGCCGCGAAGATGCCGATATCTTTGAACGCCTGTTTCTGAACTATTTCTACGATCTCGACATACCCGCCGTCGCCGAGGGCGATATGGCACTCATCGAAACACGCCAGTTTCGCGAGTGGCTGCGCGCGGCACGCGACCGCGGTGAAGCTCCCTTTCGTAGTTACGAGTACGACCTCAAAGAGCTCATGAAAAAATTCTGGGACACCGTGCGCGAGCAACTCAAGGAACACCACGGGGGCACGAAGTGGGTCGGTACGGGCGGCGCCTCGGCATTCGGCCATTCGGGCAATGCTGCGGGCGGTGTGCGCGTCATGGGAGCGGGCCGCAATTTCTCGGCTCTCAAGGTGATCGGTGAACGCCGGCATGTCGCCTACTCGTCGCGGCAGAGCCTCAGTGGCGAAAACCTGCGGCAGGCGATCGCACTTCTCAAAAATCTCAAAAAACACGAAGCCGAAAGCGATCTCGACATCGCCGAAACCGTCTATCGTTCGGGCAAAACTGGCGACATTGAACTCGTATTCACCGCGCCGCTCAAAAACAAACTCAAGGTGATGCTGTTCATCGATAATGGCGGCTATTCGATGCTGGGCCATGTGCCGCTGACCCGCCTTGTTTTTGAAAAAATGACAGCGCAGCTAAAGTCGCTGCAAACGTATTTTTTCCATAACACGATCTATGGCCATGTCTATGCCGACGATATGCGCACGCAACCGGTGGATTTACAGCAGATCTTGAAAGCAGATGCCGACACGCGGATATTTATCATCGGCGATGCAAGTATGGCTCCGTCGGAACTCTTCAGCCGCTACGGTAACATCAATTACGGCGAAGAAGAGTACGAACCCTCGATCGAAAGACTGCGGGCCTTACGCACGCGTTTTCCTCAATCGGTGTGGATGAATCCGGTACCAGCAGAACGCTGGGACAACGGGTATTCGGGTTCGACCTTGCGCACAATCGCGGGAATTTTTCCGATGTATGATCTGACTCTGGATGGTCTCAAAAAGGCTGTGTCTAAACTCAATGGCAGCCCGTAATGAGTGTAAACACGGGCGGCACTTATCGGGTTTCTGAACGCAGTTATTTTTTCAACTGCGGTGGTAGTTCGTACTTTTCGCGCACTTCGGCCGCGATCTCGTCAACGAGAATCAAAGGCAGTTTGCCCTTCGTATATTTTGCGGAGAATACGGTCTCAATCCCAATCAGTTTTAAGGCTGCTTTTTCATTAAGATAAAGATCGTGCTGGCGAATACGCTGCCCCACCGGCAGGCGTATTTTTTTCCAACCGCGAAACTGCAGATCGCCGCTGTCGAGAAAATGGCGCTTACCCTCGCGGTCTTCGACGATCAGCGTAATACGCGCATGCAGTTTTTCGACGCTGAGCCAGAAGTTGAAAGCCCGGCAATACCCTCTGATTTCAAGCGGCGTCTTAAACTGCAAACGCACACGGCGGGTTTCGGGCGCGCGGATGCGGACACTGACGTATTTTGTCGATTCCGAGATGGGCGGCACGAGCTCGCTCGCGAGCGCAACGTCAGCCTCGGTATCTTGGGGCAGAAATACTTCTTCAATTGTCTTCTCTTCGAAGTTTTCGAGCATTTCATTCTTGTAGATACGCGATTCGATTTCAGCAAAATCGGCGACTTTATTGGGGTTGGGCTTTTTGACCTGATCTGCGGCGTAGAGACACGAAAAGACAGCGCCCAGCACGACAAGCCACCCGCAACGCCGCATACGACCACTGACCAGAACGGCACTCATGCTGAAATCAGATTATCAGCATGGCATCACCATACGAATAAAACCGGTACCCCAGCCGCATCGCTTCGCTGTAGGCATGCGCCAGAAGCCGCGTGCCGCAGAAAGCCGCCGTCAGTAAAATCAGACTCGACTGCGGCAAATGAAAATTCGTAATCAAACCCTCGACACCTGCGATAACATCGCCGGGCTTCACAAAAATCTCGGTCTCACCTTCGGTAGTGCCATAATGCTGCAAAGACAACAACGCGCGCAGCGATGTTGTGCCGAGTGCGACGCGGCGGCCCGCCATATCTCTCAGTTTTTCGGCGGTTGCCGCAGGAATGTAATAGTGCTCGCTATGCAATTTTGCGTTTTCAAAATTCGCCGCAGTCAAGGGTGCAAAGGTGCCATAGCCGATATCGAGACAGACGGGATAAAACCCCACGCCACCCGATTTCAGGTTTTCGAACAGAGCGGGGGTAAAATGCAGTGCCGCGGTGGGTGAAGCGGCGCTACCGGCGATTTTTTCCTTTTCTTCAATCTGATTTCTGAAGAAGTTCTGGTACGTTTCGGCTTCGCCGGCGGTCGCCGCGCGCCGCATGTAAGGGGGTATCGGCATCTCGCCGATGCGTACGAAATCATGCTCACCGAGAGGGATATCCGATTCGAGAAAAATGCCCTCACCCCGGCGGCGGAGAGTGAACTTATAACTTTCGTCTTGCACAGCCACAAGCGCAGCGCCGTCTTTCAGCCGGCGGATATTGCGCATCAACACCTGCCAGGCCTGACGCGGCATTGGCGCGCCGGTTTCAGCAACGGTCTTGAGAAATACGCATTCGAATCGTTTTTCGGAATCGGGCTTTTTCAGATAGCTACGCCTCTGTTCGACGCGCGTTGCGTTATAAAATATCGCGTCGCCCGCCGCGAGGTATTTTCCGAGATTGTAGAAATGATCGTGCGTCAGGGTTTCGGTCGCACGGTCGACGACCAGCAACCGCGCATGGTCGGCAGGCTGCGCCGGCAGCTTCGCGATGAATTCATCGGGCAGCGCAAAATCAAGCTCTGCGTATTCTGTGGGCCAGAAACCGGTCACGGCTCGGAATAGTGCTCATAGATATTGCCGGCATTCCACAACAGGTAACCCTGCCCGCCCGCTTTCTTCGAGCCGCGTATTTGTTCGGTGATATACTGCGGCGAATAATTTGTCACCCGCCATTTGAAAGCCTGTAACCACGGGCGAATGACCTGCGTTTTGTTGATCTCCCGCAGGTTGCTGACACCCTCTTCGAGAAAGAGCGCGGGCTTGTCGGCGGGATTTGCCACCCCGCCAAATGAAGCGCCGAAATGCGACGGGTAAAGCATCGGCGACAGGACATCCGCGGCCTGCCCGAGCACATGCATGTTTTGACCGGTGCTCTTGATGTCGAGCGGCTCTTGCCACGCGACAACACCGAAAACATCGAGCGATAAATAAGCGCCGTACGCACGTGTCAGCGAATGCACGCGCTGCAAAAAGTGACCGATGATACGCGGTTTGTCGTCGAAATCCTTAAGGCCATAGTAGTCGGCGATTTTCCAGTCCCCCTCGGCGGGATACCGGATATAATCGAGCTGAATCTCGTCGACGCCGGCCGCCAGCACCTCGCGGATGATCGCGAGATTATAATCCTGCACGGCCTTTTTGTTGGGATCGACCCACACCGTGCGGCCCTTGGTCAAAAGTGGATCTCCGCCTTGCAGTTTAATCTGACGATCGGGAAACTTGCCGGCCTGCAACTCGTCCTGGTGCATTGCGACGCGCGCAATCGTATAAAACTTTTTTGCCTTATAATAGGCAACCAGGGGAGCAAGCTCACCCAGAGGTGGCGGCGTCTTGCCCTGCGTTATCTTGACCTCAGGCAAAGACGATTTATAATTCACAAAACCATAAACGTCTTTGATGTCGAAACAAATACCGTTCAGCTTCTGCGTGCGGCTAAACTCGAGATACTTATCGACCTTGCCCGGCCGGGCCGAAGTGCCCGTCAGATAAATTGTTGTGATATTCTCCGGACCATGCACTCGCCCCTGCGCCGCATACGCATCGGCACGGCCGGGCAGATAATCGCGGATGAATTTCTGTGCCGGCGCCGCGCTTGCGGGATCGGGTAATTTATCGCGCCGCTTTTTCAGCGCGGCGATGTACTTCTGAAATCCGACTTCTTCTTTGACGTGCAACTCGTAGTGGCGTATCGGCGAGGGAAAAAGATATCGGCACACCGAAATACCGCAGCGCGAATCGAATGACCGCCAGGCCGCGGCAAAACCCGATTTATCCTGATCGAGACGCGCGTACCAGTTGCCCAAAACGCCGGGCAACGCATAGTGCGCAAGAGAAACCAATGCAGGCACGGCGAGCAACACGACGACGATTCTCACCTTCTGCGCCGCAAGCCAACGGCCACAGGCTGAAATTGCCAGGCGCAATAAAACGCCCAGCACCGCCGCAAGGCCGCCTATATACGAGACAATCACCGAAGCCACCCCGGCAGAGACGGCGTTTGAGACAACCGGTAAAGAAGAGGGGGATATCCTACCTTGCAACATAGTTGACGCAACGTTCAACTTTTGCGCTGTGCACAATGAAATACTTTGAAGGCAAGAGCATTCTTCTGACCGGCGCTTCAGGCGGTCTCGGCAGCGAGTTTGCCTCGCAGCTTCTTGATCTCGGCGGACATCTGATTCTCTCGGACGTAAAGATCGAATCACTCGATCGTTACAAGACTTACTCTGGTGCAGGCAAGGTACTCGGCCTTATCGCCGGTGATATTTCAACGAAAGAGGGCACAGAACGTTTTCTCGCCGATGTCAAAAAAATCCATCCCTGTCCCGATATGATCATTAACAATGCCGGCATCGCCCAGGCGGGTCCTTTTGGCTCGGTGCCACTCGACCGCTGGGAAAAACTCATGAACATCAATCTCATTTCGCCCATGCGCATCTGCCATTATTTTTTGCCCGATATGGCCTCGCGCGGTAGCGGGCATATCGTCAACGTCTCATCCGTGGCGGGTATCGTACCCATGCCTGGTGGCGCGCCTTATACCGCCTCGAAACATGGCATCAAAGGCTTCTCCGATGCGATTCGTATGGACTACCAGAAGCAGGGTATCCATGTTTCTACTGTGCACCCCTTTTTCACGCGCACGGCGATTCTGCAGTCGGAACGCTTTGGTGTCAACATCGATATCAACGATTATCCGCAGTTTATGATCGAATCGCCCGATAATGTCATTCGCGAGACGATTAAGGCTATTGCCCAAAAAACCGATTTCATTCTCCCCGGGCCAACTGCTAAAGTACTAGACCTCATGCGCCGCCTCGCGCCAGGCATGATGGGTCTGTTTAAGCTATTCTAACGGCTCAAAGTCAGCGGATAGAGACGGTTTTTCTTAGAGGAAACCGCTCTTCGGTGGTGGCCACGGGTGTATTTCTGTCATTTCCTCATACCTGAGGCGATTTTGGTCATTCTTGCTGGTTTTGGACTGATAGCTAATAACAAAGGCGGTGCGATTGAGTCTTTTGGCGTAAAGATCCTGCCACGCTTGTGCATCCACTCTATCTTCTTCGCGGTAGGCAAGACAGCACCAAGACTCGATAACGCGGGGCAAATACACACGAACCGCAAAATCCATAATTCGGGAAAGCGAAATACCTGCCTGATGACAACGCGCCCAGGCAACGGCGCGCAGGGCTTCGCTGGTGTAAAAGGGCATAATTTCGTAAGGTCCGATGCGCTTGTTATACTTTCGGTTACGGGTGGATTTACCCTTGCGGCCGCGCCAGAACTTCAACGCAAAACGCAGGCACTCTTTCATCAGGCGTTGCTCAGAAAAATGGAATCCACGGGACTTCAATTGCGCAGTACCCAACTTTAATAAATGCCGCGTGGAAGAGCGCATGGTTATAGAGGTGTGCCGGACGGCGGAATGGTCATGGTACGTCATATATTAGAAATACCAGAAAATGGCCTTTTTTTCCCAACGCAGCGCCTCATATTTTGAGGCTTGCAAGAGCGACCCGCTCCTTTAAGGTGGCGAATGCGTTCGGCTTACGCATTCTTATTTTGCACCGTGCTCGCCATAGCGCTGTCCCTAACGCAGATACTGACTGCCGTTAGCTTTACGATACAAGAACCTGTACGCATCTTTGGCGAATACGGAAAGCTACAGACACTCGCCGTTTCACCAGATGGAAAATCGCTGGCCTTCAGTTCTGATTACCGGGACCAGAAGGGCGACATCGTCGTCTATAATATGGAAACCAAAGAAAAGACGACTGTCACGAAGACCTCGTATCTCGAATCGCAACCCGTGTTCTCACGCGATGGCAAAGAGATCTATTATTTCATCAACGAAGCCGGCTCAGGCTCAATAAAAAAGGTTAACCTGACCGATGGTACGGTCTCACCAGTGACCGACCGCAATTTTTGGTGTGAGTTCCCAGCGATATCGCCAGACGGTCGCAGCCTGACGTATTATTCCAAGCGCGAAAACAGATATAACCTCTACGAACTCAATCTCGCCAACAGCAAAGAAACCCGTCTAACGAGTGAGCAGAACTTTGATTTCGGGCCCGTCTACTCTTCAAGCGGTCAGAGCATCTATTTCTATTCGAATCGCGCCGGCAGTTCTTTCTCTCTTTTTCGTTATGAACGCGGCTCTAAACAGATCTCGCCGCTTTTTGGCCCAGGCGGATTTACCTTTCAGCCAACAACGGACATTCAGGGTATTCTGATTTTCGCCGTCTCCAATGTCTCGGGTAACAACGATATTTATGCCGTGTCGCTCGGTAAGAACCGGGTAGACCAGGTCACGAATTCTCCGGGTAATGACCTTTTCCCGGTTGTCGATATCAAGGCGAGCCGTCTCTACTACATCAGCCAGCGTGAGGGCGATTACGCCATCTACAAGCGCCAGTTCACGGCAGGTTCATGAAAAAGCAAACGTCTGCCAAAAAAGCTCCTCAGAAATCTGCGGCAACGGTAACGAAGCCTAAAGCCCATTTCACGACCAGCAAGATACATCCTACCGCCTTCATACACGAACGCGCCTATGTTTTTGGCGATGTCACCATGGGGGAATATTCTTCGCTCTGGCCAGGTGTCGTAGCGCGCGCCGACATGAATTCCTTTGTGCTCGGTAAATATGTCAACGTGCAGGATAACACGACGATACACAGCGATTCACGCCGCGGGGTCATCATCGGAGACTATACCTTGGTTGGACACAACGCGATGATACACGGTTGCAAGATCGGTCGCGCGGTGCTGATTGGTATAGGTTCGGTGATTCTCGACGATGCGGATATCGGCGATGGGGCGATGATCACAGCGGGCTGCATGATCCGGGGCGGCACCAAAATACCACCGCGGGCTTTGGTGACTCCAGATGGCTCATCGATTAAAATTTTTGAGAACAAGGCGCGCACCGCACTTACCGTCGCGGGTGCCCTGGAGTACGTTGAGCTTGCGAAACGCATGCAAAAAGGGATCTGGGGACCATTTACGCGCGCCGAAGAAGAAGATTTTCTAAGCCGCGCGAAAGAAATTGTCGACGGGCTTTTTAAGCCCGCTTAACCATTATCGCCTGCGCCGGAAAATC
>JAFLED010000004.1 GCA_017302045.1 Spirochaetota bacterium
CAGCGACCGAGAACTTTTCGAAGAGGGGCATCCACCCGATGTTGCCCGTGTACTGCGCGATGAATTCTTGCGGAGGTAACGCGTTGCTGATATTGAGCCCTGAACCACCCGCGATGAGCAGTTTGTGGCCGGGCCCTTTGTTCTTTTCAAAGAGCGTTACCGCGACACCGGCTTTCGTCAGAGTCGAAGCGGCCATGAGTCCGGCAGGCCCGGTGCCGACGATTGCGACGCGCAGGCTCATGCGCCGAAATCAGAGAGTAGGCGTGCCCGCTTCGGAAAAGCTTTCCCGATTTTTTTGTCGGCCGTGATTAGTTTACAATCGAGATCTTCGGCGAGTGCGATATATTCGCAGTCGTATGCAGAGAGGTTTGACTTAAAAGCCAGATCGAGTGTCGCGCCACCCGTCACCGCGTACTCGCGGCCGCGCAGCATCGTTTCGGCATTGATATAGATTGCTTGTGCGTCGCCGGCTTTGAGGCGTTTGGCGCGCACATAGGTCACGAGAACGTTGCGGAATTCGGAGCGCCATAGGTAAGGTATGGCCCAGTTCGCGTCGTATTTAAGAGCCTCTTCAGCGGCGGCGGTGAAATCGCCCGGTAGCCAAAAATACGCGATGACATTCGTGTCGACGACAATCACGCACGGCCCATTCGTTTCGCGGCGAAAAGGTCTGCTTCGGTTATTTTGCCCGAGAACAGGCCCCGGAGCTCACGCGCGCGGCTCAGCGTTGCCTGCGCATCGATATTCTGCGATCTCACGGCAGCTTCGAGTATCGCGAGAATCTCGCCATTGAGGCTACGGTGGTTCATGGCAGCCCGGTCTTTGAGAGCGCGGTGCGTTGTTGCCGGGACTTCTTTGAGACTGAGTGTAGCGGTCATCAGGTACCATTTTAGTACCATTTTGATATTTCGACAAGTTTTTTTTGGGGGGGGAGAATATCTCGACGCTGTACCGGCTCAGGCACCGATTGCTCATGATCATCGATTCGCACGCCCACTTCGAACCGCGCATGCTGGGCGAGGCAAACCTGATTCAGAAACTCGATGCGGCAGGTGTTGATAAGGTCGCGCTGATTCCGGCGATGAACGATCCCTTACCGCATGTGCCCGAATTCGTGCTCGCGGCGTCGCGGGCGTTGATGCAGTCGGGTTTAACCCGGCCGCTCGCCGAGGCCGCGCACCGCTTTACGCTCACGAGTGAAGGCAACCTGCGCCTCGGCGGCACGATTTACAATATCTATCCGCAGCCCGACAACGAACCGGCTTTTGCGCTGGTAAAAAAATATCCCGGGCGTTTTCTTGCCTGGGCTTTTCTGAACCCTCGCCACAATCCCGGCGTGCTCGACGATCTGGAGAAGTGGCGTCACGAGAAAGGCATGATTGGCGTGAAACTACATCCGCATTGGCATGATTATACGACGGATTTGCTCTACCCGCTCTTTGAGCGCATGCAGGAACTAAATCTACCCGCGCTGATTCATCTCGGCTTCGGTAAGCGCGGTGACTTTCGCGCGATTGCGGAGAAATTTCCGCGCCTGAAAATTATCTCCGCGCATGCGGGTTTTCCGTTTTACCAGGATATGTGGAACTTTGCAAAACACCACAACATCTATGTCGATCTTTCGAGTCCGTATATCGACGAGAACCTCGCGCGCGCCGCGGTTAAGGTCATGGGGGCAGATCGCTGCCTCTACGGTACCGACGCGCCGTATGGGTTCTCCGACCAACACAAAGGTTACGATTACAGCGAAATACGCGGCTGGGTCGAGCGCCTGCCGGTTTCGAGTACAGATAAAGAAAAAATCTTTGCGGGAAATTTTCGCGAGCTGGTAAAAATCTGAGCCGGCGAAAGCAGCCGATCAGCTGCCCGGCTTAATTAGTTTTTTGAGAGCGTTGTTGAATTCCCGCAGACCGCTGCCGAGGGGCGCAAAGAATTCCATGTCGAATTTTTCGACCGCCTTTACCGCCTCATGCACAACGCCGCGCCCCGCTTCGGTCAGCTCGACGGCTTTCGCCCGTGTATCGCTGCTATGCGCACGCCGGCGCACAAGTTTTCTTACCTGCAGCGCGCGCAACACCTGCGAAACTGTCATCGGGTCGATCTTCGAATGCTGCGAAAGCGTCGCCTGCGTGACTTCGTTGCCGCCGAGCGTCAGCCAGTGAATACTGGCGATCAGCACAAATTGCGAATGCGTGAGATCGAAGGCGACCAGTGCCCGGCGTATTTCACGCTGCCACAGGCTGGTTGCCTGCCACAGCAGAAAGCCGGGACTGTCTTCGGCCTGCTCAAAAGCGAAAGTGTCGCCCCGCTTACGCATCGGCCAGCGTCGTGTTGTTCTTCAGGCCGGCAATCCTGAGGCGATCTCGATCTGTTTTTCGGTCTCGTGCGGCAGGACGGCAGCGATATCTTCGGCGACGAGCTTACGCCACAGAAAACCCAGCAGCCCTTCGACTTTCATTGTTGTGGTGATCTTGAGGCCTTGCGCTGTTTCTTCAAGCAGGTGTTCGCCGTACATGCGTGCCAGCGGAAACCGCGTCAGATCGACGAACTTGCGGTTTTCAATAATCTCGATCAGGCGGATCTTCACCTTTGGCGCACCTTTCGGTTTTAGCGTAAAAAAGTTACCCTGCGCGAAGGCGCCTGACATTTGCGCATATTCGATGCCTTCGTCCCAGGTGTGCCAGTTATTCACATCGCTCAGCAGTTGCCACATCTGCCGCGCGTTTACCTTGTTTGTTGTCGTTGTATAAGTTTTACTCCACATCGTCCCTCCATTTTGTATGTGAACATAATATATGTATACATACAAAATCGCCCAAAAAAAAGTACGCCGCAGCGGAACACACAGAAGCCGGTTCGGTCATTTCAAGGGGGCCGGCGCAAAGTCGGCTGGGTATTTGGCGAGTTCGTGCGTTAGAGCAATTTCAGAAAACCATGCGCAAAATTATATGCATCGCCCGGCCAGCGCGCCGAGATATAGTTGCCGTCGGTCACGGTGAACCCGCGCTTCATTTTATCGGGCGCATCGCGTGTCACGCCGGGCGTGGGGCCGTGTTGGAAATCCGACTTTTTCGCCAGCGCCGCAGTGACCTCTTCTTCAACCGTCGTCTCGGGGTAGGTGCGGTAATAGGTGCCGAGCCAGACACGCGTTAGGTTGAAGGCCGCCATTTCTTGCTTCTTCAAAAGCGCGGTCGTCTTTTTGCCATAGAGCACCGACTTGCCGTCTTTGCGTTTCGAACGCGCCGCAAGCACAACGCCGTGGCAGATCGCGCCCACGGTTTTCTTTTTCGCAAAAAAGGCGGATGTCAGCTTGTGCAGTTCGGGGGCTTCGAGATAGGTGCGCATACCCGGTGCATGGCCGCCGGGCAGCACGAGCCCGTCGAAGCCGGTCTCTTTGACTTTTTTATAAGGCGTGGGCTTCTGGAAATTTTTATCTTCGTACATGGCCAGGCAGGCGTCGACGGCGTCTTGGCGCGCCATCAGAATCTTTTTAAAAAGCGCCAGCCCGGTGCCATAGAGCATGCGTGCATCTGCCATCGCCGGTTTGCCGTCGGGAGTGGCGAAAAACACGTCGACACCGTTGTCTTTCAGGATCCGCCAGGTAATGGCGGCCTCACTCGGGTCGAAATCATATGAAGGTAAGGGCATGAGTACCTTGCGCTGCTTAACCTTGGCCATGTGCGTTTCTGCCCGCAGCCTATGGCGGGTCAAATGCTTGTCTGAATTTTACTGGCCGCCCTGTCTCGCGAATGTTTATTTTATCTTCATGCGCGCTATAGCTCTGCTACAGCTCTCATATCTTGTACTTCTCGTCGGCTCCGTATTTTCAACGGTACACGTTGACCATGCTGGCAGCCACGGCACCCTTTGTTCGGCCGAAGCCAGTAGCGCGTATTGCCATAACAGCCAGCCGCACGATCACGAAGAATCGCATCCCGGTGAAGATTCTCTGTTCGAGCACGTGTTTGAAGACGGCGCGTCGTTCAATAAACTCTTCGTTCTCATAAATCCGCTCTATGTCGAAGCGCCGCTGGCGTTACCCCGCCCCGAAAAGTTTGTCGTCTATTTTGTACAAGAAGAAGCGTTACCGCTTCAGTTTTGGCATCCTCCCGAAAATAAATCTCCCCGCGCACCTCCCGCTTTCCGCGTTTAAACGATTTTAATGCGAGGGATATCCCCCCGCCGGAGGTTTATGCGAACTATTATTGAATTTTCACTCAAAAACAGAATTGCCGTTATTGTTGCTTTATTTTTCATTCTTGCCGGGGGCATCTTCGTCGCCCTGGGGTTACCGGTCGACGCGGTGCCCGACGTCACGAACGTGCAGGTGATCGTCAATGCCAAGACCGGCGGTCTCGACCCGCAGCAGGTCGAGAAGTCGGTCACGTTTTTTGTCGAGGCCGAGATGGCCGGCATACCGCGCGTACGCGAGGTGCGTTCGCTGTCGCGTTTTGGTTTGTCGCAGACGGTGATTGTCTTCGAAGACGGCACCGATATTTATTGGGCGCGGCAGCAGGTGGCCGAACGTATGCGCACCGCGAGCGATAAAACGCCGCGCGGCATCGCGCTCACGATGGCGCCGATTTCCACGGGGCTGGGCGAGGTTTTTATGTATGTGCTGCAGCTCAAGGCCAATAGCCCGCACATGAAAGAAGCCGAACCCGAACGCCTCGTCTACCTGCGTACCGTGCAGGATTTCATTTTGAAACCCTACCTGAAGTCGCATGTGACAGGTGCGGCCGAGGTCGATTCGCTCGGCGGCTACGAAAAACAAATCGATATCGACGTCGACCCGGTCAAAATGGAGAAGCAGGGTATCACACTGAACGCGCTCGCGGCGAAACTCAAAACGCTCGGTGAAAATTTTGGCGGCGGTTATATCGAGCAGAATGCGCAGCAGATCATCGTCAGAACCAATGGTGCATTTCCGCTGCAGACCCTGCGTGAAACACCGATACGCCTTGCTTATGACGGCGGCCAGGTTCGCCTGAAAGAAATCGCCGACATACGCACCTACCACCCGCAACGCGTCGGTGCGGCGACCTACCGCGGCGAAGAAGCTGTGCTGGGCACGGTGCTGATGCTGATGGGGCAGAATAGCCGCGAGACGGCCGCCGCCGCCCAAGAGGCGCTGGCGGCCGCACCTTTACCCGCCGACGTCGAGGCACGCATCGTCTATTCGCGCAGTTATCTCGTCGGGGCTACGGTAAAGACGGTTGCAAAGAATCTCGTCGAAGGCGCGGTGATCGTGGTTTTGATTCTGTTGCTGTTTCTGGGCAACCTGCGCGCGGCGCTCTTTGTCTCGCTGGCTATTCCCGTTTCGTTTGCCTTTGCCCTCGCGGGCATGCAGTTCTTTCACATCTCGGCAAACCTGATGAGCCTGGGGGCGCTCGACTTTGGTCTCATTGTCGACGGCTCGATCGTAATGATCGAGAACCTGCTCACGAAGCTCGAACACCGCCCGCCGGTAAGCGCCGCCGAAAAACTCAGACTCACGGGCGAAGCGGCGCTCGAAGTGTTGCCGCCGATGGCCACCGGTATGGTGATTATTATGGCGGTCTACATTCCGATTCTGACGCTCGAAGGCACCGAAGGTAAACTCTATTACCCGATGGCGATGACGGTGATCTTTGCGCTACTGGGAGCTCTCGCGATGGCGGTACTGGCGATTCCGGTATTGGGCTATTATGTTCGCGCTAAATCGGGGGCGCGGCCGACCGGGCTCTACGGGTTGGTACAGAAGTTTTATGAACCGGCTCTGCAATTTCCTCTGCGTAACATCCGCCGGTTAATAGTTCCGATCGGCGCGTTTCTCTTGCTCTGCGGCTGGTTGTTTTCACGGCTCGGTTCTGATTTTATGCCGCCTCTCAACGAAGGCGATATGACCCTTAATCTGATGCACGACGCACGCATGTCGCTCACAGAAAGTCTCGCGCGTGAAAAACAGGCGGAAAAAATTATCCTGAGCCACCCCGAGGTCGAGACGGTATTCGGCCGCATCGGTACGAGCGAGGCTGCGACCGACCCGATGGGTGTCAACCTCAGCGACCTCTTTGTCATTCTGAAAAAAGATGCGTCGCTGTGGCGCAAGAACGCGCGCGGGCAGACCTTAACGAAAGCGGAACTCTTTCGACTGATCGAAGCCGACCTGAAACCTGTGCTCGCCGCCGCGCCGGGGCTTGAAAATACCGAAGTCGTCGAGACACAGCCGATTGCGATGCGTGTCAATGAAATGCTCGAAGGCAGTCGCGCCGAGGTGTCGCTGCGAATTTTCGGCCGCAACCTCGATACGCTGACAGAACTGCAGAACAAAGTGACCGCTATTCTGAAAAAAATTCCGGGAGCCGCCGAAGTCGAACTCGATGCTTTGACGGCATTGCGCAAAAGCCTGATGCTCGACGCGCGCATTAAACACGAGCGCATCAACTATTATGGTATTCCGTTAAGTCAGGTGAACGAGACGCTCGAAACCGCAATGGTAGGGCATACCGTCGGCAGCCTCTATGAACATGACTGGCGTTTCCGTATCGATGTCATCATCGACGACGCAAAACGAAAAAATCTTGCGCTCATCCGCAAGATTCCTGTGGCTTTGCCCGAGGGGGGCAACATCAACCTCGGCGACATCGTCGATTTTTCGTATGCGGAAAATGTCACCTCGATCGCGCGCAGTGCGATGAACCGTTATGCCGGCGTCGCTGTTTTTCTCGGTAACCGCGATACGCTCTCGTTCGTGAACGAGGCGCGCGAAAAAATCGCCAAAGAACTGCAACTGCCAGAAGGCTATCGCATTGTCTGGGGCGGGCAATTCAAGAACCTCGAACGTGCGCGCCTGCGGTTGCTCATTATCGTACCCCTGATTCTGACCGTCATCGCCTTTCTCGTCTACCGCACATTTCGTTCGCTGCGCCAGACCTTTTTGATTTTTCTCACCGTGCCATTCTCGTGGACGGGCGGCGTGCTCGCATTGTACTTCGCGGACATCCACTTTTCGGTTTCGGCGGCAGTGGGCTTTATCGCGCTTTCAGGCGTAGCTGTCTTGAACGGTCTCGTCAAGGTCAGTTATCTTAACCAGCTGCGCGCCGAGGGTAAAAGCGTCGCCGAAGCCGTACACCTCGGGGCGCTGGGGCGTCTGCGCCCTGTGCTCATGACGGCTTCTGTCGCGAGCCTCGGTTTTCTGCCGATGGTCATGAACACGGGTATCGGCGCCGAGGTGCAGCGGCCATTGGCGGTGGTTGTTCTGGGGGGGCTGGTGACGGCGACGCTCATGACGCTTTTCCTGATGCCGGCGATTTACCGCTGGTTAGAAGAAAAAGGCGATAAATAAACCCGATGGCATAACGCGGTTATCGCACAGAAACTGGTTTTTTCCCGCGATTCGGTGTAATATCAGAGGGTAGGGGACGTCTATAGTACAATGTCGCTGAAAAAGGCAAAGTGGCTTGTCCTTTCGCTTACGCTGCTCGTGGGCGGGCAGGGCGTTTTTCAACTCGCTGCGTCTTGCCCGACCGCAGTGCGCAGCGACCACCGCTGTTGCCTGGCGCGTAAGGGGCCGTCCCTGCATGTGAAAACCGCGCCACCCTGCCGCCACTGTTTCGAAAAGGCAAGCCCGGCGGCGATTCCGCAGCCTGCGCAAAATCCGGTTGCGGTTGCGGCCGTTTTGCCTAAGTCGGATTTCCCCCGTACACAAGACCTTTTCCTCAGGGACGGGGCACCTCACCCACGCGGAAATGTTTTGCTTCCGAAGCCTGATATCCCGATACTGCTGCGGCAAATACTGATCTAGAAATCCTCTGCGCGCGGACACGATCCGCATTTCAGAATAGAAGGAGGATTTATGTACCAATTCACAATGTTTATTTTCGCAAGCCTGACGGTTTTCAGCGCCTGCGCCTCGGCCATACAGTTGCCGGCCGAAGGAAAAGTTTTTTCAGCAACGACCGAACAGCCAGCTTATGACTCGCAGATTCTGCAGCTTGCCGAAGCACAGCCGAAAAGCGAAGCAAAACCATCTACGAAGACTGCCGTCGATTTGCCGTATGTCTGCCCGATGCACGAAGATGTGCAGAGCGACAAGCCCGGTAAGTGCCCCAAGTGCGGCATGAAGCTGCAAAAGCGCGATAAAAAAGATCATAAAGAAGGCGGCCATGAGCACCATTAGATTCTGGCTGCTTATCGTTCTCGGCGCAGTGCTCGTCGTCGCCGGCTGCAGTTCTGCCCCCAAGCGCGATGACATGGCAAAACTCAACGCGCTTGCCGAAGAGCGCACCGGCAGCGGCGTGCGCTGGCGCACCAGTGAGACTACCGATGCAGAAATCCGCAAAGAGATCGGGCAGATTCTCGCGCGCGAGCTCACGGTCGACGATGCGGTGAAGGTCGCCTTGCTCAACAACCCCGGCCTGCAGGCCGAGTTTGATAGGTTGGGTGCTGCTGTGGCAGATGTCTGGCAGGCGGGGCTTCTCAAGAACCCGACGCTGGTCTTGTCGCCGCGTCTATCTACAAAATCGGGAAACCCGACAATCGAAAGCGGCATCGACCTGAACCTGCTCGACTATTTCATGCGCTCGGCGCGCAAACGGATCGCCGAGGCCGAAGCCCTCGAGGTGCAACACCATGCGGCGCAGGCGATACAGAATCTCGCTTTCGAAACGCGCACCGCGTACTTTAACCTGCAGACCGCACTGCACAAGTATCGCGTCGAAAAGCTGAACTTCGAAACCGCTGAAGATTCTGTCGTCATGCACCGGCGCCTCGCCGAGGCGGGAAATATCAGCGCTCTCGAACTTTCGATTGAAGAGGCAAACTTCTCTGAGATACGTGTCGCCCTGCAAAAGGCCGAAAGCGAGGCACACCTCATGCGCGAGAATCTGAACCGTCTCTTGGGGCTCTGGGGCGCCGACACCACCTGGAAAATTCCCGAAGCGGTACCGGCGATACCCGAAGGTGACGGCGGCTTTGAAGGGCTAGAGGCAAAAGCTCTCGCCAACCGTTCCGATATTCTTTCGCTGAGGGCCGGGCTCGATTTCTACCGCGAGCAGATCGGCGCGGCACAGAGCGTACGCTGGGTGCCGCAGCTCGATACCGGCATCGACGCCGCCTTTGAAGAAGACGCGTACAAGATCGGGCCGCACCTGCAATATGAAATACCGATCTTCGACCGCGGCGATGCACGGATCGAAAAGTTCGTCAATCTCTACCGCATGCGGCTGCGCGAGCTTGAAAATCTCGCCATCCATGTGCGCGCCGATGTGCGCACAGCGCGCGATAAAATGATCGCGGCGCGGCAGCGTGTATTTTTTTATCACAAACAGATCTTGCCGCAGCGCACGCGCGCCACCGAGCTCATGCAGGTACAGTACAACGCGATGCGCGCGGGCATCTTTCACCTGATCGCCGCGCGGCAGAATGAACTTAGGGCCGAGAAAGAATATCTCGACGCCCACCGCGATTATTACACCGCACGCGCCGAGCTCGAGCGCGCCGCGGGTGTGAGGATGTACTCACCCCACCCCCCAACCCCCTCCCCACTAAGTGGAGAGGGGGTGAAGAAGGAGACAAAATGAAAAATTTATCACGACT
The DNA here is from genome assembly GCA_017302045.1 of Spirochaetota bacterium. GTDB lineage: Bacteria > Spirochaetota > Leptospiria > Turneriellales > Turneriellaceae > Turneriella. The sequence goes on from JAFLED010000004.1 coordinate 9,580, forward strand.
CAATTTTCTGCAGAAATCTGGTGCGGCGCTGGTCGGTGCTCTCGCCGCCGGGAGTCTCTTTGCGGCCGAAGGCCATGAAGGCCACGGCAATCCCAAACCGCAGAACGACACGAATGCCGATGGCGGGCACGAACACGGAGACGAGAACCTGAATACATCCCACCGCGTCATCACGCCCAATGTTGCATCGCTCGGTTTCACGATGGAGAACGGTTTTAAGACCTTTCGCCTGACGTCTGAGCGTGTGAAGCGCGAGTTTGCGCCCGGCATGGTTGTCGACTGCTGGGGTTACAATGGTTCGGCGCCGGGGCCGACCATCGAAGTCACCGAGGGCGATAAGGTGCGCATCTATGTCACGAATAAGTTGCCCGAAAAAACCTCGGTGCACTGGCATGGCGTGCTCTTGCCCGCGGGCATGGACGGCGTTGCTGGCCTCAACCAGCCGCATATTCTGCCGGGCGAAACGTACAAGTATGAGTTTACGATTAAGCAGAAGGCTGCGACACTCATGTACCATCCGCATTCTGACGAGATGGTGCAGATGGCGATGGGCATGATGGGATTTTTTATCATCCACCCGAAAAAGCCCGAACGCAAGATCGACCGCGATTTCGCGATCATGCTGCAAGAGTGGCGTATCGAACCCGGCACGTCGAAACCGAATCCATTAATCATGACGGATTTCAACATCTTTACATTCAATCACCGAGCTTTTCCCGGCACCGAGCATCTCGTGGTGAAGACCGGCGACCGCGTGCGCATTCGGCTCGCGAACCTCAGCATGGATTCGCATCCGATTCACATTCATGGCCACTACTTTCATGTCACCGGCACCGACGCGGGGCCGATACAGAAGACTGCATGGATTCCCGAGGTGACGGTGAATGTACCGGTGGGTTCGACGCGCGACATCGAGTTCATCGCCGATAATCCCGGTGACTGGGCATTCCATTGCCACAAGTCGCACCACACGATGAATGCGATGGCGCATGATATTCCGAATATGATGGATGTCAAACGGGACAAAGCGCACCAGATGCGCGTGCGCAAACAATTACCCAATTACATGGAGATGGGCAATGAAGGCATGGGCGAAATGGCAGAGATGGATATGGGCCGGCCGAAAAATACGCTACCGATGATGACGGGCACGGGCCCCTTCGGGCCGATCGAGATGGGCGGCATGTTCACCGTGCTCAAGGTGCGTGACAAGCTCAAGGGTTATGCGGATCCGGGTTGGTATAAGTATCCTAAGGGAACGGTGGCATCGAAGGTGAATAGTTGAAGATCCAATTTCTCGGCGGTACGGGCACCGTCACGGGTTCGAAATATCTCGTGACGGTGGGCGAGACGCGCATTCTCGTCGACTGCGGTCTCTACCAGGGTCTTAAGGAACTGCGCCTCAGAAACTGGGATGCACTGCCGGTCGATCCCAAGTCAATTGCCGCGGTCGTGCTCACGCATGCACACATCGACCATTCGGGTTATCTGCCGCTTTTGGTAAAAAAAGGTTTTAAGGGGAAGATCTACTGCACGCCCGCAACGCAGGCACAGTGTGGAATTCTTCTGCCTGACAGCGGCTGGCTGCAAGAAGAAGAGGCACGTTTTGCCAACAAACATGGCTTTTCCAAACACCATCCCGCACTGCCGCTCTATACGCAAGACGATGCCCTGATTGCGCTCGAAAAATTTACCGCCAAAGAATATGGTGTGGATTTCCCTCTGCCCGCAGGCGTCACCTGCCGTTTTGAAAATGCGGGACACATTTTGGGCTCTGCGCTCGTGCGTCTGAAGGCCGCGGGTCAAACCCTGACTTTTACGGGTGATATAGGGCGACCAAATGACCCGCTGCTTTTTCCCCCCGAGCCGCTCGCTGCAACAGATTACCTTGTGGTCGAATCGACGTATGGTGACCGTGTGCACGATAGCGAACCGCCCGAAGAGCGGTTAGCCGAAATCATTACCGAGGCTGCGCAAAATAAATCCGTCGTGCTGGTGCCTGCATTCTCGGTTGGGCGCACGCAGTTGCTTCTTTATTATCTCGCGAAACTGCGTCGCGCGAATCGTATTCCTGAAATGCCGGTCTTTTTGAACAGCCCGATGTCGATCAGTGCGACCGAGATTTTCCGTAATTTTCCTAGCGCACACCGGCTCGATGCCGAGACCTGCCAGCAGCTGCGCGACGCCGCGACCTACATCAGAACACCCGAAGAATCGAGACGCCTCAACGAGACGGCGGGGCCGATGGTGATTATTTCGGCTAACGGCATGGCATCGGGCGGACGCATATTACACCATCTCAAGGCTTTTGCCCCACATGAGAATAATGTCATTCTGCTGACAGGGTTTCAGGCCGTGGGCACGCGTGGCGCGGCATTACAGCAGGGCGCGAAAACGCTGCGCATTCACGGCGAAGAAGTACCGGTGCGCGCGCGGGTTGAGATGCTGCACAGTCTTTCAGCGCATGCCGACGGTAACGAAATTATCGCCTGGCTTAAACGCAGCGAAAAGCCACCGCTAAAGACCTTTGTGACACACGGCGAGCCCGAATCGGCGCGTGCGCTGGCAGAAAAAATCCAGGTCGATTTAAACTGGAACGCGGCTGTTCCGGAATATTTACAGGAGGTTGAACTTTAATGCGGGCGACTGGGGCAACTTGACCGAGCCGCCCAAAGCAACCCTGATTTTTGCGCAAGGCCTGACGCTCTACGCCGGGCCGGTTGCCGACACAGAACCGCACCGGCACCATGCGATACAGATTGTGTTCAGCTTTGCTGAACCTTTTCATATCCGCTTTGAGCGTGAAAGCCTGAGTACACGCTGCGTTGCGGTGAATCGCGATGTAATGCACCAGTTTTTCGGGCAAGAGAAACCCTTTCTTTTCTTCTATGTTGAACCCGAATCCGAATTCGGCGGCCATTTGCAGAGTAAGCTTTCAGGTGCTTATGAATGCTGGGAATCCGGTAAGTCTTTGCTCGCGCCGATGCAAAAAAGTATCGGCCAGGAAGGGCTTTCTATCGCTACCGTAAAAAAGGCCCTCGCTCAAGAATTAAATTTTGTCACCCCAGCACCACGTATGGATTCAAGAATTGCCGAGGTGATTGAGGTGATCGAAAAGACTCCTCATCGAAAGATTTCGGTACCGCTGCTCGCGAGCGCAGCCGATCTTTCAGAAAGCCGGTTGCAGCACTTGTTCAAGGAACAGACGGGTATTTCCATGAAGCGTTATATGCTCTGGAAGCGGATAAACGACGGTATCAACTATGCCGCCCACGGCAGAGACCTGAGCACGGCCGCGTATGAAGCCGGCTTTTCGGATGCAGCACACATGAGCCGGACTTTTAAAGTTATGTTTGGCATCCACTTATCCAGATATTTCGCGAATAGCAGATCCATTCAAGTCACGATTGAAAACCTGGAGTAAATTGTTAACCATTGCAACAGGAGAAGATATGCACCCGATACTAAAAGATGCCTTTCATGCCGAGATGCTTACGGCAAAAAAATATTATGAGCGCGGAGAATACCGCGACTGTTTTCACCACCTCGAACGCGCGCATGTGCTCGGCCAGCGCCATGCCTGGCCGCATACGGTGAATCACTGGTGGATGCTCAAGGTCGGCATGCGCCTCGGCAGCGGCCGCGAAATCTTCGGGCAATTCTTGCGCCTGGTTGGCGGAGGCATCACCTCACTGCTGGGCCGGGCGCCCATCGGCAACACGGGTGGCGCGAATGTCGGGATCATGACGCCGATGCCGATACCCGAAGACCTCGCGGCTATCTTTCGGCAAGCGGGTATGTGATGAATGGTACGGCTTCTGACCAAATAGTCTCCTATATAGATCGCCTGTCTGCCTATGCGCAGAGCCGCGTTGCCGATAAAGATCTCGCAGCCGACGCGGTACAAGAAGCAATAACGAAAGCTGTCAAAGCCTCGGCAAGCCTCAAAGACGAGGATAAACTGCTTCCCTGGCTTTATGCGATTCTGCGCAACACGATCGCCGACCTCACCAAAAAACAGGGCCGCGAAATTGCGACCGCCGATTTTCCCGATACGCTGGCCGCGGCCGATACTGAAGAGCGCGATAAAGTCTGCGGCTGCTTTAAGCCGCTGATTGCAACCCTGCCTTCAGATTACGGTGCGATTATCCGTGAAGTCGATCTCGAAGAGCAGCCCCGCGAAGAAGTCGCGCAACGCCTCGGAATCACGGTGACGAACCTCAATGTGAAAATTCACCGCGCGCGGGAGAAACTGCGCGAGGCGATCGAAGGCACTTGTAATTTATGCGCGAAACATGGTTGCATCAACTGCCACTGCGGCCGTTAATTATTGCAGCGGCGTATTTCCCGAAAGCAGCTCGCGGTTCAGTGTTTCCTGAATCAGATCGCGGTCGGCGTCAGACATCACCGTGATGCGTCCGCCGGCTTTTTTGCCGATCAGGTTGGTGATTTCGACCTGGGCATGCACATGGCGTTTTTCCAGCACAAAGCGCACCTCGATCTTATCGCCCTGGTAGAACGACTTTTTGCCGACGAGGGCCATCCCCCTTGTGCTGATATCAATGAGACTACAGGGCATCCAGTCTTCGCTGTCCGTGAAGCGGTACTGGCCGTCGACGGCTACCTTGAGGCGGCCATGCTCGCGCTTGTGATCCCGGGCTTTTTCGGCCATGTTACCCTATATTATCGGTTTCAACCGCGGTTGACCTAAAAAAAGGTCTCAGAACTGTAATATTTCTATGTTAGAGTTGTCTTGGGGTTAGAGGTACATATGAAACACAACCACCGTAACATCCCAGCCGGCAAGGTCAAAGACCCCGTCTGTGGCATGACCATCGATCCCGCGAAAGCCGCGGCAAAGCAGGTCTATAAGGGGGAGACCATCCACTTCTGCAGCTTGCATTGCGAGAAGAAGTTCCTGACCGATCCGGAGAGCTATCTCAAGCCGAAGGCCGCCGCACCGGCCCTGGCCGGATCACTTTATACCTGCCCCATGCACCCCGAGGTCATCCAGGACCACCCCGGCGACTGCCCCAAATGCGGCATGGCGCTCGAACCGATGGTGCAGACTGAAGAGCATACCCAGAACCATGGTTCGACGATGCTCACCACAGGCGAGTTCAAGGACATGAAACGCCGCTTCTGGTTTTCGGCGATTCTGACCCTGCCGCTCTTTGCCGTATCGATGTCTGACATGATCCCCGGTGTAAACCTACAGCACCGTTTTCCCGCCGGCTGGTTCGGCTGGCTGCAGGCTGCACTCGCAACACCCGTAGTGCTCTGGGGGGGATTTCCCCTTTTGGGAAAAGCCTGGCGATCGGTCAAAAATATTTCGCCGAACATGTTTACGCTCATTGGTCTGGGTACCCTGTCGGCGTACTTCTTCAGCCTCGTGGCTTTGCTTTTTCCGGGAATCTTTCCCGCAGCGTTTAAAGGGCATGGCGGCAACGTCGAACTCTACTTCGAAGCTGCCGCGGTCATTACGACCCTGGTTTTACTCGGGCAGGTGCTCGAACTTATGGCGCGTGACTCGACAGGCGGTGCGATTAAGGCACTCTTGGGGCTTAAGGCCAAGACGGCGCATGCCGTCGGCCCTTATGGCGATGAGAACGATATTCCCCTCGAAGAGGTTTATCCCGGCATGCTGTTGCGTGTAAAGCCCGGCGAGAAGGTACCCGTAGATGGTATCGTCACCGAGGGTTTGAGTTTTGTCGATGAGTCGATGCTCACAGGTGAAAGTATTCCTGTCGAAAAAAAAGCGGGTGAGCGCGTGACAGGCAGCACGCTGAACAACACAGGAAGTTTTGTCATGCGTGCCGAGCGCGTCGGCAGCGAAACCCTGCTCGCACAGATTGTGCAGATGGTGAGCTCGGCGCAGAGAAGCCGCGCGCCGATTCAGCGTCTTGCGGACATTGTCTCGTCGTGGTTTGTGCCAGCGGTCGTTGCGGTGGCAGCAATCACGTTTGCCGTCTGGGTCATCTTCGGTCCTGAACCCCGCTATGCCTATGCATTCGTGAACGCCGTCGCGGTACTGATCATTGCGTGTCCCTGTGCGCTGGGCCTCGCGACACCGATGTCGGTCATGGTGGGCGTCGGCAATGCAGCGCGGCAGGGTATTCTCATTAAAAATGCCGAGGCTCTCGAAACCTTGGGCAAGGTCGATACGCTGGTGGTCGATAAGACGGGAACCCTCACCGAAGGCAAACCCTCGGTGGTCGCGGTTTTTGCCGCGGCGGGTTTCGCCGACACAGATGTCCTCGCGCATGCGGCGGCCCTGGAGCAATCGAGCGAGCATCCTTTAGCCCGCGCCATCGTCAGAGAAGCCGCAGATAAAAAAATCAATACACCGGCGGTGAGCGAGTTTATTTCGATAACCGGCAGCGGCGTGCAGGCGAAAATCGATGGTCGCAAAAACTACCTCGGTAACGAGCAGATGATGTTACAAAATGGGTTCGATACGATTGCCGCACAGAGTTTCATCGACGAACACCGGGGGCGCGGCGAGACCGTTGTGTTCCTCGGTGAAGAGAACCACCTCGCGGGTGTCGTTGCGATCGCCGATAAAATCAAAGTGAGCACGACAGAGGCAATCCGCACCTTAAAAAAAGAGGGAGTACACATTGTGATGCTCACGGGTGACAATGCGCAAACCGCCGCCGCAATTGCGCGTGAACTCGGTATCAGCGATTTTCATGCCGACGTCAAACCGCAAGACAAAGCAGATTTTGTCGCAGATCTGGTGAGCAAGGGGCGTATGGTCGCAATGGCAGGCGACGGCGTCAACGACGCACCGGCGCTCGCGCGGGCGCATGTCGGTATTGCGATGGGCGGTGGCACCGACGTCGCGATGGAAAGCGCGGGTATCACGCTGGTCAAGGGCGATCTCATCAAGATTGCCGCGGCGCGCGACCTCAGCCGGCGCGTCATGCGCAATATCAGGCAGAACCTGTTCTTTGCTTTCGTCTATAACCTGTTCGGCGTACCGGTCGCGGCCGGGGCGCTTTACCCGTTCTTCGGCCTGCTGCTTTCACCGATGCTCGGTGCGGCGGCGATGAGCTTAAGTTCAGTATCGGTGATTGTCAATGCGCTGCGGCTGAAAAGCCGCCGCGACCGACATTCGGCGTAGTATGAAATCTACCACCCATAACCGAGGGAGACGGCGCCATAGAAATCGTGGACCAGCGATGAAATGGAGTTGGAAATCACTGTCCTTTCCTGTAAAAACAGCGCGCTTAATTGGTAATAACCCAACAGCCTGAATTGCCATGGGCCGCTATGAAAGGTAACTCCGCCTGCCACGCGCAGCGCCGGGCCGTGGATGGTCGCGGTCTGTATACCGGTATACTGTACGGGCACCGGCATAAGATTCACACGGTAGTCGTTGTACGTGACCAGCGGTGAGTAACTGCCCAGCGTATAGCCGATTTGACCAACCAGATCGAATGAAAGATTTTCGCTCAGCGGAAAAAAACTCGCCTCTTTGCCGTAAAACAGCGCGTGGATGCGTGTGAGAGCAAGGCTCGAGAGCGTATTGCGGCCGTAATCCTGACCGTCGCCGATGTATACAGTCTGCGCGGTCGAACGAAATGCATAAGAGATAAGCGTCGAAAGACGTTCCGAGTTGATATGGCGGTAACTCGCACCGCCGCCCAGCGCCGACATCGATGACTTTGCGTATTGTGTCGAACCGTCGCTGTATTGCGTCGAAATGCGCAGATCGTCGACCAGGCGGTTTTCGTCGCTGTAAATGCCGCCGGTCGCACCGCCCAGATAAAAATCCAGAGTTACCGCATGCGGCAGGCGGGCCCGGGCCTTATTTTCAGCTACCGGTTCGCTCCGTTTTTCTTCGGGGGGCAGCTTCGCCTGCCAGACAAGTTCACCCTGGTCGTCGAAGATCTGCAAAATGACAGCGCGGGCAATTCTGATTTCATTTTTTTTCTCGCCGCGTATCGTGAGGCTTTTCTCGTCTTCGGCGACGATAGTGCCCTGTATACGCTCGGTCTGTGTGACGACGGTGGCGGCGCTGAGCGCCGTGACAAATACAGGCAGAAAAAAAAAGAATCTGCAACTGCGGCGCATGATTTTCGGCTGGCATCTGACGATGACGCGTAAACGACATCGCGGGATTGATTTGACGGCATGAAAAAGCCTTCAGAATTATGTCACATCTCATGGCCTATGCTTTCGAGCGCTTTGTTTTTTTTCAGGCCGCCACCGCCGACCGCGAACGCATCGCGGCTCTGCAGATTCTGAACCCCCGGTTGACCCCGGCGCGCGTGCATTTTGCCGACAGCCTGCCCGAGCTCGAAGGGTTGCGGCCTGCCGACCTGCTTGTCTGCTGCGGCGATACCCTGACGCATGCCTTTAAACCAGCGGGCGATATGGGGCATGTTACGGTCGTGACAATGCTCCAATTGCAGGCGCAGGCGGCGCAGATGATCTCGCTGCAATCGCCCGCTGTCTTCGGCGAAGTCGTGCTGGCATTTTTGCCCGATCTATTGCGTGCGCAGGCGATGCGGATGTTCTCCTTATTCGGTTTTAATCCCGTCGCGGTCGATTCGACACAGGCTTTGTTGAAAGAACTCAAACACGGCGCGTCTCTCGTCGTTTTCGATCAGGATATGCCGGTGCTGCGCAACCGCGTGCATGAAAGCCGCGAAAAAATTTTTTCACTGCTGCGCGCCGAACGGCGTCAGCACCGGCAATTAGCGGTACTGATCATCAAAGATTTCGATCAGGGCAGCCTTTTCGGCGATATGACGACTCTGGCGAAAGACGTTTCGAATGCGATGCTGTCGCCGCATGAGTTTCTCGAATTCATCCGCAACTATCTCTGCGATTTCCATGTCAGCCATGCGACGTGGAAGCTGAAAGTAGGCAACGCGACAGGCCTTGCACAGACGACATATACGGGCAGGCCTTCGGCATACCTGGGCCTTGCAGACGTCAAAAGCGCTTTCCAGATGCAGCAAGACCGCGCCTACCACGAATTCATGCATGCGCGCGAACAGATGATCGTCGAAACCCATGATCTCGCGGTGCGGATGGCTGTCACGGAATGGTTATTCGACAAAGAACTCGCGCATCGCGCCGAAGCTGTGGCAAAAAGTCTGCTGATCAAAGCTGAGATACCCCGCGTTTTCGAGCGGGGGTCGCCCCAGGTTCTGATTTCAGATCCCGGGGCAGGCGACGATCCGCCGCCCCAGGATATTATGTTTAACTGACGGCGCTCAGCGCTTTTTGCGTTTCGGTTCTTTTTCGGCGTATTTCACCTGTTTGATTTGTAATACCTTCAGCGAGGCGTTCAATTTCTCGATCGCCGCCTCGGCGCGGCGGCGGTCTGCCTCGCGCGGATTAGCATCGCGTTCCCTGAAATTGAGTTCTGCCAGCTCTTCGCGCGCTTCTTCCATACTGTTGAGTACGATACCGATGAAGAGGTTCACGAGAATAAAAACACAGCTGAGAATAAACGCGATAAAATAAGCAGGCGCCCAAGGCATGACCTGCGGCGATGTGCAGAGGTGTTTAAACGGTTCGTAGCCTATTTTGTCGCAACCATACAACTGAATATTCAAAAGTTCAATCCAACTGTCGAGCGTCGATACCTGAAACAGCGACAGCGCCGAACTCGTGAGTGTGCCAAAATGCAAGGGATCGTTCTTGCCGAAGAGCATCACGCCCGCAACGCCGAAGACGAAAAACAGCACGGCCATGAGTAGCCAGACATAACCCATCGAAGGCAGACTTTTGAAGATTGCCATGACAAGAATCTGCAACTTAGGAAAAGCGCTGAGTAGTCGCAGTGCACGTAACAGGCGCAGTAGACGTAAAAGTGTGACATACTGGTTATCGTAGGGCAGGTAACATGCTGCGGTGATGAGAAAATCGAAGATGTTCCAGCCGTCCTGGAAGTAACGCCACGGCTGCCTGCCTTCGGCGAGAATTTTGACGGCAACTTCGACAGAGAAAACAGCGATAACCACTCGCTCCAGAAATGCGAATAACGCATGGTGCTTCTTTTCAAACTCAGGGTAAGTCTCGATCGCGGCGAGCGCACAGGCGACGAGAATAATCGCCGTGATAAAAAACCGAAACGCCGGCGCCGCCGCAATTTTTTTTGCCACTTCAAACATGCAGCCGCACTCGTCGGTGTTTTCACCGGCGGGCGACAAGAACATTCAGCGGCGGCCTTTGCGGCGACATCCGATGAACATCCTATCTGTCAGGTTTTTCTTTTGCGGTCTTCGCTGCGCACCTGCAGCAGAATCGGCACTTCTGTCATATGCAGACGTTTTCTGAGTTCTGAGTTGAGATGCCGCTTCACCGGCATGGCGACGGGTTTGTTGGTAAACAGAATAAAACGGTTGAGCGGCGTGCCCTGCGTGATGTACTTCAGCTTGATATTCTGGTTGGCGAGAATGTGGCTGTGCGAGAGTTCTTTAAGAATCGTGTTGAGTTTCGGCGTCGCAAATTTTTCGAAAACCTGACCCTTGAGTTCGAATGCCTTTGCCAGCGCCTTCACGCAGTTTTCGCCCGTCGAGGCGCTGATAAAAAGCCAGGGGAATTTCCAGAAGGCCTTCTGCGCGTCGGCGAAGTCGGCGGCGATTTCTGCTTTCGTTTCTTTGTCGTCGCGGAATTTATCGTACTTGTTGATGAGCGCGATGAGCGGTTTGCCCGCGTCGGCGATCAGTGCAAAGAGGGTTTTGTTCTGTTTGTCGAGTTTGTCGGCATAGTCCATGACCAGAAACACGACGTCACAGGCCTCGAGCGCTTCTTTCGCGCGTTTGACGCTGATAGATTCGACGTCTTCGATGACGTTGCGCTGGCGGCGCAAACCGGCGGTGTCGACGACTTCGATGAGTTTGCCTTCAAAATGGAAAAACTCGTTGATGCTGTCGCGCGTTGTGCCTGCAACGGGGGAAATCAACGCGCGGTCTTTACCGGTGAGCGTATTGAAGAGCGTGCTCTTACCGGCATTGGGTTTGCCGAGAATCGCGAGGCGTAAATCGGCCATCGCCTTGTGGCGCGGGGGGTCTTCTTCGTCTTCGCTTGCGCTATCTTTCTTTTTGCTTTTGCCGACTTTAAAAAGAGTCTGTATGCGCTCGCGCAATTCGCCGACATTGCGGTGGTTCAACGCCGAGACGAAAAACGTCTCGCTAAAACCCAACTCGTAAAATTCCGTGGCTTCGGCTTCGAGCTGCGGATCGTCGATAAAGTTCACCACCAGCCAGACGGGCTTTTTCATACGCCGCAGGCGTTCGGCGAGGTCGGCCTCGAACGGGGTTAATCCGCCGCGCGCGACGACGAAAAGCAGCAGGTGAAATTTATCGAGCTGTTTCTCGGCTGATCGTATCGCCGCGAGCGTCAGTTCGTCGCCGCGTACGTTTTTCTCGCTTTCAAAACCCGGAAAATCGGTCAGCGTCCAGCTGCCTTCGCCCCACGGAACCTTCTCGCGAATGAGGTCGCGTGTCACCCCAGGCTGGTTATAGATGATGCTCTTGCGTTTGCCGATGAGGCTGTTGAAAAGCGAACTTTTGCCCACATTCTGGCGGCCGACGATTGCGATTGCGGGCATATCTGAAACTACCCCATAACCGGGTTGGTGTCAAGCACAACGCGGTTTGTCAGGTCGAGACTGAGAATGAACGCTGCGTCGTGACTTGCGGCAAGTACAATGCCCGAAAAAGCGTTCAGAAACCCGGCATAGAGGCCGCGCGTTGCCGTGTCGAGGCCGGTCTCGGCTTCGTCTGACAAAATAACCGAAGCGGGGCGGGGCGATTTACCGATGAGTAAAATCCGGAGCCGCATTTTCTCGCCAGCACTCAGATCGGCAAACCGGCGAAACACCGCGTCGCCCGGAAACCCAAATGCACCCAAAAGGCGGCGGGCTGAACCTGCGTCGCCGGCGATGCCTTCGGCGAGAGCGAGCATGAGCGGCGTTGCTGCCGGGTCAAAACCCGTATGCGTAGAATTCATCAGGCGGATTTCCCCCGTCTTATGCGCGATCGTTCCGGTATGCGGCAATTCGTTTTGGCCGCAGATCGTTTTAAACAACATACTCTTGCCGCTGCCGTTCGCGCCCGCGATGTGCAGTTTCTCGCCGCGTTTTGCAGAAAACGAGAGCGGGCGACGCCAGAGGGTTTGGTTCTCTGCGCGGTAAATCTGAAGACGATCGATTTCGAGAAAAGACTCTGCCGCGACCGGAACCGCAAAAAAATATTCGCACGATCGACCTCGTTCTTCGCGCAGCGAGTGCAGCGCCTGCGCTTCGGCGTCGCCGCGTTTCCGGTTTTTGCTGATGATTTTACCGAGCGTGGCTTCGGCGTTGCGTTTCATGATGCCGCGCGCGATGCGCGGTATGCCGGCGAGCGGCGCCTTCGCTGCGGCATTCGCCGACCGCCGCAACTGCCGTTCCAGTTGCACTCTGCGTTCGCGTTGCGATTTTTTTAGCTCGTGCTCGGCGTGATCGACCTTGGCCGCGCGCATTTCTTTTTCATGCGCGATCATGCTCTGGTATCCGGCGAAGGGCATACTGTAGGCCGTTACCCTGCCCATTTCGGTGTGCAGAATCGTTCCGGCGCTGTCCAAAAGCGCAGGATCGTGCGATGCAATGACGACAAGACCGCGGTGACGCCGCAGCGCAGCCGCCAGCCATGCCCGGTTTACTGCGTCGAGGTGGGTTTCGGGTTCGTCGAGAAAGAGCGCGCCGTCTGCTTCCCTGAAGAGCGTCGAAAGGCGGCGCATCTTCTGCTGCCCGCTGCTCTGCACCGCGGGGCCCAGACTCTGCGGTAACCAGCCGAAAGTGTTGAAGCCCTGCCATTGAACAGTGCCCCGTTGCGGGCTGATCTCGCGCATCATGAGGCGCATCAGCGTCGTCTTGCCCGCACCGTTGGGCCCGGCCAATGCGGTAACTCCCGATGGTATCGTGAAACTGACGCCGTCTAAAACGGGGGCTTCGCCTGAAAAAGAAAAACTTACCTGTGATAATTGTATCGAATGCATATCCGCTCCTGAGAAATAAAACGCAAGCCGAAAAACCGGCGGTGGAGTGGGCGGATTAGCGCATAAACGCAGCGAATGCTGCGTGATGAATATAGCTTAAAGGCCGTGTCGCGGCAAAAATTAGCGTAAACAATCGAGCATCCAGCGTAACGTCACCGGAACCTGTTGTAAGCGTTTCTTTTTCTCGCGCGGCGAATAGTGCACCTCGGCCATCAGGTAGCCGTGCAGATAATCGACCAACAGGTCGCGCAGCAGTTCGGTGCGTTCGGGTGAAAAACCTGCGCGACCGAGTATCTGCATGAGTGACTGGTTATACGCGTCGATTGCAGCGACGCGCAGTGTGCCGTGCGTCACGAGAAAATGCGTCAGGCGAAAATTGCGTAGCGCGATCTGGTGGTATGCTAACAAGAATTCCATTGCGGCGTCTTGCCAGGGCGCGCCTGCCGGGGGGGCGAGCGGCAGATCCGCAAATACTTCTTCTAGCGCGGCCTGCCAGAGTGCCTCGCGGTCGGGAAAATAATGGTAAACCGCCATCGGGTCGACACCGAGATGGGTTGCCAGCGCACGCATGCTGGGCTCCACCTCTGCGTGTTTTAACAGCGCAATCGTCTCCGTGAGAATCTGCGCGCGCGAAAGCCTGGGTTTTGTGGGCCGTCCGGCTTTTTCTGCATAGGAGACCCCCGCTGCGCTTGTGATGGAGCGCGGCACATACGATAAGGTGCTTGAGTTCGATCCATGGCCGTACAAAGTCGCGCGTGTCGTGGTCGTGACGCAGAGGCCGCTCGCTGTTCCCGATAGCCGCGTTACGGTTTCTGCGCTGCCCCCGCGCGAACTCGCCGCCGATCTAAGCGCACAGGGCTTCAAAAAAATCTATCTCGACGGCGGCCGGCTGATCCAGTCCTTTCTGCGGGAAAAACTCGTGACCGATCTCACGATCACCCGCATACCCGTGTTGATCGGCGAGGGACTGCCGCTTTTTGGTGCGCTGGGCCATGACATCGATCTGAGGCATACCGGTACGCAGAGCTGGTCGAATGGCTTTGTGCAATCGCGCTACGAGATTATCTAAGGCTGTCCGCTTTGATTTGAAAACGGATGCTGGCCGGTGCACCGGGCCTATTTCGATTTTCACGGCCTCAGGCTGTCTTATCTCGAGGCCGGCGCAGAGAATACGCGTAAAATCCTCATCGCGCACGCGAACGGCTATGCCGCCGGCTGTTACGATTATATCATCGCGGCTCTGGCGAAAGATTATCATGTTTGCGCGCTGGATTTCGCCGGCCACGGTGCATCGGAAAGTACCCTCGACTTTCGTTCATGGAATTTTTTTCGCGACCAGATTCTCGCTTTTTTGAACCACATGCGGTGGAGCACCTGCTCGGCCATCGGGCATTCGCTGGGCGGGGGCAGCCTGTTGCGCGCCGCAATTGAAGACGCCACCAGGTTCGAAAAGATGATCGCCTTCGATCCCGTTATGCTCGGGTTTCTGCCGATTCTCTATGTGAAGCTCTTCGGCAACCCGATGGCGCGCACTGCAGCGGGCCGACGCGCGACTTTCAAAAATAAAGAACAGGCGTTGAAGATTTTCGGCCGCCACCCGGCGAACAAAAACTGGGAAAAACCGGCTGTACAAGCGTATGTCGACTATTGCATTCGCGAAAATGCTGGCGGCGCGCTGCTGTGCTGCGATCCCCAGGTAGAAGCGCGGATTTTCTCGCAGACTGAGTTCGGTCACCTTTTTCGTCTCGGCCGTATCCGCTGTGAAACGCATCTCGTCTTGCCGGCGCATTCGAATGTCTGTGCGCCGTGGGTTGCCCGCCGCATCGCCACGCAGAATACTCTATCGGCGGTGGTGCGCGTACCGCAGGCAGGGCATTTGTTACCGTTCGAAAACCGCGCCGAAACACTGGCGCAGATCAAAAAGCATTTGTGAGCCTGTCGGCCGCCGCGAGGGCGATCCCATGGAATTTTTTTTAGACCCGAATGTGCAGATGAAAGTGATGCGCGCGGTGATACCGGCGCTCATGGCGGTACTCTTCGCGCAGTCGGGGCTCGATAAGGTGTTCGATTTTCAGGGTAATCTAAGTTGGATGACCAGCCATTTCAGCAAAACGATTTTGAAAGGTATAGTTCGTCCGTCGCTTCTGGCAATTACATTGATGGAGCTTGCGGCCGCCGTATTCTGCGCCGCAGGAGCTCTGGTGATTTTATTCTCGGGTTCGACCGTGGCTGCTTTCTGGGGATTGATCATCGCCGCAGCGACATTGATCGCGCTTTTCGCAGGCCAGCGTATCGCGAAGGATTACTCCGGTGCTGCGACTATTGCGATGTACGCAGGCATTGCGGTGTTGGGTATTTTTGTTCTGCGCTAAGAACCTTTCTCCATAGGTTCCAGGTTAAATAAAATCGCGCACCGGGAGAAACGGTGCGCGACGTAGAAAGACTATTTTTTCGCGAGCGAACCGACGAGCTTACCGACCGTGACAAAATCACCCGAGAACGGTGAATAACCGCCATCGGGTTTTTGGTAGTTGCCTTCGATCTTTTGCCCGATGATGCCGGTGATACGTCCCGTACCCGGAGGGGCAATGCCACCGAAGTCCGAAGAGGCGATAAGACCTTCGTAACCCAAGAGCGAAGGCTCGTTGATCTTGAAGAGTGTCCGCCCGAAAACTTCGATTGTGAAGTGCGCGCCGGCTTCGAAGCCCAGCCAGATATCCCAGCGTTGTAGCTGATTCAGTGACTGGTTCCAGGCGACGTTGAAGTGCGCATAGATATAAAGATTAGCGCCGGGGCCTGCAACACCATAGAAAAGCAGGGTGACTTCGGGCCCGGTGTATACCATCGCGTTGATGTTACCGGAAAAAACCGGCGGTACGAAGTTGTATTTGCTGGTCTTCTCGCGAATCGGCGTCCAGGTTTTGTTTGCATAGGTGATGCCTGCGGTCGCGCTCGCTTCGTATTGTACCGAGGTCGTGAGGCTTGCGGTAATTTTACCGTCGACGCCGAGCACTAGGGCGATGCGCGGCACGATAACGACGGGTACGAAGCCGATCATAAAAGTGATGGGTTGCAGATGAAATGTTGTCAGCGTAACCTGCGCGCGCGACACATCGAATGTCGCACCGTTCAGGTTCGTGCTGAGCTTGGTTACAATCGAAGGATTCACGGAGAATTCTGCATTCTTGAGTTCGAACGATTTGATCTTCATGTTCATCTTGAACTTGAGATCCATACCCACGCAGCCGTTGATCGTGCCCGCGTTCTGGATATTGACATTGTTGAACTCGACATACCATTTTTTCGATTTGCATTCGGGTATTGCGTTCACCGGTTGTTTTACACCGTAAACCGTGACGCCCGCTTGCGGGGTAATCGTCTCAACCTTGCCATTCAGCGGGTTGTAGGTTGCGCCGGTCAAGAGGCTGTTGTCGCCGGCGGGGTTCAAAATACCTTCGGCATTCGACTGGCCGTCGACAACTGCTTCGGTGATCGAAACGGGTTCGGTCGCAATGGTTTTAGTATCACCGGTTTCGGCAACCGCAACTACCTTCTTTATGAAGCCGTTCGGCGATTGGGTGTTAATATCGGAAACAATGATATCTCCCGCTTTGACCTTCTTCACTTCTTCATTATTGTTTTTAAACTGCACCGATGTTGCGCTGGGTGCGACGATATATTTTGCCTCCACGGGAGTCAGGTCGCGCACGTTATCGGCTCTTTTGCTACCGACATAGTCGTCGTCGCCGTTGCTAAAAGCACACTGCGAAAGCATCAGGCTGCCGCAGGTTAAAAGCAGAAATGGCGTTTTTTTCATGAAGTTTGGCATATCGTTGGTTCCGTTAGTATAAATGGGGGGCGAGACCTGTCCAAGGCCAAAAAAGTGACACTTGTATACACTAAATGTCAGGAGATAGTTTTTAGCCGCGGGTTTGGCGGCTAATATTCATACCCAATCGAGAAGGCGCCCTGCCAATCACCGATGGGCCGGCTGTTTTTCAGCGTCCACGGGGTCCCCCAGTCGAGTTTTAGCATAAGTCCGGGAAAGAGAATGAATCGCGCACCGAGGCCGTAAGACAGGAGTAAATCCTGCAGCTCGCCTTTGGCCGGGTCGTAGGCACGCCATGCCCGGGGATTATCGAAAACACCGCCGCCGTCGAGAAACATGACCATCGAGAAGCCGCGCATGATCCACGGCGCGGGAAAACCGAACGCGAGCGCGTCGAGCAGCGGAAAGCGGAATTCAAGATTGAAATAAAACGCATGCTGCCCGCGCAACGACCAGAAGTCGTATGAGCGCAGGTTGAATGGCCCGCCGATGATCCAGGGAAAATACTGCGCGTCGGGGCCGTTGGTGGTTGCCGCGAAGAAACGGCTCGCGAAAATATAACGCTGCCAGATATGCCAGTAGAATCTGCCTTCGACTGTATTACGGTTGAAGACATAGTCGCGGCCCGAGATGTTGATGCTCTGCTCGCCGATATAAGATGCCGACCAGCCCTTGATCGGGCCAATGACGGAGTAGAGCACGTTGTTGTGGCTGAAGCCGTACTGCACCGAATACATATTCGTAAAACGATCGGGCTGTAAGCGCGTGTCGGGTACCGAGCGTTCGAACAGAAAACTTTCTTCGACACGCGCGACATTGAATTGCATGAGAAAAGAATCGAAGGGTGTCACAGGGTATTCCATGCCGAAATAACCGCCGATCTTTAACACCGACCCGACATATTTAGGGTAATAAAACAAACCGTTGAGCGTTGTCAGGTCGATGAGATTTACCGGCGAGATAGCGAATGTCGTGCGGTATCCCCCCCAGTGCATTTTGACGCGTTTCTTGAGATAACCGTAATCGAACTGGTAGATGCCCAGACCATTTGTGAGAAAGTTTGCAACCATGCTGAAGCTATGGTTTCCCGTGAGGTCAGAGCCCGTGACCGCGACCATACCTGCGAAATAGCTGCCACCGGAATACGCACCATACCCCAGGAGAAAAAACATAAAATCGGGGCCGACGCGAGCGCGGTAGGGTTCCATGCTCGCCGGTTTTTCGCCGCCCTCGTAGCGCGGCAGCGCGAAGGGTTTATAGGTGTGCAAGGTTTTGTCGTCTTCGTAAAACTTTTCGTCTCCCGGTGTCACCTCGCGCAGCGCGATGTCGAAACCCTGCTGGCGAAACTGCGTGTAGATGATACGTTTTGCACCGTTGCCTTCGGGATAGGTTACCTGCGCGTCGAGCGCCCCGCCACCCGTGTCGGTAAATTTTTTTCGGGCGAGCGTTTTACGGTCGAGCAGATAGACATTATGAATGCCCGTATGGTTTGAGACATAGAGAATCTTATCGTTCGATTTGCCGTCGTAAAACTGCGCCGAGATCTGCTTCTGGGCGTCGTTGGTTAACTGGCGGATTTTCTTCGTTTCGGTATCTATTTCATAGAGATGATAGTCGCTGCTCTCGAGGTCTTGCGCGCTGTTCATGTTCGAAGAAAAGACGATCAGCCGGCCGTCGCCCGAAAGCGCAGGGTCTTTTTCAGAGAAGGCGTCGTTCGTGATTTTTTCTGTGCGGCCGGTTGCCAGCTCGATGCGGTAGATATCGGTAACGCCGAGCGTTACCCCGACAAACACGGCATGGGTGCCCCCCGGCGACAGGCGCGGGTGCATGACCATATCGACCGGCGGTGTGAGGCGTCTGACGATGCTGCGTTTTTCGATGTCGAACAGAATCAGCCTGTCTTTACCCTGGCTGCGCGCCGAGAAAAAAATCTGCCGGGAGTCGGGAGTGAAAGAAATACGGTTCGTGAGCAGGTGCAGCTGAAAGAAGGTAGGGTTATCCGAACTTTTCAACAGAATTTTCTCGCTATCTCCTAAATCTTTCTTTTTCTGCAACGAATAATCTTTTGCCTGTTTGAAGTCTTTGATGTCGCGCATCACGAGCACGGGATAGAAACCGCGCGCGGTGAGGTAGACGGCCTTGCTGCCGTCGGGCGATATCGAAGGGTGCAGGTTGATGAGCGACTCGTCGTCGCTGTGCCGGCTGATGAGCGGCCCTTCTTCTTCGTCGTATTTTTTATTCGCAAGATGAAAGTATTTGCGTTTGACCCAGCGCCGCCAACCGTCGTCGAATTCTTCGAAGGGAATACCCAGGTTCGTTTTCACAGCGTCTTCGATACCGCGTAGATCCCTAAGGTCGCGCAGCATTTCGGCGATCTTGTTTTCGCCATAGGTTTCGGCGATATATTGCATCACCGACTGTCCGCCTTTATAAAAGATGAATCCGGTTTTGACGCGGTACTCATTCATCATCTCGAGCGTCGGCAGCGAATCAGTGAGCGCGGCGTCGCGCATCTGCATGTCGGCTGTGGAATCCCAACCCAGGGAAAAATATTCGGCCATGCCTTCGACGAACCAGAGCGGTGGCTGGCCCGCCGAAACCAGAGAGAAGGTACTCCCCATCGTCTGCCCGAGCAAAATATCGTACTGGAAGGCGTGTACGAGCTCGTGCACGACGACATGCCTGAAATCGTCGCCGCTGCCGAGGTAGGGCACGACGACGCGGCGTTTAATGCGTTCGGTGAACCCGCCGGTGCTCTCGTCGATCGCAAAGGGGATGATATTGGTCGATTGAAAATGGCCATGCGACGGGTAGACGAAAATCGGCGTCACCATCGAAAGCCGGTGATTCAACTTGCGGCTCAGGTGAATATTCGCCTCTTCGGCATACGTCAGTGTCTTTTGCGCGAGGTGATTATAGCCTTTAGGAAAGTAGATATCGAAGTGTTCGCTTTTCAGCAGTTGCCAGTCGATTTCTTCCCAGTTGATTTTTTGCGCAGCCGCAAGGGGGATAACCCACGCCAGGAAAAGCAGCATCGACTTTCGGAACATGGGCGCGAGACTCTTAAGGCTAAGCTCCCGATCACGCCGTCAAGGGTTTGCGGGCAAACCCTTATGGGCGTTACGGGATAATATGCCTTTATTTGGCTTCGCCGACGGCGTACCAGTCAACGCGCCGCGTTAGGTACATCGTCAGGGCGAGCGCCGCAAAGAGCGTCAGCGATCCCGAAAGCAGGGCAGCCTCTTCGAGTTGCAGAATGACATAGAGCAGTGCATAGAGCCCTGCGATGATGAGCGTGAACTGCACCGCATGTGCCCGGCTCAGCAAAATACCGCCCGAATACCGCGAGAGCAGAATCGTATTCGCCGAACCGGCAATGAGGTAGGCCCAGGCAAAACCCAGGTACTCCGAAAGCGCGAGCAGCAACAGATAAAAGATGACGATGCCGAGACCGGCGAGAAAGTACTGCATCGGATGAATCTGCGCGCTGCTGACGAGTTCGAAGAGAAAGAGCGCCGCCAGCGTCAGGGCGATAAAGAGAATCGCGTATTTTACCGAACGCTCTGTCACGAGATAGATGTCGGCGGCCTGATAAAAAGAGACGCCGAAGACGCCCGGGGTGGCAACTTCGGTATGGCGGTCGACGGCGGCAAAGATTTCACTCCACTTGCGTGCCGCAACACCCGAGACTTTCCACGTCGCCGAAAAACCGGACTTCTGAATGTCGTAGGTCAACGGCAGAAAGTCGCCGAAAAAGCCCGGGTCATTCCAGTCTGAGGTCAGGCGTAGTTCGGTTTCGGTGGCGACGGGTAACAGGCTGAAGCTTTGCAGACCTTCGGCGGCGACCTGCAGTTGCACGCGTGTTCCTGCAAACCCCGCGGGCACAGATGCCTTGTAGACAAAGATGCCGTTTTCGACAGTTTCTGAAAAAAGCAGCGGCGCATTCGCGAGCGAGGCTTTTTCGATTCTGAGTCGAGCACGCGATTTCAGCATCATCTGCCGTGCACCCATACGCCGCAACTCGCCTGTGAATTGCAATTTAGCGGCATAGAGCGGAAAGCGGTAGATACCCTTACGCCGCAGACTGACTTTGAGAACGCCATCGACGCGTAGCTGGCTCATTTCAATCGCAGTCTCGCCCGCAAAACCGACGGGGCCGGCGATCATCTGTGGGGCACCCCAGATGCGCGCCATTTCGCGCAAGACAGTTTCGCGGCGCTGTGCGCGTTCGCTGACGAGCGGCAACACGAGCGAGGCCAGCATTGTGAGTATCAGCGTGAGTAGAGAGAGCCAGAGTATCTGGTTACGGAGTTTGTTTTTCTTCATGATGCTGAAACTTACACCGGGCAGCCTGTTTGTAGATGAAGGCATTGTGAATTTCAGGTGAATTTTGCCGCCGCCGCGGCGAAAAACGACTTCACCTTGCTGTTGCGGTTATTTCTTTGCCGCGAACCGTATGCAGCCACGCCGCATTTTGCTAGTCGAAGACGAAAGACCCATTGCAGAAAATATTGTCTATGCGCTCAAAGCGGAACATTTCGCCGTAAAATGGGTCTCGAAGGGCGGCGACGCGGTGCGCGCATTGCAAGAAGAGGGCGCGGACTTCATTATTCTCGACATCAATCTGCCCGATATGTCGGGTTTCGACGTCTGCCGCGAGATACGCAAACACAGCGATAAGCCGATTCTGTTTTTATCGGCGCGGCAAGACGAAATCGACCGTGTCGTCGGTCTCGAAATCGGCGGCGACGATTATCTGATGAAACCCTTCAGCCTGCGCGAGCTCGTCGCGCGTATCCGCGTCATTCTCAAGCGCAGTGAAAACAAATCTGCCGAAGCGCCGAAGTCTAAGTCTAAAACCCCCTTCGAAATCGACGAAAAGCGCAACCGCATTTCGTATTTCGGCGAGAAACTCGAACTTTCGCGCTATGAATACTTCATTCTCTGCACGCTGGTGGGCCGACCGGGCTGGGTGTTTAGCCGCGATCAGCTCATCGACCATTCGATGGGGCAGGTGAGCGCGCCCTTCGATCGTACGATCGACGCGCATATCAAGGGCATACGCGCGAAACTGCGCAAGATCAACCCCGATATTGACGCGATTGAAACGCAGCGCGGGTTTGGTTATGCGCTGAAGGAAAACTGGTGAGTATTCGGCTGCGGCTTCTGGCGGCGCTGCTCGTCACTGCGGCCGTCGCATTCTATTTTCTCGGGCGCACGCTGATGGCTGACGTCAAGACGCGCTATTTTCAGGTGCTCGAAGATTCGTTGTCTGAAACAGCCTATCTTTTGGCTGCGGGCGCCGAACAAAACGTGCGCGATGGCCGTATCGACGTCGTACGCACGGCCCGCCTTGTCGATACAGTACTCGCACGCACGCTCGACGTCGAAATCTTCGGCGTGAAGAAAACGCGCATGCAGTTGCGCGTCTATATTACCGACGATAAGGGTAAGGTACTTTACGATTCCGCATATCTCGCAGCGGGTAAAGATTATTCGCGCTGGAACGACGTCTACCTCACGCTGCGCGGACGTTATGGCGCGCGATCGAGCCGCGACGATGTGCGTTATCCCGGCGTCAGTGTAAAATATATCTCGGCGCCGATACGCGCCGGTGGCAAGGTCGTCGGCGTGCTCACGACGGGAAAGCCCGCTGTCACGTTAGAGCAGGCTATCGAAGCAACGAAAGAAAAAATTCTCGCGACGATTGCGGTTGTCTTCGCGGGGTTTATCCTCATCGGTTTTGCGCTCAACTACTGGATCACGCGCCCGATACCGCGGCTCGAAGCCGAACTCGATGCGAAAAAATATATTGAAAATTTTGTACAGATGCTGACGCATGAATTTAAAACGCCCGTCGCGGGTATTCTCGGCGCGGCCGAAATTCTCGAACGCGAGCTGCCGGCCGAAGACCGCCGGCGTTTTCTGTCGAATATCGGGCGCGAAGCCGGTCGTATACAGCGGATCACCGAAAATCTGTTAACGGTCGCGCGGCTCGAGAATATGCATTCGCTCGGTGAAACCGAATGGGTGCATCTCGGAGAACTCGTGCGGCAGATAGCCGAAGACTCGACCGAGATGCTTGCGGCCAAGAATCTCAGACTTACGCTCGAAAGCGAAGAGCTTAGTGTGCAGGGCAATTATTTCTTTCTTTATCAGGCGGTGGTGAATGTTTTGCAAAACGCCATCGACTTCTCCGCGTCAGGAGAGGAAATCCGCATCGCCGTCACGAAAAGCCGAACGGGGGTTGTGGTGTGCGTCGAAGATCATGGCGTCGGAATTCCCGATTATGCGCGGGATAAAATTTTCACGAAATTTTATTCGCTCGAACGGCCCGATACAGGGCGCAAGGGTACAGGGCTGGGCCTGGCTTTTGTGGCGCAGGTGATGAAACTGCATGGCGGCAAGGTACGTCTCGAAAATCGTGTTACCGGCGGTGTGCGTGCCGTGCTCGAGTTTGGCTAAAAACTGGCCCCTGTAATGACATGGGTGTCATTACGCATCGGTATCTTATGTCTGCGCGCCGTGCGATCCCGCTTTTGGTTCTGGTTACACTCGCTGCAGGTTGTTTCAAGACCAAGCGCGGATTACCCACGGCGGAAAAACCCAACCCTGAAGACGACGGTTGGGCGGCGAACGGCGAGCTGAGTTATGATTTCTCGCTGAAGAACATCCGTGCCGAGGTTTCAGGCACGACAGTCAAAATCAGCTGGGAGAGCGAACTCGAGGCCGACGCGCTTGTCGAATGGGGCGTGCAGGAATTTTCGGACCACCGTGTTTATAAAGAAGAAAGTACCAAGGCCCATCAGCTGACGCTCACCGGTCTCGCCGAAGGCCGCTATCGTTTTCGCGTCACCTCAGAAGTGAAACAGCGCGGTCTCAGGGCGCAGGTCGACAACCTCGGCGCGTTCTGGTTTCACGTGCGCGTTTTTCCCGCGGTGACGAATGTCAACGCGACGACAAATGCCGCGGCGCGCACCTTGACGGTGACATGGACAACCGACCGCGACGCAACGGGTATTCTCGAACTCGGCAACGATCTTGCCTACGGCGATATCGTCGTCGACGAGGGGACATCCGGCACCGCGCATTCGCTCACCGTCACGTTACCGTCGTATGGCGCGACGTATTATTACCGTCTGCTGAGTTTCGACGACGAGGGCGACCTCACGCTGAGCGACAATGCCGGTGCGGGTTATACGGTCGCGATTGCGAACCCTGCGCCGCCGCCGACTCCAGACGGCACGAATGCGAATCCGTATGTGATCAACACGAGTACGATTTCAACGACGCCTGTGAATTATACGCACAGCGCGAATACCGCAACGAGTACGCAATCGCTGATCGGCAAATACGCGCCTGCGACGCAAGATGAAACCGGTAACGAGGTTGTGTATCAGTTCACGGTTGCGAAGGCAGTGCAGTTTAAAGCGCAGCTGACGGCAGGGCAGGGCGGCACTGTCGACAACGATCTGCATGTTCTCACTTCGCTCGCCACCACCCCCGTCGGCGGATTTCAAACCGCGACTCTCTACAACAACGATGCCGCCTTCCGCAACGACGTCAGCGTACCGAATGGTTCGCCGTCTGTCAATCTACCCGCAGGCACTTATTATATCGTCGTCGATGGTTTTAAACCCGCCGCTGGTGTGCCGAAGAACGGCGCGTTTACGCTGAATGTGCAGCTGACCGAGATTGCGAGCTCTGACATCACGATCAATATCGGCGCGCTGCCTTATACCTATGTCGACAACACGCATAACACGGGGACCGTCGGCGCGCCCGACAGCATCAATTTTTATCCCGGGTATACGCAGAACGAATCGGGCCCCGAGTATGTTTACACTTTCACCGTGCCAGCGAATAAAAAATACAAAGTTACCGCGACACTGAGTGGGATGTCCACCGGCGTCGACATCGATATACACCTGCTGTCATCGCTCTCGCCGCTCGCGGTGCTGGCGCGCAACGACACAACTCTCACACAGAGCCTCGAAGCGGGCACCTATTACCTGGTCGCCGACACGTATGTAAATGCATCCGGCGTCGAAAAGAAAGGTGCTTACACTCTCACAGTCAACTTTGTCGACGAAACCGCCGTCGTGGTGGCGAACCGCGTTGTACAGGGCTATCTGACATATTGGTCGTCTTCTACCTCGGGCATCCAGTGGGATAAACTCACGCACCTCATCTGGTTCTGCCTCGAACCCAATGCCGACGGCAGTATCAAGACGACAAATGGCTGGGGCACGACATCTGCGGTCACAACCGCGAAGAACAACAACGTCAAGGTTTTGCTTTCTGTCTGTCTCTTCGGCGCCGATGCGATTGCGACGATGGTGAATTCGCCCACGAACCGCGCGCGCATGATTGCGAACATTGTCGCGCAGGTGAAACTGCGCGGCGCGCACGGGGCCGACCTCGACTTTGAGATTCCCGGCAAATCGGCGAAGACGGGGCTGACGCTGTTTGTGCAAGAGCTGCGCACCGCATTCAGCGCAGAGGGCAATGCACCCGACGGGCAGCCCTACCGCATTCACATGGCGCTGATGCCGATCGATTGGTCGGGCGCGTATGACATCGCGAATTTTATTAACTACCTCGATTATGCGATGGTGATGAGTTACGAAGGGCATAGCAGTTCGTCGCCGCAGGCGGGGCCGACGAATAAGCTCTATTCGCCCGTGCCGCCCTGGTCATACAATTTCTCTTATCAGTATTTTTTTAACCACTGGATCGGTAAGATGGGTTCGGCGAATGCGGGTAAACTTCTGGGCGGTGTCGGGTATTATATGCAGGACTATGCCACCGAAAATTTCGCGATTCCGGGTAAGAGCCTCGGAGCGGGTTCTGCGAAGATCAAAATGTATTATCAGATTCTTCCGCTCGTAAAAAATCTTGTCCCCGATGGTGTGAATACAATTCTCGGGTACGAAAATACCATCAAGAATCCGTATTATTTTTACAAAGCCGGCGGCGTCAGCCACCAGGTCTGGTACGATACAAAAGATTCGCTGAAAACGAAGTACGACTACATCAAGTCGCGGCAGATGGGTGGCATTGGTATCTGGGCGCTCAACTACGATAAAGGCATTACCGATACGTGGGATGCCATTCGCGAAAGCTGGTGGTAGTCTAAAATCTTTCGACTGTCTGTCTGAATCGCCGGGTCTGCCGCGTGGCAGCCTCCCGCGCAAGCGCGTCGTTTATCTTCATTACGATTCTTCTCGATGTTATCGGCTTCGGATTGATCATACCCGTGATGCCGAAAATGGTGTCGAAGTTTACATCCAACGATATCGAGACCAACCAATGGTATATGATCATGACTGCCAGTTATGGCATCATGCAGTTCTTTTTCTCGCCGATTCTCGGTGCGCTCTCCGATAAGTTCGGTCGGCGCCCGGTGATTCTGATCTCGATTGTCGGCCTCGGACTCGATTTTATCTTGCAGGGCATTGCATGGTCGATTCCCGTACTTTTTGCCGCGCGGCTTTTAGGCGGCATCACCGGCGCGAGTTTTTCGGTGGGTAGCGCCTACATCGCCGACGTCACCACGAATGAAGATCGCGCAAAAGGTTTCGGCATGATCGGTATGGCATTCGGTATCGGCTTTATTCTGGGGCCGATGCTCGGCGGTTTTCTCGGCGATTATAGAGCGGAATACCCCTTTTTCGCCGCGGCGGGTTTCTCGCTCTTGAACGCCGTCTACGGTTTCTTTGTGCTGCCCGAATCGCTGCCGCATAACCTGCGCACGCCGTTCTCGCTCAAAAAGGCGAACGCTTTCTCGGCGCTCAAGGGTCTTGTCGAACTCAAGGGCCTCGGCATGTTTATTCTCGCGATTGCGATGACGAACCTTGCGCAGTTCATGATGCATTCTGTCTGGGTGCGTTATACCGAAACACGCTTCTTCTGGACGCCGAAAGATAACGGTATTGCGCTCTTCTGTGTGGGTATTTCAGCTGCGATCGTACAGGGTGGCCTGCTCGGCGTACTCATCAAAAAATTCGGCGAAGTCAGTCTTGCCAAGATCGGGCTCTTTTTCTGCGCGCTGCAGTTTTTACTGATGGGGTTGGCCCCCGCGGGCTTTTACATGTATGTAATTCTCGCGATCTGCATTCTTGCCAATGCGGCCGGGCCCTCGCTGCAGGCGCATGTTTCGCGCTGCGTACCGCCCGAGAAGCAGGGCATTGCGATGGGGTCGCTGACCTCGATTGCAAGTCTTTGCCAGGTAGCCGCGCCTTTTATCGCCCTGACGATTCTCTCGAAATTCACGCACGCACCAGGCGCGATCAACACGCTGCAGGCAGGCATGCCGTTCTTTGCGAGTGCAGTTTTACAATTTCTTGCGTTTGCGATCGCCGTCTGGTATTTCGCACATGAATCCGATGCGATGAAAGAACTGCGCCGGGCTTAAAAAAAACTATAGATCTTCCGTGATCATCGGCTTACCGCAAAGATGCCATCGTGGCAGCGGTAAGCCTATAAATCTTCCGTAATCATCGGAGGAACATAATCCATGATCACGGGTACGTTTTCGCCCTCACCGAGCGCTTTGCGCTTGAAGCTGAGACGAATGTTGAGGTTGGCGATTTCGTTTTCTTTGCCGATGCGTTTCGAATTCTCGATGGATTTCCAGTAGTGCATGAGCGACTTCTGTTCGTCGTCGAGCATTTCGTAGATCGCCCCGATATTGTTTTCGATAATGGCAAGGTTCGACATCAGCCGCGCGTGTTTCTCGTTTGAGGCGTCGATGCGGGTTATCGTACCGACCTGCGCGTTGTAGCGGTCTTGCGAATAGAAGAGTAAGCCCAGCGCGCTGTCGAGATATTTCTCGCGTTTACCCGCGGCGGTCTCTTCGACCGCAAGGCGGTAATAACAATGCGACTGCGCGAGACTCAGATTCGGCAGCGAGGCCGTCTTTTCGGGATCGATTTTTTCCCAATCGGCGAGCGCGCCGCGGTGGTCGTTCTTCACGAATTTCGACCAGCCCGAAAAATACATGAGATCGCTTTCGGCCTTGGTGCCGGCGATGCCGAGACTGCGCGCTTCGTTGAATTCGAGCTCGATACGGTCGAGGTGCGCGAGCAGGGCATGCGATCCGCTGTCGGATGCCGAGCGGTACTTCTGCGTTTCTTTGAGGCGCAGCCATGTCTCCGAATTCGCGAGATCGCGTATCGCATCGAGGTACATCGCCTTGCCCATGTTGAAAGAGATAATGCCGACGGGCGCGTCGGAGAGCGTCTCGTCCTGCTCGTTTTCGCCGAGTTCGGCGAGTTTATCGGGGGCGCTCAGCTGTTTTGCCAGTCGCAAAAGTTCGGTGGCACCCGAAAAATCGTTAAGCGAGGTTAATAGCTCGGCGCGGTCGTTGAGCGCCATGAAGTGGCGCGGGTCATAGTGAAACGCGTACTCGAACTGCTTGAGTGCCATACGCACCTGATTTTTGTCTTTGGCATACGAGCGGGCGCGCTGGTAATAGCCCTCGGCGAAGCGCGTACCCTCGTGTTTGACGCCAAAACTGTCTGTTTCACTCGAACTGAAGATAGAATTGAGCAGGTCATCGGTGCGCGTTTTCAGCTGCTGACCTGTGAGCATGTTTGCCGGCGAGATATTGTATTTCACGCGCAGCTCGTTTTCTGCGGGAAGATCGATATAGAAGGCGGCGAGGCGCGCCTTGATGTACATCGGCAGCTTGTTCTCGATCTTCTTGTTCTTTACCATCGTATGGTGCTGAATCACCATGCGCGGGTCGTTGTTGAGATGAAAGAGTTTGATGAGCGACTTTAAGACACCGGCATGCGCCGTGGCATTTTCAGGCTCCTTGTCGAGAATCTTCTTATAATAGTCGAGCGCGCGGTCATAGTCTTTTTCATGGTAGAAGATATCGCCGATACCCATGACGGCACGATCCATCATTTCTTCTTTTTTGAACGAAGGTGTCGCGGGGTTTGCCATCAGCACGCGGCGGTAATAATCGGCACCGAGAAAATTGTTCTTGTAAGGTTCGCGGCCGAAACGCCGCGACGGGTTCGAATGAAACTGACCGAGTGCGAGCAGAACCTGCGCTTCGTCTCGCCGGTTATCGAGATGTGAAATGACGTATGCGCCTTTTTTACCCATCGCCAGCGGCGTGCCGTTCACGTTCACCATGGTTTCGCCGCCGGCATACGCAACGACCGGCACGCGTTTCAGCGCACCGAATAATTCGCCGCTCGAACGGATTTCTTTGTCGCCGACCCGCGCGGCCTGGCCAGGCAGTTTCACTTCGGCGAAGAGTTTTGCGAAAGCTTCGGCATAGAGACCTTTGTAACGGTAGGCATCCGCGTATTGCAAATAGGCGTAGGTGTCTTTATCGTAATAGCTGAGCGCTTTTTCAAACTGGCGCTCCGCTTCGGGTACCGCCTGGCTACCGCGTTGCAGAATCATGTCGCGGCCTTTCGCCACAGCCTGCCGGTAGAAATAGGGTTTGAGTAGCGCAAAATACGTACCACCGACGACGGCGATGAGTACAAACGCCGCGATCGCGCCGAAGCGCGTGAGTTTGATGAGGCGTTCCTGGCGTGCAAGACCTTCGTCTGTGTACTCGGGCCGCGCCATGACGATACGCGGGCCCTCGCTGTCGGCGAGTTCTTCGGGTATTTCTTCGACGTTTTTAGAATCGAGCCACGCGCTGATTTCATTCGCCGATGCGCCTTCGGATAAGAGTCGCATCAGCTCGGTCGAATCCGCCGGCTTCATATTCTCGTCGAGCAGCGCCTTGCTCAGACGGCGGCGCAGCGGCGAGGGAAAAGACCGCAGCGTGTCGCGCACACGGCGCAGCGTCGCCGGGTCGACAGTCGCGGCTTCTTCGGCCGCCAGCGAACTCAGGTCTGAAGAGAGCGAAGCGCCTGCGAGCGCGCCTGCCGCGGCACCGGCACCCAGCGCAACTTCGGGCGAAAGGTCGTCGAGCGAGGGTGCGGCTGAATCGAAGTTAAATGCGTCGTCTTGCTGCGCAACAGCCGGCGCAGAATCGAAATCACTCAGGTCGGGCGCAGGGGTATCGCCAAGATCCATGGGAGCATCGGCAGCCGGAGCCATCGCGTTGAGCCCGTAGCTCGCCGGCGCATCAAAATTAAAATCGCTGCCTGTATCCGGTGCTGCGGCATCGGGCAGGGCAAAATCGTCGCCCGCCGGTGCGCCAAAATCGAGTGCGTCACTGGCAGGTTCTGTTGCGGGTTCGCCGGGCAGGTCGAAATCCAACGCGGGCGCTTCGTTGGCTGGTGCGCCGAAATCGGCGCCAAAGTCGGTTTCGGCCGCGGGGGTAGTGTCGGCCGGAGCATCAAAGTTAAAGTCGCTGCCTGTGTCTGCCGCGGCTGTTTCAGGCAGAGTAAAATCGTCGGTGGCCGCTGGGGCATCAGAAGTCGCCGGTGGCAGATCGAAGTTGCCAAAATCCATATCGCCCGCTGCGGGGGCGGCAGGTTCTGCGGGAGGCGCATCGAAATTAAAATCGCTTGCGAGATCGTCGCTGCCCGCTGTCGGCGCGGGTTCAATGCCAGGTAGTGCAAAATCACCTGTATCAGAGGCCTCGACCAGCGGATCTGCTGCTGGCAGATTCGTAACGGCTTCGGGTGGAGTATCAAAATCCATCGCCGGTGCGTCGTCGAGGGGGACATCCAACGGCACATCTTTGGGCTCGTCGGCAGCCGCGGGAGCGTCGAAATTATCGACGTCCATGTTCATGATATCGTCGAATTTCGAGAGGTCTGCGACGGGACGCTTGGGCGCAGCCGCGTCGACGGCCGCGGCGCCCAGGGCAGCGGCACCAGATACTTCGTCGCCTTCTTCGCCCTCAGGCCGGTCTTCGGTCTGGTCGAGATCGACCTGTCCCGGCGCTTTCAGAAAGAAACTGGTGAGTTCCTTAATGGTTTCGAGCTCTTCAGGGCTATACGTGATTTCGGGTTTTGCTTGCTCGTCGGCCATGTCTTTTCTGCCGGGGTTTATCCCTCAAGTATTTATCGGTTTTTCCGAAAATAATTTGAGGGATTTATGTCACCTGCAACCGGTAAATACAGCCCAGCAACTAAAATAAAGGGATTTCTCGCGGTATTGCTCGCCGTCTCAGCAATCGGTGCAGCGCCGGGCCAAAACGACGAATTCGACCTCACGTCAGAACAACTCGAGCAGAGCCAGGCACAGGCCGAACCGGTGGTTTACGGCAATACACTCGAAACGATGCGCGCCGCTGAAAAACCTCGTTTTGTCACACTCATGGATACCTACCAATATGCGCGCGGCAACGGGCTTGCGACGCGTGGCGTGCTTTTCTCTTACCATAACCGCGCGGCGCGCGAAGTGCGCTTCGTTGCCGACATTCCGGGGTTTCCGCACCAGGCGATGCGCCGCAACAAATATGGCGTGTGGATTTATTTTTATGCGCCGCCCGAAATTGTGCATGCATCGCCGACGAAAAAAGTCCGCTATAAATTCTGGGTCGACGGTCTTTACACCGTCGACGATACACACCCGCAGCACGAGAAAGATACCGGCGGCCAGATGGCATCGGTCTTTCACCTGTTGCACGACCAGTTCGCGGCTTCGACAGGTGTTTTTGTGCTCGATACGCCCGTGAATCACGGTCGTGAAGTGCTGTTTCGTATTCCCGCCGGCGAAGCAGAGACGGCAAGCATCGCGGGGGATTT
>JAFLED010000040.1 GCA_017302045.1 Spirochaetota bacterium
GACCGAAAGACTGACCGCACTCTGTCACTTCGCCGCAGGGCTATTAGAATAATGTGTCTGATCGTTCTCTCTTTCAGGCAAGATGTGGATTACCCCCTTGTGCTCGCGGCAAACCGCGACGAGTTTTATGCGCGCCCCACCACCCCACTGGATTGGTGGCAAGACCATGCTTCGATTCTCGCAGGCCGCGACCTGACGGCCGGCGGCACCTGGCTTGGTGTAAATAAGCGCGGCCATTTTGCCGCAGTGACGAACTACCGCGAACCGGGCAAAGAGCAAAAAGAAAAAAAATCGCGGGGGCTCTTAGTACAGAATTTTCTCGAAACCGGCGATGCGAAAGAATATGCCGAAAGCTTATGGCAGACGCGCGATGAATTTAACGGCTACAATCTGCTTTTTGGCGATGCCAACTCAGTCTTCTATTACAGTAACCGCTCGGGAAAGCCGGCGACCGAACTCGCTCCCAGAATCTATGGGCTCTCGAACCATCTGCTCGATACACCCTGGCCGAAGGTTAAAAAAGCAAAAGCGCGGTTTGCGACGACCAACCACACCGACAACAAGCTGATTTTTACGCTGCTCGCCGACCGCGTCATGGCCGACGAGACCGAGGTACAAAAAACCGGATTGCCGGTGGAAACAGAGAAAGTACTTTCTTCGATCTTTATTGCCACCCAGGGCTATGGCACGCGCGTCTCAAGCCATGTTTCTATCGATAAAACCGGAAAGATACGTTTCGCAGAACGTAGTTACGACGCCGGGAAATTCGCGGGTGATCGCGAATTTACCTTCGATATTTAAGCAGCCTGTCGATTTAACGCAGAAATTTTAAGGCATCTTCGAGCGATTCTGCCGGTATCTCTTCATGCGGTATGTGCCCCGCGTTTTCATAGATTTTGACCTGCGGTAAAAGCAGCTTTTTTCGGAAATTCTCGGCCTGCTCTACGGGAATCCATCTGTCGTGACGGCCCCACAGAATCAACGTGGGGCTGCCGATTTTGCGCAGCAACTTACCGTCGTCTTCGGCGAGTTGCATCGCGCGATCGACAAAGGCCTGCCGGTTGCCCTCGCGCAGGGTCATGGTAAAATACCGATCGATCAGCGCATCGTTCACCTTCGTGGCGTCGAAATACACCTCTTTCAGACTGCGCTTCACCAGAAACCGCGGGCTGATATATTTGGCCACGGTGCTCAATCCCGCTTTGCGCGCCAGGCGAATCGGCAAAGGAATCTCGCCCATGCGCGGTAAACCGGCGCTGTCGATGAGTATCAGTTTAGAAATGTCATCGGGGTGCGCCGCGGTGTAGCGCCACGCAATATGACCCCCGAGAGAATTGCCCGCCAGGTTAATCTGCTTTATACCCAGGGCCGCGAAGAAGTCTTCGAGAAACTTCACATAATTTTCGATCGAATAGTTGCGGTCGGGCGCGGGGCCGGTAAGGCCGAATGCCGGCAGATCCATGCGAATGACACGGAAGGATTTTTTGAGTCCGGGCATCCAGCCTTCCCAGGTGTGCAGACTGGCCGCCGTGCCATGGATGAGCACGATGGTTTCGCGCTTCTCTTTGTCTTTACCGGTGTCTGTATAATGAACGCGCAGACCCTTGACATCGATGAATTTCGAATCGGGTAACTTATACTTCGCTTCGACTTCGGCTGCTGGTATATCAAAACGTACCTGGAGGCCAACCGCGACGATCAGCGCTACGAAGATACCGAGGGCAATTTTTTTCTTCACTTAAAGTCAGAGTCCCGGAAACGAAGTCACGTATTTGATTTTAATATCCGGAAAAGAGGTCACAAACTGAACCTTGAGATCGGGGAAAGAAGTTGTGTCTTGCCACTTGCCGCAGCTGTCGGGAAACGAAGTGACTTTCTGCACTTTCAGATCGGGAAATGAATCGACCACCTGGACTTTAATGTCGGGGAATGAGGTGACAACCTGCACTTTACCATAAAGTTTTTTGCCCTTAAATGTGCAGTCGCTGCCAACCGCACCTGCAAAAAGCGATGGGACGACCATCAACGCCGCCAGCACTACTAACGCAAAAATTTTTCTCATGGTTATCCTCACTTTTTAAACGTCATGTAATAAAAAATCTTCTCGGGGCCGTAGATCTCGATGCCGTATTCGTCTTCGAAATCTTTCTCGCGGTAGACATACGGTGCCAGTTGGTTTTCTTTGAAGTATTTGTCGAACATCGGGTAGACCTTCATCAGGCCCGCCATCACCGACACCATGCCGCGAAACGGAAAAACGGTCTGGAGGTATTCGCGCCGTTCGATAGTTTTGGTCTTGAGCACGGGGTGCCCCTTCAGTTTCTCAAGCTGTTCGGGCTTTAAAACGGCAATAGCTTCGCCGCGGCAACGGGACTCGCCGGCAATTTTCGGATCGTCATAATAGAGGCCGCCTGCGCGGTAATCGGTAATACCGGCCGCTTCGATTTCTTTTTTGAGCTTTTTAATGACATCCCCGATTTTTTTGTATGGCCCAACGTGACTGATATACGCGACGTGAAACGGGCCGGCTTCGGCGCGGTGAATCGGCGCCGGGGAGGCAAAGCCTCCATAGTATACCCATAGAACAGTGAGCGCCGCGGCAACTGCCGCGAGCGCTATCAGAATTTTCTTAAGCACTGGCTCCGGTTCTCGACTGGATACCCTTGAGCAGCTTTACCGCGGCTGCGGCAATGCCGTTTTCGGGTTCTTTGCCGTCGGGTGTCAGCTTGTCGATAATCTGCGGCAGCAGGTTCGAGAGCGCTTGCGGCACTTCGGAAGCTTTCATCTTCGCCTGCGCTGCGAGTTCTTCGATCTTGTTCACACCCAGCGCTTCTTTGATCTTATCGGGATTGATCGGATGGTTTTCACCCGTACCGACCCACGAAGCGACGGTGTCTTTCAGCCCTTTTTCTTTGAGAGCCGCAACGATGCTCTCGATCTGCGCTTTTTTCTCGTCGAGAGCCAAAGACGCGACCAATCCCTCAAGTTTCTCTTTGCCAACATTGATCTGCGAGCTGGCCTGATCAATGTACTTTTTTATGTCTTCTTGAATACTCATAGTCGGCCACCCTACAGGCGGGGGCGGCGAAGTATAGCAAAAATTTCAGCGTCGGTTACTTTAAGCCCAACCTGTTTATTTGGCTATGGTGCCGCCGAAGCGGTGAATAATGCGCTCGAGTTCACGCTCGACTTCGTTGCGGAAAAAAGCATGCGTCAGCGCGACTTTTTCTCCCGTTTTGTTCGCGGTAAAAGTATCGCCGTCGGCGGAAATCTTATACGTGAATTCGGTGACGCCCATTTTTTCAAAGCTGATTTTCGCTTCGGGAAGATTTAACCCCATTTTGGCAAATTTACCCAGCTCGCCCTTGTGCAATGCCTTTTCAAGCTTGCGCATAAATTTTTCGGGCGAATCGCCTGTAACGCTGAAACCTTTCATGTACCCTCCGCGAACGGTTACGTATTATCGCCGCAGTTACCGGATGTCAATCTCATAAGACTCTCCCGGAACCCAGTGCCGGTAACGAATCCCTTTTGCGGCGGCCTCGCGCTGCAGATACAGAATCGGCTCCATCATTTTTTCGTCGGATTGCCGGAACGTCGCCCAATGCACGGGGAGAATGATTTTCGCTTTCAGCTCGAGCGCCGCGGCGACCGCTTCGGGCGGATCGATGTGCGTGGGTTTCATGAACCAACGCGGCGCATAAGCACCGATCGGCATCAGGGCAGCCGTAAACCCCTGCGGAAATTTTTCCGCGATGCGGCGAAAATGCGACGCATAACCTGTATCGCCGGCAAAATAAACCGCCGTTTTTCCCGCGACGAATGCATAACTGCCCCAGTGGAACTGCATACGGTCGCCGGGCACGCGCAAAGACCAGTGTTGCGCCGGTAAAAAATGTAATTCGACGCCGCCGACGTTTTGTTTTGTCCACCAGCGCATGTCTTCGGCGCCCCGAAGGCCGTTTTTCAAACCCCACTCGCGCTGGCCTTCGGGCAAAACGATTTTTAATTGCGGATTTTTTTCGTTCAGAAAACGCAGATCGTCGAGATCGCAGTGGTCGTAGTGCGAATGGCTGACAACGACCAGGTCAACGGGCGGCAATGCTTCTTTCGGCAACGGCATTTCAGTACGCCGCGAAACGGTGAAGATACCGCCGAACACCGGGTCGGTGAGAATATTCGTCACACGACCGTCGCGGTGCACACTGATAAAGGCCGTCGCGTGGCCGATCCAGGTGATGCGCATTTTTCCCGGCGGGGCAATGAGATCGGCCGCCGTTATTTTTTTCGTGGCCGGTGACTCATCTGCCGCATCGGGAATCACCTCGGCTTCGCGGCGGGAAAAAAGCTTCCAGCGCACGAGCGACCAGAACCCCTTATCGGTTATACCTTCGTCGTTATCGATATTACGAAAACGGTCTTCGGAAAAATACGGCGACTCTTTGCGTTTTTCATCGAGCGTTGCGCAGCCGCTGGCCGCTACGCAAACCGCGAGCAGAAGAGAGAGAAATCCTACCGGCGAGGGGAACACGACCACTGGCATTCGTCATTCAATTTCTGCGCAGTCAAGTAATGACACGATAGTCGGTATGACACTCCACCAAAGGGCTGAAATTGTTTACGCCCCCGGGCGCAGCCGGCATATCATACCCGCTCCGTTATGTTTCGTCGCATGTCGCTCATTGGCCGGCTGAGTCTCATCTTCTTCGCCTTCACGCTCATCAACATACTGCTTTTTTGGCTCGCCACGGGTTCGAACCAGATGCGCCTCATTGCCGAAAAAGCTTCGCTTGAAATGTACCGTACGCTTACCTCCGTCGAACAGCGCCTGGCCGCCGCGGTACGTGACAACAAAGAAAGACAAAAGGCGGATTTCTACCGCGGCGAAACCGCCGCCACCGCGATAGCCGGTGTTTTTCAAAACGCGCAAAAAGCCCTGCCGCCCGAGCTGCTTGAATTCGACGTGGTCTCGAATACAAATACCGTGTACCTCAGCTGGCCCAAAGCCGCGCAGAAGAAAGAACTCGCCCCCGCAGAATTACAGAATGTCATCAAAACGCTGCGGCTGAAAGAATTCAACAACGAACCTTTTTACAGCGCCCCTGATGTCATGGCCTACAAACTCACTGTCTATATCCCCTTTCTGAATGACCGCGGGCAAGAAATTCTGCTGCGCGGTGTTTTCAGCATGGAGAGCATGCGCACCGAACTATCGCGTCTTTTGCGGCTCGGCGCCGCAATCGTCGTGCTGCTGCTGCTCATTCAGGCGGCGCTGGGGTTTCTGCTCTATCGTATGATCGTTAAACCGCTGAAAGAGTTACGCATCGCCTCGCATGCGACAGGGCGGGGTGAATTTGCGCAGGTTGCCGGTTACACAGAACGCCGCGACGAAATCGGCGCGTTGATACAAACCTTTAACAAAATGTCGACAGACATCCGCGACCAGAAAGAGACGATCCGCAAGAATTTCGAAGAGATCAAAAGCCGCGACGACATGATGCAGCACGAACTGATGATCGCGCAGCACATTCAGAAAAGTATTTTTCCCAAAGGGGATTATCCGCACCCTATGGCGCTCGAATATAAACCGCTCTATGCCGTATCGGGCGATTTTTACGACGTCTACGCATTCGCCGACGGCAGTACCGGCTATCTCATCTGCGATGCATCGGGCCATGGTGTGCCCGCAGCGCTGCTCACGATGATGGCAAAATCGGCATTTTCGGGATTCACACAACGGCTGAGCGACCCGGGTGAGATTATGACCGCCGTAAACAAACACCTCGCGGCTTCGCTCGAAATGACCGGGCAATATCTGACCGCACTTTTTATCCGCGTACACAAAGACGAAATCGAATACTGTAACGCGACGCATCCCGAACCTGTGATTCTTTCGGGAGAAGCGCAGCGGCTGAAATCGAACGGGTTTTACCTCGGCATGATGAGCGACACGCCTTTCGAATTTGAAACTGCGCGGCTCAAGATCGGGCCCGGGTCAAAACTCGTGCTTTATACCGACGGCATCAGCGAAGGTAAAAATAGTTCGGGCGAACTTTTCGGCAGCGATCGTATCGCCCGCGCCGCGGCTGCGGCCTCGCAGAAGAGTGTCGATGAGATAAAAGCGGTGATTTTGCGCGAACTCGATACGTTTACGGGCGGCGCTCATGCCGACGACGACGTGACTTTACTTGTACTCGAGGTCTGATGGACTGGGTTAAAAAAGCCCGGGCGACTGGTTTTTTAGGCGCAGCACTCATGGGTGCGGCAGCGGTTGTGCTCGCAGGCACCTTACTCACCACGGTGACGCGCCTGCGCATGTTCGAATTGCGCGACTCGTTACAATCTTTTAACGAAAAAAACGACGACCTGAGAAACGTAACGTTGCTTTCACGCGTATCGCTGATCAACCAGAGCGCCATGTCGGGTAACCGCGAGAATGCCGCTTCTTATAAACAAGAGGCCGAAAGCGCACTCATCGCCATTCGCCAAAGCCATGCAAAAGATAAAGAAGGTTCCCTGGTCGATCGTGCGGCCTTACCGCTGCTGAACGCCTTCAACTTCATTACGGGATTACCGCGCCTTCGCCTCGGTACGACGCCCGAAAAAGAAATCGTGCTCGATCTGGCCTTCCAGTTTGAGACATACCGCGAATACGGTAAGGCGGTGAAGAGTTACGACGTCTACCTGCGCGAATTCAGACTCGAAGCCCCCGAACGCGAGTTTGCGCTTCTGCACCGGGGGTTTTGTGCCGCGATGATCAGCGAGTTCAGGGCGGCTCTCGCCGATTTCGATACGGTCGCACACACACCAGGCTCGAAGAGCGCATGGATCGCGCAAAAACTCACCGATTTTCTGACTGCGCTCGAAGCGAAGATACGTTTTATCGAAGCGGTGGCCGACCCCGCGAAACGCGGCGAACTCTATTACAACGCCGCCGCCTATCTCAAGGCGCTGGAAAATTTCACGAGAGTCGACCCCAGAAATCAATCTGAAAAAATCCGCTTTCTCACGGCGCGTGCGCTCGAAGAGACAGGGCGTTCCAAAGAGGCGCTGAGTATTTACCGCAATCTCATTGCGGCAGGCAGATCCGAATACGCGATCAACGCCAACCGGCGGATGTACCTGCTCGGCACCTTTCTCGGCCACGATGAAAATTTAGCGAAAGAGTCTAAAAAGAATTCAGAAACGGTCGTTAAAGATAAAGAATTCATGGCGACGATAACCCCGCTTGAGAAGTCGGCGGTGCAGCTGCATCAAGAAGCCGCCGCCGAAAAAGCCGCAAAACAAACTGAACAGTCGGTGATACAGAAACTCGTAATACCCGAAGAACCGGAAAAGAGGGATATCCCCCCCGTCAAACCAGCGCCCCCGGTAGCGGAACCCGCAAAACCGAAGGTCAAAAACGAGCTGAACCTCAGAAACGAAAAGATTGCGAAACAGTCTGAAAATCTTGCGGAAACCAAAAAAGAACAACTCATCAAAACGCAACAGGAAAAAATCGACAAACTCACGATGGTCGACGGTAACGTATTCTACGGCGTGGTTTATAAAGAGACAGAAGAAACGGTTTTTCTCTATTCAGTGTTGGGAAATCTCGAACTGGACAAGTCTAATATCCAGACACGGGAGAAAGTCGCCGGAAAAAAAGCGCTGAAATGAAAAAAATCCTGACGCTATTTTTGTGTACATGGATAGCGCTGTCGGCGCTCGAGCCGGGCAAAAATTACGATTTTTTCCAGAGGAACGGCCAGAACGTGCTCGGCGCCGAACTGATCGACGAAACGGACGCGGAGTATACGGTGCGCCTGAAATATGTGCCCAAACCGATCAAAATAACGCGCTCCAACCTCGCCGAAATTCCCGTTCTTTCCAAAACGCAGCCGCCGGTACGCGAACCCGGATTACAAATTAAGCGCGACGTGGTTTTGAATACCTCGCTGGGCTTCGCGTACATGACGATCGGCGGATTGTCGGGCATCTTTCGTTCGGGTTTCGAAGCGCGCATCGGCGCCGACTGGTTACTCTTTGAGAAACCAGTCTACCGGCTGCGCGCGATTTCTGTGCTGTCGACCTTCGCGCGTTACCAGAGCTCCGCGCGCAGAATACAGCTGATCTCCGGATACGCGGGGCCGAAATTTCTCCTCTGGCGCTTCGAGGCGATGGACGCCGCCATCTTCGGTTCGGCGCTCGCGGGAATCAGTTACGCCGATCTGAAGGGTTATACCTTCACCGCGAGTTACGCGACTTTTGCGGCGATGGGTCTTCTGAGCTTTGAAAAACGCTGGAAAAGTATCGCCTTCGCCGCGCAGCTTTATGTAAATTCTCTGTTCGACAGCACGCTGAATTTCGAATCGACCGGTGTAAGCGTCGCCGCGCAGTATCCGCTGGGTGGCGCCGCCCCCTTCTGATATGTTTCGCCAAAGCGATAAATACGAAGACCTGAAAAACCTGGTTGCCCTCTCGCTGATTATTCTGCTCATCGGGGGGATTGTCTTCGCTTTTCTCTACCGCAATATTCGTATGGCGATTGTCTCTTATGAAATCGAACGCTTAAAAAAAGAACGCCGCGCGGCGTATATCGAAACCGAAGAGCTGCGCCTGCAGGTCGCGCGCCACTCGTCGGCCGACCGCATGGAAAAACTCTTTCGTGAAAAGTATGGTTTTTTACCCGTTGAGGTCAGCCAGAAGATCAGCACCTATATTCTGCCGCAGATAGACCGCAAGAACGGCCCCGAAGGCCCATGAGGTTCAAACTCCATGCCCCGTATAAGCCGGCAGGCGACCAGCCGACGGCAATCCGTGAACTGACCGAGGCGCTGCATCCCGCCGACGGCAAAGCAACGCTGATTGGCGTGACCGGCTCGGGTAAAACGATGACGATGGCGGCCGTCGTCGAAAACCTGCAGCGACCGACACTCGTTATCACGCACAACAAATCCCTCGCGGCGCAGCTCTACCGCGAGTTCAGCGAGTTTTTCCCCGAAAACGCCGTCGAATACTTCATCAGCTATTACGATTATTACCAGCCCGAAGCGTATGTACCTGTGACAGACACGTACATCGAGAAAGAGTCGTCGATCAACGATGAAATCGACCGACTGCGCCTCAGGGCGACCGCGTCGCTCATCGAACGCAAAGACGTCATTATCGTTTCGTCGGTAAGCTGCATCTATGGTCTGGGTTCACCCGACACCTATAAAGATTCGGTGCTGATGATCGATACGGCGGTACCGGCAAGCCGCGATGAAATTATGGCGCGGCTCATGCGTATGCAGTACGCGCGCAACGACACCGAACTTTTCCAGGGGCGTTTTCGGGTGCGCGGCGACGTCATCGATATTTTTCCCGCGTATGCCAACGAACCCTACCGTATCGAGTTTTTCGGCAAACAGATCGAAGCGATACACAAATTCGATATTCTAACCGGTAAGAAAAAAGAGACATTAAAACGCATCGCCGTCTACCCCGCGAAGCACTTCATCACTTCGCCGGCGACACTTGAACATGCGGTCGAAGAGATGAAACGCGAACTCGACGCGCAGCTCGAATACTTTAAACAGGTGAATAAGCCGCTCGAGGCCGAACGCCTGCGCCAGCGTACCACCTACGACATGGAGATGCTGCGCGAGATGGGCTACTGCAGCGGCATCGAAAATTACTCGCGTATTCTCACGGGACGTCCCCCCGGCGCGCGGCCCGAATGTCTGATCGATTATTTTCCCGAAGACATGCTGGTCATTATCGACGAGAGCCATGTTTCGGTGCCACAAATCGGAGCGATGTTTGCCGGTGACCGCACGCGCAAACAAACTCTGGTCGATTTCGGTTTTCGCCTGCCCTGCGCGCTCGATAACCGGCCGCTGAAATTCGAAGAATTTGAAACGCTCGCGAAAAACGTGCTCTATGTCTCCGCCACTCCAGCCGCGTATGAACTGGAAAAGAGCGATGCGCATGTCGAGCAGATCATTCGCCCGACGGGCCTGCTCGATCCCGAAATTGAAATTCACGGCAGCGAGGGGCAGATAGACCACCTGATTCTCGAAATCGACAAACGCGTGAAGTGCTCTGAGCGCGTGCTGGTGACGACACTGACGAAGAAGATGGCCGAAGAGCTTACCGACTATCTCGAAAAGGCCTCGGTGAAGGTGCGTTATCTCCACTCAGACATCGACGCACTCGAACGCCTCGAGATTCTGCGCGATCTCAGAAAAGGCATCTTCGATGTCTTGGTGGGTATCAACCTGTTGCGCGAGGGGCTCGACCTGCCCGAGGTCTCGCTGGTCGCGATTCTCGACGCAGATAAAGAAGGTTTTCTGCGCTCGCATCGCTCTTTGATTCAGACGATGGGCCGCGCCGCGCGCAACGTCAACGGCCATGTGATTCTGTATGCCGATACTATGACCGACTCGATGAAGTCGGCGATCGACGAAACCACCCGGCGCCGCGAGCTGCAGATCGCACACAACACCCAACACGGCATCACACCGCAATCGGTTCAAAAAGAAATCAAGGATTTTATCGAGCGTGAAAAAGCGCTCGAAGCCGATCACTGGAAACGCGTCGAAGAAAATCTGCACGAATTCTCACGCAAAAAATTCAAATCGGCCGACGCCTGGAAAAAAGCCATTGAAAAAGCCATGTTCGACGCCGCGAAACAACTTAATTTCGAACGCGCTGCCGAACTGCGCGACATGATGAAAGCCGAAGAACCGGCGGATTAACCCCGCATGCGATTTTTTTTTATCGTGCTTTGTTCGGCATTCTTCTCCGCGAGCGCGGCTACGCCGAAACACACCATCCATATCGAACACGCGCCGGGCATCTGGAATATCTCGAACTCTTCGCACATCATACGCAGCGATGGCGTCTTTGCAAAAACCAACACCTTCGGCGTCGGCGATATTGTCCCGCTGGTACGCGAAAACCCGGCAGCGTTGATGTATGCAACGGATGCGAACGAACAAAACCGCACCGCCAGTATCTGGTTCTGGTCGACCGTGCCCGTCGGTATCGTCGCGCGCCTCGCGACCTACCCGCTCGTCGAATGGGATGTCATCAGCACCAAAACCGGATGGATCATTTTCGGCGCCGGCATTACATTGAGTATTGTCGGCGGCCTGGTATCGCTGCATTATTTTAATAATGCGAAATATTCCATGTACCTGAGCATCAAAGAATACAATCAGCCGACGACGGCCGAACCCGGAACGTCGGCCTATTTCGGCGGGGTTTCTTTTCGCCTGCGCTGACGCGCGAAAACGGCCGTAGCCGCTTTCTCGCATCGTCAGTCATTATTTCTTCTCGAGCATCTTCTGGCCGACCGCATCGAAATATTTGCCATCGCCTGCCGTTTCATTAAAATTCCAAACGGCAATCGTGCTGGCGTCTGCAGGCATGTTCCGCCGATCGGGAACCGTTATGATACCAGCCGTATAACGTATACCGCGGGAAATCCTCAGACCGTCGATGGCGCCTTTCAGGAAAGCCGATTTTCCGCCGATGACATCGAAGGGTTTTCCCATTTCGAATCTTTCTGAGTTAGATATGTAGGCTTTTGAACCGCTGCCGGTGCCGAGGTTAAAACCATCGAGGTAAGCTCTCAGTTTAAAGCCAGGGCCATTGGCCGCATACGAAACGACGATGTGATACCAGACGCCGGGTACAAAATTCAGCTGGAAACCAACGCCGCTACCGTTATTCTGAGCGACGAGCGTCGGCAGCGCGGGGTTGATAAACGAGGTCGCCTGCTGTGCATTCGAAACTGCGCCAATACTATCGACAAAAGCGAAGAGCGCCTGCCCCTGCTGCGTAGTGGATACCTGATCGAATTTCACAAAAAATTCGACTGTGTATGAGCTCTCGCCACCCACCAGGTTTCCGGTGTGGAGCAGAAAGTTATTCAAACCGTTCAGCGAGACAAAATGGTCATCCGCATCGGGGGGCGTCTGCGGATTTCCCGGTAGATTCGGCAGTGGCGGCGTCTGTTCCGGTATTTGTTCGGTGATTTCGTTCTGCGCATCCTGATTCGCTCCAGCGCACGCCCCTGCCCCGAGCAGGCATGCCGCAAAAGCAAGATTTCTTATATTTAGTTGCATTTTGAACCTCTTAAAACTCAATTTCTGAGTAGAGGCGGGGGATAACCCCCAGTGCTCATTTTTATTTCCGCGAGTGTTGCGGTTTAGAGAAGAAAATTGCGTAACATGACTTTGCCGCCTTCGGTCGCAAACGACTCGGGGTGAAACTGAATACCCTCGATCGGCAGGGTCTTATGGCGCAGGCCCATGATTTCACGATCACCGGTCGTACGGGCGCTGATTTCAAGCGCCGCCGGCAACGACGCCTCTTCGGCAATCAGGCTGTGGTAGCGCATGACCTCTATACC
This sequence comes from Spirochaetota bacterium, assembly GCA_017302045.1. Classification (GTDB taxonomy): domain Bacteria; phylum Spirochaetota; class Leptospiria; order Turneriellales; family Turneriellaceae; genus Turneriella. The sequence continues at coordinate 12,383 of JAFLED010000040.1, forward strand.
CTGCGGTAAACCGGCGAACACACCTTTCATATCATGTTCAATGGCGGATGTCTTGCCGTGCATCGGCACTCTCGCCTTGACGACGCGGCCGCCGAAAACGTGCGCCATGCCCTGCATGCCGAGGCAGACACCGAGTATCTTCTGTGTCGGTGCCGGGTTTTTGAGAATCTGTTCGCAGACGCCGAAATATTTCGGGTCGGCGGGATTTCCGGGCCCCGGTGAGATGACAACACGCTCGTACGACGCCGAGCCGAGTTCGGCAAAGGTCTTTTCGTCGTTGCGCACGACGTCGACGTGAAACGGGCGCTGCGATTCTTCAAGCACCTCGCCGATGTACTGATAGAGATTATAGGTAAACGAATCGTAGTTATCGACAATAAGAACACGCAGCGCGCTCATAAATACTCCGCAAGGGCTTTTTTGACCGCAGCCATTTTATTCTGTATCTCCTGGTATTCGCCTGCCGCGGTCGAATCGTATACGACTCCGCCCGACGCGCGAATAAAGGCGCGATCTTCGACACAGAAAATCGTGCGAATCGGAATCGCAAACGTCGAATCGCCGTTAAAACCAAAATGCCCGACGGCGCCGCCATAAGGGCCCCGCGGTTCTTGTTCGATGCGGTCGATAATCTTCATCGACTCGATCTTCGGCGCACCGGAGAGCGTGCCTGCAGGAAAAGACGAGGCAAGCGCGGTGAACATATCTTCTTTATAGTCGATCAACCCGACGACTTCGCTCGAGATATGCTGCACATGCGAAAATTTTTTGATGTCGAAGATGCGCCGCACCTTAACCGAACCGTAACGCGCGACGCGGCCCAGGTCGTTGCGGTGCAGGTCGACCAGCATGTTATGTTCGGCAATTTCTTTCGGGTCGTTCAGCAGCGCGCGCACGAGTTCCTGGTCTTCTTCGGGAGTCTTGCCGCGGCGCGCCGTGCCCGCGAGCGGAAAACTTTCCATCTCGCCCTGGCGCTGGCGGTACAGCAGCTCGGGGCTCGCGCCGATGAGCCGCCGAGTCTTCTCGCCGTCGAAAAATTTCATAAAAAACATATGGGGGGATGGATTGATGTTTCTCAGGCTCGCATAGATGTTCAGCCAGTCGCCTGAGACCCGGTACTCTTCGGTAAAACCGATCTGTACCTGAAAGGTATTGCCCTCGATGATTTCATGTTTCGCCGCTTCGACCATGACGCGGTGCTGATCTTGAGATTTCGATTGCCTCAAAACCTCGGCGCGGGTTGTGCCCTGCGGGCGCGGAACAGCAGCCGCAGCTTCGATCTCTTTGCGGCGGTCGTTCAGAAAATAAAAGTACGTCGTTTCGCCTGTCATCTTGTCGTGGATAAGGCCGTCTGTATAAAGCCCCATCTGGTACGGGGGGAAATCCGCATGCGCAGCGAGACCGAGCGTCGGTTCGAAAAAATTTGCCGCGTCATAACCGAGATAACCCACAAGGCCGCCGGCATAGTTGCGCGTCAGCACATCGCGCGGCAGAATTTCGCGCAGGTAATAATAGGGATTCGCCGTTTTTACGGTCTCGGTCCCCGAGGCCGAACGGATCGCCACGCTCTGGGGCCCGGCGACAAAATCGAAATCGGGGTTAAAGCCGATGACCGAATAGCGCGAGTCATACCCCTGGTCGCCCATCGACTCGAGTAAAAAGCAGCTTTTGCATGCGGCTTCGATGCGGCCAAAGAGCGTAAAAAAATCAAGCCCTGTGTCGAATGGCAGATATTGCGGCTTGGCTGGCAGGCGGGGTATCTGCGGCATCGGCTATTTTGAAGCCCGGCTCAGGCCGAAAATCTGAAATCCAAACCGGGGCGTGGCGGCAAAATCATAAAAGTGGCCGAGCGGTCTTTAATACCTGACCGCGAATAGCCGATAATAAAGACGATGGCCCGACCTAAGGACGACGCCTATTATCTTTCCCTCGGGGCCGGCGCAAACCAGCTGCCGCTCATTAACGCCGCCAAAGCGCTGGGCCTCAAGGTCATCGGCATCGACCGCAGCATCGCCGCCCCCGGTCTCAAGGAATGCGATCTCAAAATCGAAGAGTCGATTCTCAACTACCGTAAAATCTACTACAAACTGGTGAACCTCGTCGAACCGTCGCAGATCGCCGGCGGTTATGCCGCCAGTTTCGGCGAGGCGCTGCAAAGCTTCGCCTTTCTCTGCGAACGCCTCAGCATCATCGGGCTCAGCCGTACCCTCATGGAAACAGTCCAGGATAAATTCCAGGTGCGCCGGTTGCTCTCAGAAATCGAGCACGGCGCTTTCGCGCAACCGCTCTTTCTTGAAATTACGCAGAGTATGCGCCGCGAAGACATCGAGCAGTTGGGATTTCCCCTGATCGCGAAGATGCGCCGCGGCGCCTCGAAACGCCATATCTACCGCCTCGACGACTGGAACGAAGTAAAACACTTTCTCTCGCGCAAAAATCTCGAAAACCTCGGTGTGCGCGGCCACGACTTTCTGCTCGAGCAGTATATCGAAGGCGATGAAATCATCGTCACCGGCTTCGCACAAAACTTTCACTTTCACCTCGTCTCAGTACACGACCGCATCGCACAAACGACGCCGCCTTATATCGATCTCGAACATCGTTTCCCTTCGCGCTACGCACATCTCGCGACCAGCATCCGCGAAATTCACAACCAGGCATGCCTGAAGCTGCAGCTTTCAGATACGCCGGTCGTCAGCGAATGGAAGGTCGTCGCCGACCGGCTTTATCTCGTCGAACTGTCGGCGCAGATTCCAGGCGAACACGTCGCCGACTTCATGATACCCAAAGGTGTGCACTATAATTATTTTCAGAATCTCGTGAAGCTGACGCTCGGCGAAAAGATCGAAGCTGTGCCCGAAAAAAACCGTCAAAATGTCACGGTGAAATACTGGGCGGAGAACCCAGGCTGGGGCGAATGGCAGGAAGCGACAAAGAGCGCGGCGTTCGCCCGCGTGCTCAACGCAAATCCGCCGAAAGCAATTTCATCGAACCTCGATCGCTACGGCGTCGCGGGCTTTCTTAGTTAAGGCTGTAGCCAGATTCGCTCGTAAGCGCTCCCTTTGCGCGTATAGAGCAGACGCTGGTGTAACCGGTTGGGTTGACCTTGCCAGAATTCGACTTTCTCGAAACTGACCAGATAACCACCCCATGTCGCTGGACGCGGCACCGCGCGCCCGGTAAAATCTTTCTTCGCCTGTTCAAAATCTGCGCGCAGTTTGTCGTATGACGCGACAGGCCGGCTCTGTTGCGAGACCGCCGCAGCAACCTGCGATTCCCAGGGACGGCTCGCAAAATACTCGTCGGCCACTGCAGCGGCCACGGGCGTAACCGAACCTTCGAAGCGAACCTGCCGGTGCAGGTTCGGCCAGAAGAAAACACCTGCGACCGACGGCGTGTCGGCGATCTGGTTACCCTTGAGGCTCGCCCCGTTTGTATAAAAGGTTAATCCTGCCGCAGAAATGTCTTTTGCCAGTACGACGCGCACAGAGATCTGGTCTTGCCTGCGTGTCGCAAGCGAAAACGCAGTCGCGTCTTTTTCAGCCTGGAGCGCTTCGGCGAGCCACAGCTCTATGCCCCTATGCGGCTCAGCGGGCAGCGTCGAAATATCGTCGCCGCGGTAATCGGTTCGTATAGCTGCTAAATCCATGAGAGATCGTTCACTTTTGCTATACAGGCCGTCCGCCGAAAAAAGAACCGGATATGGCGAATGAGGCTGTAGAACAACCGATCGGCAAACGCGACCAGACCAAAATTCTCAATCGACAGCAAATTCTCGAGGCCGCGAAGAACCTGTTCGCCGAAAAAGGCTTCGAAGCCACCAACGTGCGCGACATTATCCACGAAAGTAACCTTTCGCCGGGAACCTTCTACAACTACTTCCAGAGCAAAGAAGAGATTTTCGAGGTTTTAACCGACGAAATCATCAGCGAAGTGCGCAGCCAAATACAAGATTCATACAAGAATGTCAAAATGGAGCGCGCGGAGATCAACAAGTCGCTGCAGCGTTTTTTCCATGTCTTTCTCGGCAACCCGCGCCTGATGAAATTTCTGTCGCGTAACCAGTCTTACCTGCGCGAGTTGCGCAGCAAGGGCCGGTTCGACGACATGCTGAAAGATCTTGAGAAGGCGCTCGAAGACGGCGTGAAAAACGGCATGTTGCCGCAGCTGCCCGTCAAGATCGTCGCCATCGCGGTTTTCGGCGCTGTTTTTGAAATTATCGCGACAATGGTGGCAACGCCCAACTTCGCGGTAGACAAGGCGATTGAAACCCTGTCGCAGTTGCTCTTCGTTCACACCGGAAAATAACCGAGACCGGTTTCGGCAAATTCTCAGCGTTTCGGTTCTGGAAAAAGAAAACCCAGAGCTACAAAATACCGCATGCGCGCGATGGCCTCGCGGTACTCTGCCGACGCACGCGAGGCACGCGCGAGCTGCAAATCTTCCATAGCCTGAATCACGTCGAGCGTTGTTGCGAGTGACAGCCGCAGATCGCTGAGCTGCGCACGGTAATTTTTTTCCGCCGCGTCGGCCGATTCGGTATATGCCGTGCGCTCGCCGGCAGCCTTGAGATAGGCTTCGCGCGCGTCTTCGAGTTCGGTGCGGGCTTTGCGTTCGGCGCGTTTCAGTTCGAGCTCGGCCTGCCTGACGCGCGAAGCGGCGATATTCTGGTTTTCCACAACCTGACCGCCCTGAAAAAAGGGCACTTCGGCAACGACGCCACCGAAATAAGATGTCGTCTGACTCGCATCGAGCGCGGGTCGATAAGAACCGTCGAGATAAATGTTCGGTAAATGACCGCCATGTGCGGCGAGAAGCTCATTCTTACGAAGGTCGAGCATGGTTTTGCCCAGGGCAATGTCTGCGCGACGCGAAATATCCGCCTCTTCTTTGCCCGTCAGATCACGCGTAAAGGGTGCCGTATCGGCATTCACAGAAAACTCACCTAGTACCCCGGTCAAAAAAACCAGGTAGCGTTTTAATTGCGCCTCTCTCTCTTCAGCCGCGAGCAGGTCTGCCTGTTTTTGCCGCAGGCGCGCTTCAGCTTTCAGGGCATCGCCGCGCTTGTTGCGGCCGATACTCACACGCCGGCGTATTTCGGCCAGGTTCGACTGCGTGAGGCGTACCGCTTCTGCCGTTTGCTCAGTCAGCTCATGGTTGAGCTTCAATTGCAGCACGGCGTCGGCGACGTTCAGAAGATGCGCGGACATCTCGGCGCGCAGGTTCTGTTCTTCGGCGACACGCGTCAGCCGTGCCCCCACGACATTGCCGTACTCGGTGAGACCTGTCATGATATTCTGGCGCGCGGTAAAACGCACACCGGGGACGACAAAACCGGGGGTCAATGGAGCATACTGCGCGGCGGTGACCGAAAGCCGGGGCAGCCATGCGCCATAGCTTCGGCGCACCGTTGCATCGGCGATGGTGGTGCGTTCGGCGGCAATAGCTAACTGTTCGGTGCGATCGAGCGAAAGCACGAATAGTTCTTCGATAGTAAAATTTCTCGCGTTAAAATCGATATCGGCGAGGCGTTTTTTTACGCTCGATTCGCGTAGAATCTGTTCGTAAACCGGTTCAATCTTGTTATCGCCCAGCGTTACCGGGGCGCTGCGACAGTGTAAGGCAATCAGCAGGATTGCGGCATACCGCATGCTATTTACCGGCCTGCGTCAGCAAGAACGCACCGGAACCTATCATCAAAACCGCCGCACCACGAATGGCATAGAACCCGACGCGCGCGCCAATATGCGCGCGGAATTTTTTGAAAATTTCGAGAAGCAGGCTAAACCAGCAAACAATACCAAGACCAGCGGCGAGCGGAAAAAGCACCATGTCCCAAAAGGAAATTTTTGAAAACCAGGAAAAGATAGTCGATGTGGCGCTACCCCAGGTAAGGAAAAGGGTCGGATTCAGGAATGAGATCAGAAAACCGGACAACAACCCGGCCTCTTTTTTGCCCGAATCGGCGACGTGAGCATCACTGATGTGGACCTTCTGGAGCATAAATACGATCCCCAAAACCAGTAGAAAAATCGCACCAATGTAGCGGATATACTTCGCGAGATGCGGATACGCCGAAATAATCTGCACATAACCGAAAGTCGCCAGCGCACAATAAATTACCTCGGCGATCGCCGCGCCGATGACGACACGCATCGCCGAAGAAAAACTACCCCGCAGACTTGAACGAAATACAATCAATGCAATCGGCCCGGTTACAGGCATCGAACCGAGAAAACCGCAACTAAAACCGAGAATGGCGCCGAGCACGAGCGCTGAGACCGCCGGACCTTACCGGTTGATCCGTTCGGTGACCGGAGCGCTGCCTTTGACCCCGATGATGTCGACGTATTTCACAGTTGGTTTAATCAGCCCCTCTTCGGCGAAGACATAGATGTGCTTGAGTTTAGATTCTTGCCCGTTGATAGCAACATGCGGAGTGACTTTGCAACCGCCCGCCGTGGAAAAATTGACGCGAATCACACGATCGGGAAATGCTTTCAACTGCACCATAAGGTCGTCGCCTTTGAGTTCCTGGGAAGAAATACCGTACGCGATGCGCTCGAAACGCCCGATGGGCTCGTAGTTATTCGGCCCGATTTCGAGATTTAACCAATAACCATATACCGCATCGCCCTCTACGGGTTTGCAGGTTTTTTCGTCGTAACGAACCGCGTAATGGACTTCGTTTCTGTTTTTATTGCGCTTGATGTGAAAGAGATTCGCACGCGCCTCGGCATAGAGCGCCGGACAGCTAGCAGCGAGCAGAGCGAACAATACGGTTTTTTTCATCGCGTCGTACGCCCGTTTATTTCTTTCTGTCGACCATTTCTTCTTCGACAATCAGGAAATCTTCATCGTCGTCGTCGTCGAAAACACCCAGAACGTCGTCGTCTTCTATGATGATTTCATCGGCCGGCGCTGTGCTGGTTTCTTTTTTTTCTTCGGTCTTCTTCTCGGCGACAATCTCTTCTTCGTCTTCGAGAAGAATAATTTCATCGTCTTCTTCGTCGATAACAATTTCGTCTTTATCGCTCAGAATTGCCGCAGCGCCTGCTGCGCCTGCCGCGACGCCAACGGCGCCGGCACCCACAACGGTCGCGGTAGCAGCGGCCGATGATTCAGACTTAGGCGGTTCCGGTGCTTTTTCAGCGGCCGGTGCGGCTGCGCTCGGCGGAGGAGCACTCGCTGCGGTAACGGTTGCCGACGTAGCGGCTGGAGCATCGTTACGCGCTGGCTTATCGGAGCCCTTGAGATTGTCGAGTTTCGCAATGATCGACAGAATGCGGGTTTCGAGTTCTTGCTCTTTGGATTTCAGGCGGCTGAGTTCTTGCGTCGCTTCTTGCAGCTGTTGCTGCCATTTCTGCGCTTCGCGCTCGCGCTCTTCTGCGGTAAGACGCAGCTGGTCGTTATTCGCTTTCAGGCGCTCAGCCTCAGATTCGAGGTGGCTGTTTTCGACCCGCAGGTCAGATATGAGTTCGAGCGCCTTGACGATTCGGCCTTCAAGCTGCTCAAGCTGTTCGAGAGTTACCATAGGTTTGGCTGTACTTTGAGCCCACTGCGGCGGGCAAGCGTTTTTTAACGATAAAAAGCCAGCAGGACTAAGATTCAAGTTCTAAATGCAACGTTCTGTCCTTCGCTGACCTAAGCCGCATTTTCCGGTAGTTTGGGCGTTTGCGCCAACTACCGGAGAATTGCATGCGTCCGAAATTTCGCCATCTTACCC
>JAFLED010000041.1 GCA_017302045.1 Spirochaetota bacterium
CATCAAAAACGAACGCCCGACCGAATGCCACCTCGTGACCACGCTCGAACCCTGCATGATGTGTTCGGGGGCGGTTGTCTGGGCGCGTCTCGCCTCGGTGCATTTTCTCGCCGAAGAAGAGCGGTCGCCGGGCCTGAGAACGCTGTTGGCATTGCCCGAGGTGAACCATAAACCACAGCTCTACCGCCACCGCAGCGAAGAGTGGGATGCCTCTTCGCTTATGCGGCGCTTTTTCCAGATGCGCCGGCAATGAACGAATCTGCTGTGAATAACGAAGGCTACCGGGGCGGGCCATACCCCGAATTACATATACACCGCGCCGCGCTCGAACACAACCTGGGTGTTTTCAGAAAACTCGCGCCGAAGAGCAGAATTCTTCTGCCTGTGAAGGCGAATGCATACGGTTGCGGCATCGAAACCCTGTTTCCGTTTTTTCAATCAGCCGCAGTCGACATGCTCGGTGTTGCGAATGTCGTCGAGGCGATGCAGTTGCGCCGGCTGGGGTGGCAAAAACCCGTCATGATTTTCGGCGGATTTTTCGCCGACGGTGTTCGCGGCATCGTCGATCATGGCATTATACCTTCGCTCACCGATCTGTGGCAGGTGCAAGCACTCGACGCTGCGGCTGCGAAACCGGTAGATATCCACATCAAACTGGATCTGGGTATGGGCCGCATCGGCATTCAAAAGCGTATGGTCGGCGAACTCATTGCCGCCCTCGCCGCGGCGCCGCGTCTCAGGGTCGCGGGTATCTTTACGCATTTTCCGCATACCGGCGCCGAAGCCGAACGCGCCACACCCGCGCAGAACGACGAGTTTAAGCGTGTCGCGGGTGAGATTATCGCGGCGCTGCGGTTGAAACGCGAAGATGTGCTGTTACATGCGGCAAATTCTTACAGCGCGGCTTTTTTTCCCGAGACGCACCACGACATGATTCGCCCCGGAATTCTGTTCTACGGTTATTACCAGTGCGAAGCCGACCGGCTTGAGTTTAATACGCGGTTTAATTTTAAACCCTGCCTCGAACTGCTGGCGACACCGATCAGCGTGCGCACGCTCGAAAAGGGCGCCGGCATTTCTTACGCTTCGCTGTACCATGTTGCGGCCGAGACCGAGACCGTCGCTGTCTTGCCTCTGGGGTATGCCGATGGTATACCGCGGGCGCTGTCGAATGACATCGATTTCGGCGGGCATCCGCTGCGCGGGCGCGTAACGATGGACCAGATTATTCTGGGCAATGCCGGCGATGCATCGCCGATACGCCTCTTGGGTGAGGGGCTGCCTTCGCTCGAATTGTGGGGCGACAGGGCCAAAAGTTTTTCATACGAGGTGATGGCGCATCTCGGCAACCGCCTGCGCCGGGTGCTGGTGTGACGGTGCGCCAAAAAAAGTTTGCGGAGTATCGTTGTTTTGGCGGAGTTGCGGCGATGTTGAATTTTTCTGCGCTGCGGCTCACCGCATTTTTTCTCTTTGCGTTTTTTTTCTCTCTGGCGGCCAAGGCGCCGCAGTTGCGGCCCGACCTGACTGCCGACGCCGCGCGCCGCGACTTTAAGATTATGAACGCGATCTTCGCGCGTTCGCATGCGACGGCATTTAAACAGATTCCCGCGCGTGAGGCACCGGATATTTTCAAAGATTTAGAAAGCGTTTCGCTCGGTGAGTTTATTGGTCGCATTCTTGCGTATTATGGCCGCATTCATGTCGACCATACCATGATCGGTTTTTCACCCGAACTCATCGAGGCGCATGGTCTCAAAGCACGGTTCTTTCCGCTGCCATTGCGTTTTTTTGGTAGCCGGGCGTTTCTCGATATCCAATATAAGGATCTACCCCTTGGGGTTGAGATTACGCATATCAATGGCAGGGCGATGGCAGACATCATTTCCGGGTTTGCCGGTTTTCCGCGCGCGGCGAGCGGCGTTTCCGAGTGGGATTCTTATTACCTTGGCGAACAATTCGCAAGCTGGTATTTTTTGACCGGGAACGCCGCGGCCCCCTGGAAGCTTGCGTACCTGGGTCCAAATTCTGAAAAACCCGGTCTCATCAGTGTTGATCCGCCGGTCGACGGTACGCAGCTCAGGCGTGCGAGTACCGACCGCGAATATTTTAAGCCGGTGCTGCATTCGATGTTTCTCGACGAGAAAAAAATCGCCTACTTTGCCATCAATTCGTTCATGCCCGCAGGCAGTCCGTACAATACGCTTGAAAGCTGGATGCAATACTTCGGGCAGTTTAACACCGAAGCGCGCCGGCGCGGCGCGAAAACCCTGATTCTCGATCTGCGCGAAAACCGCGGCGGTGTGATGCATCTCGCGGCCGCCTCGGCGGGCTGGTTTACACATACGCCGATTACCGATCAGAGCGAAAGCAGCGTACATACGCGTCTCTTGCCGTACCGCGAGTTTGCCATTGCGATCAACGGCCAGCGCGCAAAGCCCGCCGATTTCGACAAACTCGAAAAGTACCTGCAAACCGAGTTTGCCGACACCATTCAGGATGGTTATTTCGCCACACGTAACCGCGATGCGCGGCACGTGACTATCGCGCCGCTGCATGACGCGTACCGTTTCGAAAAGATCTATGTTCTCATCGGACATTCGACGTATTCTGCCGCGGTGTATTTTGCGCGCCTGTTAAAACTCGCGCACCCTAATGTAGTACTCGCCGGTGCCGAAACCGGCAGCGCAGGCGACGGGCATAGCGCCGAGACGCTCGTCACCTACCGCCTGCCCGAATCGGGTATTTTTTTCGACGTACCGCTCGCACGGGTGCGTTTTGCGCCGCTGTTGCCGGGCCAGGTACCGGGTAAGGGCCTCAAACCCGATCTGATGCTCGCCGATACACTCGCCGATTTTCGCAGCCGGCGCGACGCCGTACTCGAAGAGGTTGTGCGCGTCGTTTTGACGCCTGCAGGAGAGAAATGAAAAGCGCGAATTGTAACCGCAGGGATCCAAATATGCCGGGTGGCTTACCTGTCGGATCTTTTTCCGCACCTCTGCGCTTTATTCGTGGTTTAACTTTTTTGATTCTGCTGAGTCACTTCTTCGCGGCGTGCAAGTCTGACCCTATTAAAGACAGACCCATTTCTTTTTCGCCGTGGCGCGCGCAAGAGACGATCAAATATATCAATAACCGCTATGACCGCGAGATCGATTCGCTCGAGATGCTGCCGGTGATGGTGGTTTCGCACTACACCGCGATGGATTCTCTCGAAGTTTCATTTAAATACATGAATAACGAAGAGATGGAATCGGGGCGCGGCCTTTTGAAAAAAGCCGGCGGCGCCAACATCGCGGTGCAGTTTCTTGTCGGTAAGGGCGGTGAAATTTATCGTCTCATGCCCGAAAATCATATCGGGCGCCACGTGATCGGGCTCAACCGCCACGCGATCGGTATCGAAAATGTCGGTAAAGACGAAAAAGCGCTGACGAAGGCGCAGGTCGATGCGAATGCCTATATTGTGCGCCATCTGGTGAAAAAATTTCCGATTCGCTACCTCATCGCGCATGCGGAATACCGCGACTTCGAAAAGACACCGCTTTGGGAAGAGCAGGATAACAAATACCGTACGGAAAAAATCGACCCCGGCGAGTCGTTCATGCAACCGCTGCGCGCGCAACTCGCCGATCTGAATCTCAAATCGAAATATGACGGCGGCGAAATTCCGAGTCGCCTCGATTACGTGCTCGCGGCGTATCATAAAAAGGGCGAATTTAACGGCAACGCGCTGGTCATCCGCAACGGTGAAGTGATTTTCCGCAAGGCTTTCGGAGAAGATGTCAAAGCGGACGATGCGCTCTATCTCGCCTCGGCGGCAAAATCGCTTACCGCTGTGGCGGTGGCGCAGCTTGCCGGGCAGAAGAAGCTGTCTTATTCGACTCCCGTCAGCCGTTTTTTTCCCGAGCTGAAGCACCTGCTTAAAGGCGTGCAGATCAGGCATCTACTCGCGCATACCTCGGGACTCGAAGATTTTTATAAACTGGTACAACCTGCGGCGGGTTTCAGTAACGCCGATGCGGTTGCTGCCCTGGCGACGCAGGTGAAACCGCTGTCGCGCCCCGGAACAAAATTCCATTACTCGAATTCTAACTTTATCTTGCTCGCCGAGATTGTGGCGCGCGTGTCGGGGCGCGAATTTACGGCATTTGTGCGCGAGAATATCTTTGCACCGGCAGCGATGGCGGCGAGTTATTTCGCCGCCGAAACCGAACCGGCGCGTACCCTCGCGGCCACCGACGCCGCGGGAAAAAAATTCCAGTATCTCTTTAAAACCAGCGGCGCCGGTGGATTGTATTCTACTCTCGACGATATCGCGCGCTTCGACCAGGCGTTATTTTCCCATAAGCTGCTCAGCGCCGCGCAGTTTAGGGGGGTGATCCGCCCGATGGCAAAGGTCGAAAAGCGCGAGACCGAATACGCCGCGGGCTGGTACGTTTACCCCAAAACCGGCGTGATCTACCATGACGGAAATTTCAGCGGCTACCATACTATGAACTGGCTGCAGCCCGCGAAGAAAAACGCAATTATACTGCTGGCGAATAAAAATACCCCGAAAATAAGGGAAATCACTTATGAAATCGACCGGATTTTACACGGTTTGCCGGCGCAACGCCTGAAATAGCGCCGGTTTGTCCCAAGCTTGGGCGATTTTGTCCAAGGTTTGGGGGTAAAATCCCTCGCCTTTTTGTCCAAAGTTATTAAATTCTTAGGACATGATTGACTCCCTTCTGGCCCGCGGTGTTCTTCCCGACTTTGTCATTCGCCGCGGCATACGACACCTGAACCGGCGCCGGTTAAAAGAAATCAGCGCCGAACATATCGAGCTCGCGCAGGCAAAGGCGATGCAGCTCGTCGAACAGCTGCGCAACTCTGAGATCGCGGTATTAACCGAAAAGGCCAACGAGCAGCACTACGAGGTGCCAGCGGAATTTTTCGCACTGGTCTTGGGCAAAAACCGCAAATACAGCAGTTGTTATTATCCCACCGGGCGCGAGTCTCTCGACGAAGGCGAAGATCTGATGCTCGCCGAAACCGTGAGTATGGCGCGTCTCGCCAATGGGCAGAAAATACTCGAACTCGGTTGCGGCTGGGGTTCGCTCAGCCTCTACATGGCCGCGAAGTTTCCGCGTGCGTCGGTTACCGGCGTTTCGAATTCCGCAAGCCAAAAAGCCTATATCGACGGCGAGGCGAAACGGCGCGGCCTCCGCAATCTGAAGATCATCACCGCCGATGTGAATCGTTTTGCACCGAAAGAAAAATTCGACCGCGTCGTCTCGGTCGAGATGTTCGAACATATGCGCAACTACGACGCGCTCTTTGCCCGGGTGCGCTCATGGCTCAAAGCCGATGGCCACCTTTTTATACATATTTTTACCCACCGCGATTATCCTTATCTCTTTGAAGACAAGGGCCCCGACGACTGGATGGGGCGTTATTTTTTTTCGGGCGGTATCATGCCTTCGAACCACCTGTTCTCGTATTTCGCGCACGGGTTTTCTCTCGTAGAGCAGCGTATTTTCAAAGGCACGCATTACCACCTGACCTCTGAAGCCTGGCGGCGTAACATGGACAAGAACCGCGATGCGATCGCGGAGATTTTTGCGCGCGTTTATGGCAAAGAAAACGTCACGCGCTGGATTAATTACTGGCGTGTTTTTTTTCTCGCGGTTTCCGAACTTTTCCGCACCCGTGGGGGAGAGGAATGGAACGTGAGCCATTACCTGTATAAACGAGTATGAGAATAACCGCAAAAAGACTTAGCGAGCTGACGCAGGTGCCGGCGGCAAATATACGCAAATGGCGCGAGCGTTACCACATTCTCGACCCCGAGCGCGGTGATAACGGTTATCTCTATTATACTTCCGAAGATTACCGGGTGCTGCTTTCGATCAGCCGGATGCTCAACGGTGGCATGAAGCTGTCGACGATCATGAAGCAAGGCCGCGCCGCGCTGCTCGAAAAAGCCCCGAGTTCTGATTATTCGCCCGAAGAACTGGCGTTTCTCGAGCAGGTGATCGAAAATAACTTTATGCGGCTTTCGCATGAACTCGATGCGGTGCTGCGGTTACACGGGGTCGAATATCTCGTGCGCAAACGCATCGGTCCGCAGGCGGTGCTTGTCGGTAAAGCCTGGGAAGCGGGTTTTATTACCGTCGGCACAGAACACGCGTACTCGCGCTGGATCATGGGGTATCTTTCGCAACTCGCTTTAAGGCAGAATCGCAAAACAAGTGTCGAACGCCTTTTTGTCGCGTTTCCGGGCGACGAGCATGAGTTGGGCTCGATGATGCACTATACCATTATGTGCGCAGCGGGGCAGGGCGGTCGTTTCAGCGGCGCGCTGTCGCTAGACCGCCTTTTCGAAGAGCTTTCGCAGGGCGATTACGATGAAGTTCATATTTCGGCGACGATGCCGCGGACGCGCGCCGAGATCGACAAGCTGGTGCATTCGATTCACCGTAAATTTCCGCGTCTCAAAATAAAAATCGGCGGCAGCGGCGCGCGGCCCGAAGGACAATCTGTATGAAAAAACTGGCAATCGTCGGCAGCGGCATAGCAGGGCTGGGCGCGGCCTATCTTCTGCGCGAAAGATATGACATCACGGTCTTCGAGGCTGGTTCATACGCGGGTGGGCATACGAACACGGTGGATATCCCCCTTGCGGGTGGCGGCGTACAGAGCGTCGATACCGGCTTTATCGTGTTTAACGAAAAAACTTACCCGAACCTGATCGCACTTTTCCGCGAACTCGGCGTCGACTATGCCGACAGTAACATGTCATTTGCGCAATACAACACGCGCACCGGGTTGCAATGGTGTTCGCGGGGGCTCTCAGGCCTTTTTGCGCAGAAGAAAAATTTATTTTCGCCGCGGTATTTTCGTTTTCTGCTCGAGGCAAACCGTTTTAATACGGGGCTCGAGAAAGACCTTGAAAACGGCGAGGTCTATGGCTCGTTTGGCGAATACCTGCGGCGCAAGGGCTTCAGCGATTTCTTCGCCGAAAACTACATCATTCCGATGACTGCGGCGGTCTGGTCGACGCCGCCCGATCAGATGCTGGCTTTTCCCGCGCGTACCTTCGCGCGTTTTTTTGTGAACCATGGCTTTTTGAGTCTGTACTCGGGCCTGCAGTGGAAATACGTCGTCGGCGGCAGCCGCAGTTACGTGAACAAGATTCTCGGCAAGTTTCGTGGCCGCATTCTGCTCAATACCCCGGTACAAGCCGTCGAGGAAAGCCCGACCGGGGTGGTGGTAACGAGCAGAGAAGGAAAATCGGAATTCGACGGTTGCCTGATCGCGGCGCATGCGGATCAGGCGTTGCGCATGCTCAAGAGCCCGACGGCCGAACAAGGCAGGCTTCTGGCTCCCTTCAAATACGAAAGAAACGTCGCGGTATTGCACAGCGACGAAGCGGTGATGCAACCGCTCCGGAAAACCTGGGCCGCGTGGAATTTTAAATCGGGTGGGGGCAAATCTACCCTGGTCTATTATATGAACCTGCTGCAGCGTATACCGGGTCATGTGAATTACTTTGTTTCGTTGAACGATTTTGCGCCGATTGCACCGGACAAGACATATGCGAGTTTCAACTATGAGCATCCGCTTTTCGACGAGGCGACAGAGAAGGCGCAGGCAGAGTTGCCCAAGCTCAACGAATCAGGAAAAATATTTTTCAGCGGCAGCTATTTTAGATACGGTTTTCACGAAGATGCCTATCTCTCGGCCGTTAACGCGGCGGAAACGATTGCCCGGAGACTGGTTTAGTGCGAGAGGCTGTCTATGAAGTTGAAATCATGCATGCGCGGGCTAAACCCGTGCGGCAGCGTTTCAAGATACGCGGATATACCTTTTTTACCGATGTGGCACGCCTCGATGCCGGTGGCGAACTGCCCGGGTTATTTCACAGCTATAGGCGGGGCGATTTTTCTCTCCTCGCTCAACAGGGCGTGAGCGCGGTAGAGAGTGCACTCTCGTTTTTACAGCGTAAGAGCGGTATCAGGGCAGATCAGGTTGGACTGCTGGCGAATCCGCGTATTCTCGGCTATGTCTTTAACCCGGTGAGTTTTTTCTTTTATTATAAATCGGGTACACATGTGGCCACTGTTGTTGAAGTGAACAATACCTTCGGCGAACAGAAGCACTTCATCATGGCGTCGCCGAAACCAACGGCGGCGGCGCGTAAAGATTTCTATGTTTCGCCTTTCATATCGCCGTTCGCTGAATTCAAAATGCGGATTGCGGCACCGGGTGAAAAAATCGACATTGGTATTCATACGCACGGCGAAACAGGTGCAGAGCTCGTCGCCGAGATGAACGGCAGTGCGAGACCGCTTACCGGCCCGCAGGTCATGGGGTTGTTTCTGAAATACCCGCTGCATACCGTGCGCGTCATCGTACTGATCCATTGGTTTGCGCTGCGGCTCTTGCTGCGGCGCGTGCCGTTTTTTCCGAAAGCGACCGCCGACGCTGCGGTCATACACCAAAATCTCAGGAGTCACGTTTAATGTTCTACAGGAAACTTTTTCGCTATGGTCTGTCGAAAATCGAGTCCGGCACGCTTTCTGTCTCGGAAAGTTTTGCCGATGGCGAAAACTACCAGTTACGCGGTGCGAAGGCCGGCGAGCAAGCGGAGATGAAGATTTTGCATCCCGATTTTTACCGTAACGCGGTCTTGTATGGCGAGATCGGTTTCGGAGAAGCCTATGTTGCGGGGTACTGGGATTCGCCCGATCTCAATCGCGCGCTGCGCTGGTTTGCGTCTAACGCGCGGTTTTTACCGGGTTTTTCGACTTCGCCGGTAACGGCTTGGTTTATGAACATTCTGGGCTTTGTGAACCGCATTCGCCATCTTTTGCGGCCCAACACGCACCGCATCAGCCGCAAGAATATCGCCGAACATTACGACCTGGGAAATCCTTTTTATGAACTGATGCTGGGTAAAACAATGGCCTACTCTTGTGGTATTTACCAGAGGCCCGACGAGGCGCTGGACATTGCGCAGCAAAGGAAGTTCGATCTGCTTTGCCGTAAGCTGCAGCTGAAAAAGAGCGATCACCTGCTTGAAATCGGCAGCGGCTGGGGCGGCTTTGCGATTTATGCGGCAAAAAAGTACGGTTGCCGCATCACGACTGTCACCATCTCGGAACAGCAATTTAATTATGCGCGTGAAAAAATACGCGCCGCGAAACTTGAAAAGCTGATCGATATACGCATTGCCGATTACCGCACACTCGAAGGTAAATTCGATAAGATTGTGTCGATAGAAATGGCCGAAGCGATTGGTTTCCGCTATTTCGATACCTATTTTGGCAAATGTGCCGAGTTGCTCAAAGAAGACGGTCTTCTGGTATTGCAGTATATCACTTATCCCGAAAGCCGTTTTGAAGAGTACCTGAAAAATACCGACTTTACACAGATCTACATCTTTCCGGGTTCATGCCTGATTTCTAACCTCGAGGTCATGAAGTCGGTGCACCGTACATCTGATCTGATGCTCACCGATGTCGAAACAATCGGGCAGCATTATGCGACAACGCTCAGGCAATGGCGTCAAAATGTGGAAAAAAAACGCAAGGAGATCATTGCCATGGGATACAGTGAAACGTTTTTACGAAAATGGGTCTATTACCTCGCCTTCTGCGAGGCGGGTTTTGCCGCGCGTGTAATCAACGACGTTCAGGTCGTGTTTTCGCGGGCGCATGCGCGAGTGCACGGCGACTTTCACGGCGCCCGGGAGCCTTACCTCGATGCGTTATAATGTTTTGGGAGCATGCTTGCTGGTTGCGGGGTCGGCGATGACTGCAGAAGCGGCTAATGAAGATGTCGTTCGTTACCGGGGTGACGCATACGATCTCGCGAGCGGTGCCTTCATCTATTCAGAAAATCACAGCGAATTTTACCAGGGAGGAGTGCACGCTTACTCGCGTGTTTCTTACCGCGATAAAGACGGCAAAGAATTTGCGTCGAAACTTATTACCTTCAAACCCAACCGACTGCAACCGACATACGAGCTGAAAGATTCGCGCGACGGTTATGTCGAAGGGATACGGCGTTCGAGTAACGCAACGGTGTACTTTTCGCGACGCAAAGCCGCCGATCCGCTGAAAGAGAAGGCGATCCAGACGCCGTCCCCTGCGGTGTTCGACGGTGGTTTCGATTATTTTGTACGCGAGAACTTCTATGAGATCTGCGGCGGTAAAAATAAATCGTTCTATTTTGCGGTGCCGATCGAACTCGACTATTTTCGTTTTCGCGTCGCACGGCAAGAGGCCGGCGAGCTCTGCCGCATGAACCTCGAGATCGACAATGTCGTGGTGCGGCAATTCGTGAAGCCGATCAAACTCTGGTACGACATGAAAGACAAGCGCCTGCGCAAATACGAAGGTATTTCGAACATCAACGGCCCCGACGGCAAGAGTCTCAAGGTACGCGTCCTGTTCGCTTACCCGAAGGGTAAATGAAGCCGCTGCGTCTTGCCGCCTATGCCGCCGCCGAATCGGGCATTTTCGCGGTGGAGTTCTTTGTGCGCCTGCAATTGCTGATTTTTTACACAGACAAGCTCGGCATCTTGAGTTCTCTCGCTTCGCTTGCGGCAGGCATCGCGCTGGTATGGGATGCTTTTATCGATCCGTTCGTCGGTTCTGTCTCCGACGGGTTCAAAAGCCGTTGGGGAAACCGGAAGCCGTTTCTGGTCGCGGGGGCTATCCTCATTGTGCCTTCGTTATGGTGGATTTTTTCGCCGTACACGGCTACTGGGCCGCTGTTGATTTTTGTGCAACTGACGCTTGCGAATCTTTTACTCAATACAGGTATTACGCTCGTGACGGTGCCGCATGCCGCCATTTCTGCCGAGCTGTCGCGCGATGCCGCAGTGCGCATACGCATTTTTGCGACGCGACTGGTCTTCGCGAACATCGGCCTCATTCTGGGGCTCATTCTGCCCGCGGCGATGTTAAAATCTTCGCGCGGGGCCGGCGGCAGCGATGCCGCGGCCTTTCCGCAGATTGCACTCGTGCTGGGGGGCGTCGCACTCGTGGCTGTTATTATCTGCGTGTTGTCGCTCGGCAAGTCGGCGCCGGCCGAGGTCAAGCCGAAGGCATTTGTCCGCGAACTCGCCGCGGCTAAACAGAATAAGTTTTTCATCTGGCTCTTTGTATCGGGATTTCTCGCCTACATCGGCGTGGCGATCAACTCGACGCTGGCGCGCTATTATTATGACCACTATCTGAAATTCGGCGAAGACCAGCTTGCCTTGGTGCTGATCATCTTCATTCTTGTGTGGTCTGCTTCTGCGGTTCTCTGGGTAAAGATCGCCGATCGGTTCGGCAAAGACCTGCCCGCGACACTGGGCATTGTTGGCCTGGGGCTTATGACGGCGTTTGCGTATCCACTTTTCCCGGTGGGGCAGCTTGCGGGGCCCATTGCGGCGGCGGTTCTCGGCGGATTTTTCACAGGTTGTATTCTGCTCTTTGACTCTTATGTCGCCGACGCAGCCGATATCGATAGGGCCCAAACCGGCGAAAGCCGCGAGGGACTCTATTTCGGTGTCTGGAAATTCGGCATCAAGGCCTCGCGCGGAGTCGCCGTTGTACTTTCGGGCTTTTTACTCGCGGCCATCGGGTATGAGGCCGGGCAGTTGCCCTCTGAGACCGTGAAGTTCCGCATTGCGCTGCTTTTCGGTCCGGTGGTGGGGTCGATCTTTGTGCTTTCGGGGCTGACGTTCTATTTTTTGGCTGCGAGGGTGCGCAGAACGCCCGCCCCTGGCCGATAATGAGGCATGCGGCCGCAGCTTGCGGGATTTCTCACTTTTCTGGAAGCCGAACGTAATGCCGCGGCGAATACCCGCGCGGCCTATGCGCGCGATCTCACGCAGTGGTTCGATTTTGCCGAACGCGAAGGTATCGCCGAAAACGAAATTAGCGGTGAAGATATCTATGCCTTTTTAGGCACGCTGAAAACCCGCGATAAGGGATTAGAGCGCCGTTCGCAGGCGCGTAAGTTGTCGGCGATTAAATCTTTTTTTCTCTATCTTGAAAAACGCGGGCACATAAAAAAGAATCCTGCGCGGCAGCTCAAAGCCGCCCGCTATAAACGCCTGCTGCCGCGCCCTCTGCGCCCGGTTGAACTCGAGAAATTGCTCGACGACAATATCGGCGACGAACAGAAATTCACCGGAGTGCGCGATAAAGCGCTGTGGGAAGTAATCTATTCTTCGGGCATGCGTATTTCTGAGGGGCTGTCACTGGGTATCGAGCCGTTTCAAAACGAAAATATACCCGACGAGATCAAAGTGCGCGGCAAAGGCGGCAAAGACCGCGTCGTTTATTTAGGTGCCGCAGCGCGCGAAGCCATTCTGGAGTATCTGCCGTTTCGCGCCGATGTGCTTTACCGCCGCAGGATATCCTCCTCTGGCCTCTTTATTAATTTTAAGGGCACCGCGCTGACCCGCCGCGGTGCGTATTACCTGATTAAAAAGCGCGTCGCGGCATTGGGGCTCGACCACCGCATTACGCCGCACAGCCTCAGGCATTCGTTCGCGACCGATCTCTTAAACGAGGGCGCGGATATTCGCCACGTGCAGGAGATGCTGGGCCATGCGAGCGTGTCGACGACGCAGAACTATACGCAGGTCGCGAAAGAACGGCTGTTCGACGTTTACCGCAAAGCGCATCCGCATGGCCGCCGCTGACCGGCGCAAGAGTGCCGTCAGGGAACCGCGGCGATCACTGCGTCGACAATCATACCGACACGGCGTTGAATTTCTCTCTCGCCGTAATCGCCTGCGGTAGTGAGGATAACAAGATTTAGCTGCGGCACCACGCAGATACGCTGGCCGCCGTTACCGACCGCCGCACTCCACACAACGGAGCCTCCCCGGTGTGGGCTAGTCCCCGTCCACCATTGGTAGCCGTAGCCCAGCTTCTCGCCATGCCCTGAGAAAAAGTCAACCGGCGTCTCTATTTGCGTTCGCGTCATTTGTTCTATCCACTCGCGTGCGATGAGTTGTTTACCCTGCCATTTTCCTTTTTGCAGGACCAGCCTGCCGATTTTCAGCATATCGCGCGGCTTCAGGCGCAGACCCGCATGCGCCAGCGGCCTTTCGGATGAATCCTTCGCCCATTCCCACGCGGTGATGCCGAGTGGCTCGAAAAGCCCGGTGCGCGCGATTTCTTCGAGCGGCTTACCTGTACGGCGTACTATGATGTCGGCGAGCACGGCGGTGTTACCGCCGCTGTAGAGAAAAGCCGTACCAGGCGTCGAGAGGAGATCTTTATTTAACACGAAGCGCGCTGTGTCAGATTTCCACAGCAGCCGCGTTTCATCGCTCGTCAGAAAACTTCTGCCCCACTCGTGCCATTCGAGCCCGCTGCTCATGGTTAGCAGATGCGCGAATGTAATTTTATTTTTCTCGGGTGTGGCGATATCTGCCAATTTGGGGTAGTGCGCGAGCACCGGCTCATGGGGCAGAGGCATGTCTTTTCGGTAGTGTTCGAGCCCAAAGAGCAGCGCGGTGACGGCCTTCGAGGCCGAACGCACATCGTGTAAAGTTTCCGCATCGAAAACAGTTTCGCCCGCAAAGGGATTTCCTATTCCGTAACGCTTTGCCATCGTGCGGTCGCTGCCTTTGCCGTAATATTCGGCGACGAGTTCTCCCTTGTATTCGACAAGCACGCTGTGGATATTCACACTGTCTGTTTCCAGCGCCTCGATCGCGGCCTTGATGCGAGCCGTGTCGACCCCCTGGCCGTCTTTCAGCCGAATTTCCCGGCGCACCTGCTTGCTGCCGCAGGCAGCGAGTACAAGCGTCAGCAGAACAAGGTATTTCTGAATCTGTTTCATCGCCGATAAAAGCCCAAAATCGGGTCTGAATCCACTCGATTTCAAAATCGATCAGGATTTATTAATTTTTTTTACGGAATTCGCTCGGTGAGACTCCGGTTTTCTCCTTGAAAGCCCGGTTAAACGGGGCAAGGGAGCCGAAACCCAGGTCCATCGCGAGATGCAAAATAGCCGGCGCGGCATCGGACGAAAGTAAACGCTGTGCCTCGCGGATTCGGGCTTCGTTCAGAAAATCATTGAAGTTACGGTAACCGAGGCCGGAATTAATCGCCCGCCGCAGTATATATTCGCGTGTACCGAGATGCTCTGCCAGGCGCCCGATGGATAGATTTTCGCGCATGTAAATTTTCTCGCTCGTCATCGCTTGGTCGAGCTTTGCCAGCAAGGGTGCATACTTGGCTGCAGGCGCCGTGGCCTTCTTCTCGCGGGTTTCTTCGCCGAAACTATCGGCGCCGCTGCGCAAAAGGCGAAGGCCGAAATACCATACCAGCGCAAGCACCGCCGCTGCATGGATAAAATCGAGAAGGGGCGGCACGTCATGCGGGGGATAGACAACCTCTTTGGCGAGAACGAGCAACATGGCCGCGCCTGTTACTGTCAGAAACTGCAGCCGAAACCGGCGGCGGATTTCGACGAGATCGGCAACGCGGCCGCGCACAACGTTTGCGAATGTCACCGCGATCAACGCCAGCGAAACACATGCCGGCGCGAACGCAAGACCAGAGGCGAGGGATGTATGTCCGGCATGGTTTTGCACAAAGAAGAAAATCCCGAAGTTTATGAATTCAACGCTGAGTAGAAGCAGCAGATGCTTTGCCTGAAAGCAAAAATTATCCTTGAAAAGCGCCTCGCCCATCACATAAAAGGCAACAGGCACCGAATAACAGCCAATGTGAATGACCACGATCAGCCAGGCTATAGGTAAGGGGTGGCAGACCTGGCAACCGAGATACCCCGCAAGGCTGAGTGCGAAAAGACCAGAAGCTATTCTGCGCGGCGCGGCTCCGCGGCCAAACAGATAGGTCGCGATAAATAGCAGAACCGCAACACCCGATAGCTTCAGGTAAAACGCAGCGGCGGGCATGGGCCGCTTACACTTATTTACCTGTCGGTTTCAGATAAACGGTGGTGTTCTGTGTTTCGGTAAAATATTTCGCGACAAGCGCCTTGATCTTCGCGGCGTCGACCTGTTCGACTTCTTCGATGGCCGAAAACATCTTGCGGTAATCCTGCATGATGAGGTCGTAATACGACAGCGTATCGGCGAGACCGGCATTCTGTTGCAAAGTATGCACGAGTTCGGCGATGTAGCGGTTTTTGATTTTCTGTAATTCTTCGGCGGATGGCCCCTCGTTTTTCAGGCGATCGAGCTCTTCGGCGATACCCTTCTCGATGGCGGCATACGATGCGGCGTCGAAGACATCGGCGAAGATCGTGAACTGTGTATCGAGTTTGTCGCCAGGCGTAGACGAACCGACCTTGACGTCGCCGGTGAGTTTGTCGCGGATCACGAGCCTGTTCACAAGCCGCGACGTCTGACCGTCGCCCAGAAGGCGCGCCAGTACTTCGAAAGCACGGTCGTCGGGGTGCAGCACCGAAGGGCGTGCCCAGCCCGTGATCATTGCCGGCGAATTTTTCGCTTCGAGATAAGCGATGCGCCGGCCCTTCTGCGGCTCGTATACCGTCGGTGGAAATTCCGGAGTCCGGCGCGCTTTGATGCGGCCGAAGTATTTTTCCATGATTGCAAAAGTTTTTTCAAATTCAATATCGCCGACAATCGCAATCACCATACGCGACGGCACATAGTTCGTGTCGAAGAATTCGCGCGTTTCTTTGAGGCGCAACCGGTGCATACTTTTCTCGAAACCAATTACAGGTTTGCCGTAGGGGCTCATGCCGAACGCGGTTTTGAGAAAGAGTTCATAAAGCAGCGAAGTAGGCCGTGAATCGTAGCGCATCCGCCGCTCTTCTTTGATGACTTTGCGCTCGGGGTAAAACTCGCGTAGCACCGGGTCGAGAAAGCGGTTGCTCTCGAGTTCTGCCCACATTTCGAGCCTGTGCGCGGGTAGTTTGATCTGGTAGTTGGTGACGTCAGTCGTGGTATAAGCGTTATAGCCCATTTGGCCTGCCAGCGAATAGGCCTGCGAATCTTCTTCAGAGATGACGAATTTCTGCGCGGATTTTTGCCAGCGCTCGAGGCGGTTTTCGAGTACTTTCATGCGCGCTGCAATTTTCGCGCGCTCGTCGGCCGTTAGCAGCGGGTTGAGCAGAGTGCGCTCGAGCGAGTCGATGCGTTCGCCGTCGGCTTCGATCTGTTCGAGGTAGACCTTTTCATCTTTATAGTTGGTCGTGCCCATTGTCGGGGTGCCCTTAAAGAGCAAATGTTCCAGAAAGTGTGCTGTGCCCGACTGATCGAAGGGTTCATTGGCCGAGCCGACACCGATCTTGAGGTAGCAGGCAATGGTGGGGCTTGAGGTTTGCCGCATCGCGATGACACGCAGGCCATTCGACAGCGTTCGCTTTTGTATTTTGGCTTCGATCGTTTTCTGGAATTCGCTGACATTAAATTTTTCAGCGGCCAAGTCGGCTGCGTACACCGAAGCCCAGCAGAAAAAAGCGGTGAGAAGGACCAATAAACGCATGTGGCAATTCTCGCTTCGCACGCATGCCGGCGAACGATTTACAGGCAACCGGATATCAGCCGGGAACGCAGTAGAAACGCTTTACAAGCTAATATCGTTAGCTCTTTTGGCTAATGATATTAGCTTTCAAGGAGATTTTCATGAAATTACAGAAACTTGCGATCGGGATGGCAGCAGCGATGTTGCTCATGCGGTGTTCAACCTACAAGCCTGCCGTGCGGGATATCCAGCCCCGGGAAAAGCGGACTTTGACCGAACGCGATCTGTTCAAAAACGGGGCGGCCATCGCCGAGCTGGCTGTTTTGAATACCGGTGAGGTCGAGGTTGAAACCGGGTTACTGCTCGATCTCGATAAGATTCCCGGCGCAAAAAACCGTAAATTGCACGTGCCAGTGCTGAGTTACCTTGTGCGCCATAAAACGCAGGGCGATATTCTCATCGATACCGGTTTTGATGCAAGTTTTGCGCAATCGGGGCATGGTAATTTCGGCTGCATGGGCGTCTTTTTCAACTTTGCGAAACAGAAACCTGGGCAAGATGTTGCGGCACAATTAAAAGAAAAGCGCGCAGTTTTAAAGGCAGTCTATTTCACGCACATGCATGTCGACCACACCTCGGGCACGCCCGACCTGCCGAAAGATATTCCATATTATGCGGGTAAGGGTACGCTGGCCGATTCTTATGCCGACATCTTCGGGCTGTGCATGAAACACCTCGACGGCATCGAACATGTCAATGAAATCGATTTTTCGCAGGCCGCCGCGGTTGAAGGTTTGGGCGCGGTTTACGATATTTTTGGCGACGGCAGCGTTTGGGCGATTCATACACCGGGGCATTCCGCGGGACACATGTCGTTTCTCGTCAACACCACCACCGGCCCGGCGCTGATTACCGGTGATGCAAGCCATACCGCTTATGGTTTCAAAAACAACGTTGCACCCGGCAAAATGCAAAATCATAACGAAGGCGAAGCGACACTGGCTCGCCTCAGGGCATTCGCGGCACGGTACCCAAAGCTGCGCGTGCTTTACGGCCACGACACCGACGGCAGTATTGTACCCTGATGCCGCGGCAAAACCTCACGCGTGAACGTGTCGTCGCCGCAGCCATTAAGCTCGGCGATACGGGGGGCGCCGAAGCCTTAACGCTCGGCAACCTCGCACGTGCGCTGGGTATTCAAACGCCCTCGCTCTATAAACACATCGCGAGCCTTACCGACCTTCACGATGAAATCGGCGTGCGTGGTGCGCGCCTGCTCGCTGCCAGACTCATCGCCTTGCCTCGCGGGGGAGATCCCACCGAGGTTTTGCTGCAAGCGTGCATGGTTTACCGCACCTTTGCAGCTGAGCATCCGACACATTACCGCTCACTGCAGCCGACACTCGTGAAGCGTGGCGCCGATTTTCGTGCAGCTGCCGAAGAACTTCTCGGGGCGATTTTTCCTCTTGTGGACGCAGTCGGTGTTGAGCAGAAAAATCTCGTGCATGCGGTACGCGGGCTGCGCAGTTTTTTGCATGGCTTTGCGGATCTGGAGGCGGTCGGCGGTTTTGGTTTACCCGGAGAAGTTAACGAAAGTTACCGATTCGCTCTCGGGGTATATATTGCGGGGCTCAGGCATCAGACATACAGGTAGATGCTCAGAAAATGGCAAATACTGCCGCCCAGCACGAAAAGATGCCAGATCATATGGTGGTAAGGCAGACGCGGCATCGCGTAAAAAATGGTGCCGGCAGTGTAGGATATCCCCCCTGCAAAAATGAGCCAGAGCCCTGCGCCAGAAAGCGCAAGGTAAACGGGTTTCACTACGAAGAGAATCAGCCAGCCCATCACAATATACGAGGTTAAAGATACCGCTTCGTAACGATGGCCAAAAATCAGCTTAAAGCTGATACCGATCGCCGCCAGCCCCCAGACGATGCCGAAGAAGGTCCAGCCCAAGGGACCTTTCAGCGTCACGAGAAAGATCGGCGTGTAGGTACCGGCGATGGCAAAAAAGATTGCACCGTGGTCTAAACGGCGCATGATTTTTTTTACTTTGGGATGCCATAACGCGTGGTAGAGGCTCGATGCAAGGTAGAGAAAAATCATCGAAGCTCCGAAAATACTGTAACTGACGACGCGGAATACATCGTGCCGTTCTATCGCGCGTACGATTAGAAATGCGGTACCTCCGGCTGCAAGCCCCAGGCCGATGCCGTGTGTCAGCAGGTTGGCGATTTCATACCGCATCGCTCTGCGAAAACGGGACAGCCGCCCTTGTCGGCGTTGCAGCAATGCGCTGCGATCGGCTTTTGCGCGTGCCGGTTTCTTTTTTGATGGTGTTTTCTTTTTCAGTGTTGGTAGGATGCATTTTTTCGGAAAAAGTTGCGGAAAAACGGGAAATCCACCCGATTTTTCTGCCGGCGTGAGAAACTGGAGGCATTCTTTGGTATTTCTCTGTTAAGAGAATATGCTTTGCAGAAAACAACCCCGCTTTCTGGCGGATAAGCCCGTTCAAATACAGCACCTTCTTGAAATTCGCCTGGCACCGGCCCAGTGGAATCGATTGAAGCTGCGCGCCTGGCAAGGTCGCCGCACCTATTCGACCATTGTGCGCTTCTGCGTCTTTCGTCTTGTGCGACTGCCCGGGTTGCATTGGACGGAACGGTTTCGCCGCGCCGAAACGGCCGTTGTCGCGGGTCTTGCGGAGGCACAGGAAATGCACCGCCATATGCTGTGTTTGTATGGGGCAGATGAGAAGTTGATACGTTTAGCGGCGATGGAGTTAGGGTTAACTATGACTGCGCTGGTGAGGCTCGCACTGCAGCTATTTCTCCCGACATTGGCTATGGAAAAACATAGCCAGCGGCCAGTTGCAAGGTTCGATTTCACCTGGCAGGCCATTCGCATAACAGAGGAAGTCCAAGTCTTCGCGGTCAACGGCGGTGGCAGACCCTTCTACAGGCATATAACCTTCGAAAATTTCGATCCCGGGAGTTATTGGCTTTAATGCATGACATTTAAAACTTTGCGCAGCGTCTCGCAAACGTATTTGCACGCATGGATAGATCTCAACTTCCCGATTTTATCGAGAAAAAATACGAAGAAAAAAACACAAACCCAGGAGTACTCGAAGACGCTGAAGTACGACGGGCTGTCTTCGCTATTATTGACATGCTTGACCGGGGCGAACTGCGCGTAGCGACGCCGCCAAAAACCGGCGACAACAACGCCGACGTTTGGCGAGTGAATGCCTGGGTCAAAAAAGCGATCCTGATGTACTTTCCGATGATGGGCATGCAGACCTCGCACTCGGGCGACATCGAATATTGGGATAAAATCCCGACTAAAAAAAACTACGCCGCGCAGAAGGTGCGTGTC
>JAFLED010000042.1 GCA_017302045.1 Spirochaetota bacterium
CCGCGCGAATAACCGCGTGATTGCCTGGAATTCCATACCGACGAGCGGCGCACAAAACCCGAACTTCGTACTTGGGCAGGCAACCTTTACCGGCACCGGTTTCGCCGCGACGCAGACGGGGCTCAACAACCCCGGTAAACCATGGACCGATGGTATGCGGGTCATTGTGCCCGATGCCGGCAACAACCGGGTTCTTATCTGGAACAGTTTCCCGTCGGCAAACGCAGCTGCCGCCGACATTGTTCTGGGGCAGACAACCTTTACCGGCAGCACGGCTAATGCCGGCGGAGTTTCGGCAAGTTCGCTCAGCGGCCCTGTGGCGGCGGCCAGCGACGGGGTAAAACTCGCGATTCTTGACGCGGGCAACAACCGCATTCTGATCTGGAACAGTTTCCCGACGGCGAATAACCAACCCGCCAATGTTGTGTTAGGTCAAAGCGACTTTGTGCACGTTACCGCGAACGACGACAATCAGGATAACACGAACGACAATGCCGGCGCACCGGTATCGGCACGCGTCTTCAAGACGCCGAAAATCATGGTTATGCTGCCCAATGCGATATTGCTGTCGGATTTCGGGCACGGACGCGTACTCATGTTCATGGCGCAGCCTTAACCCCTGCGCCGTTTTCGGCGTACTTGTCGTAAAGGTGTTGCCGCAGCATGGCGCGGTGAGAAAAAACCGCCATGGCGCGGATTCCGCAGAGTCTCTACCTGATTCACTTTATGCTGATGCTGTCGCCGGCGCTTTTTGCGGCAGTCATCTATTTCGGCGCGCTGCCCGGCGAAACAAACCCGGGCACAAGTAACGACGAGATACGTATTTTGCAGACCGTCGCCGCCGTACTCGCGGTCATCGCCGTTGGGCTATCGCAGCTTGTACCACGCTTTCTCACCCGCGATGAAAAATCGCTGCCGTTGCGCCGCTTTGCGAGCATGAAAATCGTACAATGGGCTCTGCTCGAAGGCGCGGCGGTATTCATCGGTGTAGTGTTTTTTCTCACCCACCAGAAAAGTATGCTGATCCCGCTGGCGGTGCTCATTGCATTGATCGCCTTTATGCGTCCCACCACCGAAGAAATCGTGCGCTTTAATGTAAAGGAGTAACATGCAATTTTCGAATCTTACAGGCCTTTTGGGTATTGCGGCGGTGATCGGCGCGTGTTATGCGTTCTCAGCGAACCGCCGCGCGATACACTGGCGTACGGTTATCTGGGGCCTTGTGCTGCAATTCGTCTTCGCGCTGCTCATTATCCGCGGCGGCGACATCGCAAGGCTATTCGATTTTGTGCCGTTGAGTCACACGCTCTTCTTAGTCCTCGTCGCCGCGCAGTTCGCCGCGCTTTACCTCGTCGCTAAGTACAGGAAAAACATTGCGGAGAATGTTCCCTTCCGCTGGATCAAGCGTTTTGTTCTCGCCGAGTTTGCGCTCTATGCACTGAAATTTAATATCGTCGGCGTCGTTTTCGAGGGGCTCAAGACAGGCGCTACGCAGATTCTGAAATTCTCTTCGACCGGCGCGAGTTTTGTCTTCGGTGTCTTCGGTTCGCAGGAACAGATGAGCGCCTCTTTTACGGCGGCGCTCGGTGATAAAGCGGGCGGCGTGGCTTTTATTTTCGCATTCCAGGTTTTACCGACGATCATCTTTGTCGCTTCGATCTTTTCGGTGCTTTATTATCTCGGGGTCATGCAACCGCTGATTCGCCACATCGCGGGTTTCATCAACCGCTTCATGCGTGCTTCGGGCGCCGAAACCCTCGACGTCGCCGCCAATATTTTTATGGGACAAACCGAAGCGCCGCTGACAATAAAACCGTATCTTGCGAATCTGACCAAATCGGAGCTTTTTACGATCACCGTTTCGGGTATGTGCCATTGCAGCGCCGGTATTCTGATCGTCTATGTTTCAGTCGCCGGCGTCGACGCGCGCCACCTGCTTGCTTCGGTGATTATGACCGCGCCGGGTGCGATTATGCTCGCGAAGATGGTCATGCCCGAAACGGATACGCCCGAAACGGCGCATGGCGCAACGCTGGCGAAGAGCGAAGAAAACCGCCCGGTCAATGTCATCGATGCCGCGGCGCGCGGGGCCTCAGAGGGGCTTCTTCTCGCCGCCAATGTCG
Source organism: Spirochaetota bacterium (assembly GCA_017302045.1). Lineage (GTDB taxonomy): Bacteria > Spirochaetota > Leptospiria > Turneriellales > Turneriellaceae > Turneriella. The sequence continues at coordinate 2,124 of JAFLED010000042.1, forward strand.
CGGCAATGCTGATTGCGTTTATCGCACTCATCGCGCTGCTCAACGGCATGTGGTCGTCGTTGCGTGAATTCGGCGTGTCGAATACGAGCGGTACCGCGCAGGGTATTATAAGTGCAGTACCGGGGTCGATCCAACAGCTTTTGGGCTATGTATTTGCGCCGATCGCCTTTATCACAGGCGTACCCTGGAACGAGGCCGTGCAGGTCGGCAACCTTTTGGGGACGCGCATCGTACTCAACGAGTTTGTGGGTTATATCGAACTCGGCAAGATTAAAACCCTGCTCTCGGCGAAATCGTTTCTGATCTCGACGTATCTGCTCTGCGGCTTCGGATCGCTCACTTCGATCGCCATTCAGGCCGGGGGCGTCGGTGCCCTCATACCGCACCGGCGGGCTGAACTCGCGTCGCTCGGCCTGAAAGCTGTTTTAGTAGGCGTCCTGTCTAACATTTTGGCGGCGTCCATCGCTGGAATTCTTTTTTGATGCCGTGCACACAGAGTTTCGCGGCCCGTCGGCACAGCGCCGGCTGGCGGCAGCGAAATCTTTGGGTGCCGCATGAGGACATATGCACAAAATCCTGATTGTTTCGAAACAGTCTCTGGGCGACATCATTCTGCAGATGGGCGTGATTCAGGCCCTCAAAGAAAAACACCCGACATCGCGTATTTCGGTTGCCTGCGACGAACGGTATATCTCGGCTCTCAAGAAGCATCCCGATATTGCGGATGTTCTGCCGCTCAAGATTCACGACGGCAAGGCTGCCGGTTTTTTCAAAATTCTCGGGCAGATACGGCGCCATAGTTTCGACGTCATTCTGACTTTCGGCAGCGACAAACAGGCGCTCTGGTGGGGATTTCTCGCGCGCATCAAAGTACGCGTCGGTACGCGTAACCAGCCGCATGGCTTTCTGCTGACGCGCTCGCTGCGCGAGCATCACCGCGAACTGAACTCCTTCGAATATTATCACAAGCTGGCGCAGCTCGTTTCACCCGGGCTTGCGGTTGAATATCCCGTCATCTCGATCGACAAACAAGAGACGCAAAGGCTACGCGCCGATCTCTATAAGCAGCGCCTCGGCCGTAAGTTTATCGTCTGGCATATCGGCTCTTCGAAAGAAGTCAAACGTTATCCGGTTTTCCAGATTATCGAAACGCTGCGCTTATTTCGCAAAAAACGCATTTTGCTGCCCGTACTGTTCGCCGGTGGTTATGGCGACGACAAGTTCATCGCCGAACTCGAAGAGGCGGTCAATACGGGGGATATCCGCACGGCGAAAGTTTATTTTGCCGACGGCATCGAGTTTGGCGCGACCGCAGCGTTGTTCTCGCTCGCGCACCTCGTCATCGCCAACGACGCGGCACCCCGGCATGTCGCGGCTGCCATCGGCAAAAAAAGTCTGTCGCTGATGCCGCGCCATCGCAAGCACAGCTGGCAGGTTTATGGCGAGAAGCAGAATGCTTATTTCCTTTTCTCCGAGGTGCCGTCAGAATCGCTTGCTGTGGACACGATCGAGCCGGTTGAACTTGCCGGTATGATTCGCAAGCTGATCTGATACCGGCATGGCCTTCTCACCGCTTCTCGAAGAATTACTGGCACGGCAAAACCTGACCGACGATAAAATTACCTACCTGATTTCAGAAACAATGCACGGCCGGCTGACGCCGGTGCAAATCGCCGCCTGGCTCATGGCGCTGCGCATGAAAGGTGAAACCCCCGGCGAAATCGCCGCCTGCGCGCGGCTGATGCGCGAGATCGCGACGCCGATCGAGCGCAGCGAACTGCCGCCGCTTTTCATCGACACCTGCGGCACGGGTGGCGACCGCTCGCACCTGATCAATATCTCAACCCTGGTCGGATTAACCCTTGCGGCGCAGGGTATACCCGTCGCGAAACATGGCAACCGCGCAGTGTCTTCGTCGTCGGGTTCGGCCGATGTGCTTGAAGCTCTGGGCTATCCGCTTGAAGAAAAACCCGAACTCATTGCCGCAAGGCTCAAGAAAAACAATTTCGCATTCTTCTTCGCACCGCTCTACCACCCGGCTATGAAACACGCGGGCCCTGTGCGCAAAGAAATCGGCGTGCGTACGGTATTTAATGTGCTCGGCCCACTCGCCAACCCCGCCGCAGCGCCGCTGCAACTGATTGGCGTTTATGCACAGGCGCTGATACTACCGATGGCCGAAACGCTAAAGCTTCTCGGCCTGAAAGCGGCACTCGTCGTACACAGCGAAGACGGTCTCGACGAAATCTCTCCCATAGCCCGCACGAACTATGCGCTGCTCCTCAATGGCAAAATCACGCAGGGCACTTATACGCCACCGCAGCAACAATATGTTCCTGCGCTCGACGCCTTGCGTGCAGACAGCAAAGAGAAATCCCTCGCGTTATTTAAAGACGTCGTTGCCGGCCAGAATGCTGCGGGGGCTTATATGACCGCGCTCAACGCGGCATTCGCAAAAAAGCTCTTCGACGCGGTGAAGGCCGGCACCCCGCTCGCAGACCCCGCCCCGACACAGGATGAAATCGTAGCGCAGTTCGATCTGATTCAAAGCGGCGCGCTCGGCGATGTCGTGAAGTTCACCTAAGGAAGTTCTGCAAAAGCCGAATGCCGAGCGCAAATGTCCGCATTTGCGCTCGGCATTCACTCGCGCGGCGCCGGCCGCGCATGACTTTTGCAGAACTTCCATAAGTTGCTCTGAGCGCCATGGGCGAGAGTCAGACCTTAAAGCCATAGGCGCATAGGCACACCAGATATCAGAACGCAACCGTGAGGTTAATCCCCAGTTGCTGCACTGTGTCTCTGTTTAGCGCATGGCTCAGAAAATAGCTGTAGGCCGCGTCTTCATAACGGTCTTTCAGAGCGAGCGAGTAGTTTGTATAACGGTACTCGATATAAACCCTGAACGTCTCGTTAAATTTATAACCCACGATGACATGAAATACCTGCCGCAAGAAAGAAACCGAAGGTGCGCGACCGGTTTCACTTTGGTAAAACGCGCGGTATTTTTCAACGAGATCGATATTGTTCTGTAACAGAATACTTCCGCTTCCCCAATAGAAGCCCAGTTCTTTCAAGCCCCAGAAAAAACCGTCGGCCAGCGTATCGGGCGTCGTGAAATAAAAACGCCGCGTATCCCATGTCGGAAAATACAGATTCTGCAAGCCGATCATGATACCCCTGCCGGTCGCCTGGCCTTCGAATAAAAAAACGCGGCGGTCGATCAGCGTGCCCGACTGGTAAATGTCGGCATCCATTTGATAAGGTTTGGCGTAGTTGATGTCGAAATAACCGATGCGAAAGGCATAGAGGCCCACCGTCACCAGCCAGTCGCGTTCTTTGATATTGTATGAAAGCCGCGAGCCCGCGGGTTTTTGTTCGTAATAGATCATGCCGAGGTCAGAATCTTGCGGCGTTAAGCCGCCATACGTCGAATACGGGAAATAATACAGGTTTTGCGCAGCGATAATTGTCGTCTGCTTGGTGGTTTTTCTGAATTCAACCGCGAGCAGATTCTGTAGCAATGGATTCTTGGTAAACGTCAGGGGTAAGGCGGCAAGACGAAGAAATTCCATGAGCGCATTACCCGCCGTGTTTTCCTGTCCGACGAGCGGTATGTCACGAAACAGATTTCCCGGCTGCGGAGGTATAGCGGTGAGATATGAAAACTCGAGGCCAAAGAGGCTGATATCCATTTCATACGTTGGAAAAAAGAAACTTTCATATTGAATCGCCGGACTGAAATTGAAATTCCAGTTCGTAAAGACCACGCGGGAGTTGACATAGAGAGATTTTGCGGCGGGGCCATCCCGGCGAATCCGTGCCTCGTGCCGCCTCTGTGTGTCCTGAAATTGTATCTCTTCGTCGCTGCATTCATAACAGACGCGCGATGAACCGGTTACCGATGAGCCGCCGGAGGTGCCGTTACCCTTATTGTCTTCTGTGTTTGTTCGGCCCGACGCAGCGGGTGTGGCAGGCACCGACGGCGCGGGGTCAGGCGAACTCTTCGGCGTGCGCCGCGTCTCGTTGCGCAGCGTTTTCGCGCTGGTGCCTTCTTCGGCTGAGACGCCGCCAAAAAAGCTGAAAAATATCAATGCAGAAAGATAAAACCCACCACCGCTGAATATCCGAATTGCGGCGAGGGCCATAGACCAGCGTGCATTTGCGCATGCGCGCACAAGCTAAATTGCTCGACTTTGAATGTGCACGCCCTACCCTGCCCGAATGTCTGAATGGATTCACGCACATAAAGAGCTGCTCGTTTACCTGAGCATGCCGATCACCAGCGCCTTTGTCGGCTGGCTCACCAACTGGCTCGCGATACAGATGACCTTCTATCCGATTAAATTCTGGGGGATTCCCCCTTATTTCGGCTGGCAGGGTATTATACCGCGCAAGGCGCATAAGATGGCTTCGAAGTCGGTCGAACTGATGACCGCGAAACTGATCAAGGTCGAAGAGATGTTCGACCGCGTTAAACCCGAACGCCTTGCAAAAGAACTCGCGCAACCCATGAAAAAAGTTACAGGCGAACTCGTCGACGAAGTCGGCCGGCAAGCCAACGCCACCGTGTGGGATCTCACACCTGGCGCGGTACGCGAGCAGATCGCAAAACAGGTGAACCATGAGGCCGGCCCTCTGCTCGAAGGCACAATCAAAGAACTCAAGCGCAATATTCTTGCGGTTTTCGACCTGAAGAGCCTTGTCATCAAAAATCTCACGGGTTCGAATGTGGTATTGCTCAACGAGATGTTTCAGCGTTGCGGTAAAAAAGAGTTCACTTTTATCGCATTGAGCGGCATTTATTTCGGACTGCCCTTCGGCGTGATACAGATGGCGCAGTGGTATTTTTACCAGGCCCCCTGGACTGTTCCTGTCGTCGGCGTCATCGTGGGCTACTATACCAACTGGCTTGCGCTGAAGATGATTTTCAGGCCGCTGCGTGAAAAAAAGATTCTGGGTCTGGTCAAATACCAGGGTCTGTTTCTGAAAAGACAGAAAGAGGTTTCGCGCGAATACGCCAGCATCGTCGCAAAGAAAATTCTCTCGCCGCACCAGGTGCTCGAAAACTTTATCTATGGCAAGGCTGCCGAATCTTTCTTCGGTGTCATCCAGTCGAATGTCATCAAAGCGCTCGCAAAAATGGAAGGTTTTGCACAGCCTATCTTAAGTTTTGCCGTCGGCAGCGAAAAGTACGACCAGCTCAAATCTCTTATCGTCAAACGCATGAACGAAGCAGTACCAAAATATGCCTCGCAGGTTGAGGGTTATCTCGGCGAAGCCATGGATCTCGAAAAGACTCTCTATGAGCGGCTGAGCACCCTGCCGCCTGAAGAATTCGAAGAACTGCTGCGCACAGCCTTTCAGGAAGACGAATGGATTCTCATACTCGTCGGCTCGGCGCTCGGCTTTGCCGTCGGGCTGATTCAGATGTTATTTATTCTGTAACTTCTGCCTTACCCGGCTTTGCGGCCGGGGGTTCGGCGAGAAAATCTTCGATCTGAAACGCCATTGATTCGGCGATGGCGATGCGTTCGATGTGACCCATGTCGGTATTTTCGGGCTTTGCCTGCTCGCGGATAACCGCCGCGATGTCTTCTTCGGTCAAGAGACTCAGGCGGATTGCCATGTCGCGCAAATCGTTTTTATCGAGTACGCGCGTGCGGTCTAGCTTACGTACCCGCTGCAATTCTTTCCGCAGATTTTTTTCCGATAACTCTTTAAAGTCTTCGTCTTCGGCGTCGGGCACCCGGCCGTGCTCGACCTTGTATTCGGCTTCCGACAGCAGAGGGCTAATAAGCCGTGCGATATCTTCTTCCAGACCGAGATCAAAACCGGTAAAATAAAGCTCTTCTATCAACTGCCGCCGGCGCAGCGGGATATCCTTCTCTTTATAATCGCGCCACAGCACATACCCCTGCGCATAATAGATATCGAGCGAGCGGGCGAGTTTTTGCCCCGGCTTCGACTCGAGAAATTCGAACGGTTTTGTCCAGATGTCGGCCTCACCCTGATCGAGCGTAACCTCGTAAAACGACTGGTGGAAAGAGGTGAAGTCCCATACGGCGGTTTGCAACGCGACCCAGCGCGCCTGCGCCGCCGCAGAGAGTTTTTTATCGACCGCGTTAATCGCCTGTTGCCGGCGCAGGTCGAATTCTTTATCGAAGCGCGCCGCAGAAAGATAACGCGTCACGCGGTAGAGATTCTTAATCTCGACCCAGTCGGGAATACGGCAACCGGCCGCGAACAGAATACAGATGAAGAAAGCGCGTTTCACCGCCAAAGGGGGCTGCGCGGCAGGTCGGAATAACTTACCCAATGGAAAAACGCAAAATCTCAAAAGCCAGGAAAAGCGGGCAATTGCCCGTTCATGGAGCGATTTTCGGTTTCGAAAATCGCGGAACTTTTCCTGAGCTTTTGACATTTTGCAACCTGCCGAGCTGACCCGCCATATTTTGATCTCAACCCCGATTGACAATGCACTACCGTCGCCGAAATCCTCCGCCATGAAAGCCACCGCTGGCCCCGCCGAAATACCCATCATCGGCAGTATTCTCGACCTGCGCCGCGACCCACCGCGCTTTTTCGCCGGTCTCGCCGCAAAATACGGCGATGTCGTGCGTTTCACCGTGTTCGGCCGCGAGGCATTGCTCTTCTCTGACCCCGAGCTCATCAAAGAAGTTCTCATCGCACAACCTAAAAATTTCCGCAAAAGCCGGGGCCTGCAACTTGCGAAGGCACTGCTCGGCGACGGACTACTCACCAGCGAGGGCGATCTGCATAAACGCCAGCGCAAGCTGGCTTCGCCAGCATTCGCCAAAAGCCGCATGGGAAAATACGGCGACGAAATGGTGCGCATCACACGCGAGCAAGCAGCGGGTTATGCCGCGGGTGAGACGGTCGATGCCAACCAGTTGATGATGCGGCTCACGCTTGCCATCGTCAATAAGACCCTCTTCGACGCCGATGTCACGGGCGATGCGCCCAAAGTCGCCGCAGCGCTCGAGGTGATTCTGAATAACATGGATCGCCTGCTCAACCCGTTCACCGAGATCATGAACATGCTGCCTTTGCCCTCGACACTGCGCCTTAGGGAAGCGACTGAATCGCTGAATACCATCGTTTATCGCATCATTGCCGAACGTCGTGCGAGCCCCGAAGACCGCGGCGACCTTTTGAGTATTTTTATGGCCGCGCAAGACGAAGAAGCGGACGGCGCGCGCATGACTGATAAGCAGATTCGCGACGAATGTCTCACACTCTTTATCGCCGGGCATGAGACTACGGCCAATGCGCTGGCGTGGACTCTCTACCTGCTGGCAAAAAATCCCGAATGGGTCACAAAAGCGCGCGCTGAAATCAAAGCAGTTACGGGCGGATCGTCCCTGACCGCCACACATTTTCCCCAACTCAAAATTCTCTACCGTATCTTTGCCGAAGCGCTGCGGCTTTATCCGCCCGCCTGGACAATTTCGCGCGAAGCCTCGGTCGACACGCAGGTGGGCGGCTATGACATCGCGGCAGGCACCACCGTCGTTATGAGCCAGTGGGTTATGCACCGGCACCCCAGGTACTGGCCCGATGCCAACGCCTTCGACCCCGACCGCTTTCTGCCCGAAAACGAAGCAACGCGGCCGAAGTTTGCATATTTTCCCTTCGGCGGCGGGCCGCGCCAGTGCATCGGCGACCAATTCGCCTGGATGGAGGGTGTGCTGATTCTCGCGGTGCTGCTCGAAAAGTTCACGCCGCAGCTGACAGCGCCAGGCTATGAGGCGGATATCCACCCGATGATTACATTGCGGCCGAGAGGCGGTATGCCTTTGGTCTTTGCCAAGGCATAACCGATTTGCGCAAGCCGCGAAATTCTACGGCAAAAATTTCAATCGTCCAGCCCCTTGCCCTTGAGAATCTGCGGGATACATTTTTCGATGCGTGCCTCGCGCGTCTTCTCTTGTTTCGCGCTGGAAAAAAACAGCAGGTAACCGCGCTGGCGTCCCGGCGTGAGTTCATAAAAGGCGGTTTCGAGCTTATGATCTGCATCGAGTTTTTTCTGGAACTCTGCAGGCACCGCAAATTCGGCGGTCTTTTTGAAGCTGACTTTTGCCCCGGATTTTTCGACCGCGATCGCTTCCTGAATATAAGCCTTTAAGGCAGGTTTCAGCTTCGTGATTTCGGCGGCGCTGGTGAAACGTATCTGCCGCGCCGCCTGTACATTCTCGGTCTGCTGAATGAGAATCTTCTTGGGGTCTTTCATCAAGGCGCCTTTAAAAAATAAAAACGCACAATATTCTTTGAAGGCATGGATGAGCACAATATTACTTTTGCCGAGTGTGTAACAGGGCTGGCCCCATTTCATCTCTTCGCTGAGTTTCGAGCCTAGCGCAATGGCGCGTAAGGCTTGAAGCTCTTTCTGCCACGTGCCAGCTTTGGTAAAAAATTTATCGAGTTTGGGGTTTTGCACTGGGGCCATGGGCACCGAAGGCATGACGCAGGACAGACAGAATAGGCAAAATCGCCGCGAATCTGCCGCTTCTACACTATTGATAATGATTTATCATTTTTAATTGACGTAATATCTCCCTGCTTGCATCGCACCGCAGATTAAACACTATGAAAACCTCATACGCCACCCTGTTGTTACTTTTTGGCCTCTCGTTGAGCTCCCCGCTTCGTGCCGCCACGCTTTCGGGTAAAGTCACCGACCCCGATGGCCAAACGGTAAGCGGCGCCAGTGTAATTATTCCCGCTCTGGGCCAGCATGTGCACACCGATGCATCCGGCACGTTTCGCTTTAACAACTTACCCAAAGGTGTCTTTGTCATAAAAATACAAAAAGACGGATTACCCTCGCGTGTGATGACTGCCGACCTGCGCGAAAAAGACGCCGACCTCGCCGTGGCTCTCGAAGTCGCCTTCATCAAGGCCGACACTGTGGTAATCTCGGGCTTTCGCCCTGCCGACGAAGGCGACTTCGCGCAAGCCGTGAGTGTCATCGAAGGCAAAAAACTCGACCGAGCGCGCGGGCAGAGCCTCATGGAAACGGTACAAGAGATGCCTGGCGTCGCCAACTTCTCGACGGGTAACGCGATCGGCAAGCCCGTGATCCGCGGTCTCGCTTCTTATCGCTCGCTGGTCATGGTCGACGGTGTGCCCGAAGAAGCTCAGCAATTCGGCGACGAACACGGCCCCAACATGGATATTCTCGATATGCAGCGCGTCGAGATCGTGCGCGGGCCCGGTAGTCTGCTTTTCGGTTCGGGAGCGTTAGGCGGTGTAATGAATGTCATTACGCCCGATCTGCCCTCGGCCGCGCAAGGCAGCGAAACCCTCTCTGCCCGCATTGTCGGCAACGCATTCTCGAATAATCCCGGCGGTGCGGGTGCGCTGGCTCTGCATGGCGCGACAGGCAATATCGGTTACCGCGGCGCATTCAGTTACCGCGAGGCAGGCAACACGCGTACACCCGACGGCCCCATACCCAATAGCGGGTATAAAAACCTGAACGGTAGCACGCTGATCGGTGTCACCGAAAAATGGGGTATGCTCTCGCTGCGTTTTGCGCACTACGACACGCAGATCAACCTGCCGCAATCGACGACCGACGCCGCGGGCAAACTCGTCGCCAACCCCGACTCGACGACCTACCAGAAGGTTGCACACGACCGCCTGCACCTGAAGGGGATGCTCCACAGCGAGATCGCTAAATTCGAACTCAATCTCTCGTACCAGCAGAACCGCCGTAAAGAATTCGAAAGCGCGGCAGACGCAGACCCGCGGCTGAATCTTGTGCTCGATACGCTGAACGCCGAAATTAAAGCCCACCATGCGCCGCTGGGGCCGCTCATCGGCACGATCGGTCTGAACTATATAAACCAGCGCAACCAGACGCTCGGCACCCAACCCCTGATACCCGGTTACGAAGCGAACAGTTATGGCGCCTTTTTATTCGAAGAACTGCGCTTCGACGCATTCAGTATCTTAGGCGGATTGCGCGGCGATACGCGAATTTTGCATGCGAAAGAAAACGCGGCGCTTTCTTTGCAGGACGAAACCGTACAGAATTCGGCGGCGACCGGCTCGGTCGGGGCGGTCTGGCGGTTTATGAAAGGGGCATCCGCTTTTGCAAATCTCGGCCGCGGCTTTCGCGCACCGACCGCGTTCGAACTCTTCTCGAATGGCGTGCACGAAGGCGCCGGCACATTCGACATCGGCAACCGCAATCTCAAATCGGAGACCTCGCTGACGACCGATATCGGTGTTAAGTGGCGCCGCAGCGGTTTTCATTTCGAGATCGGGGGATATTATAATAAAATCTCGAACTATATCTTCAATGCGCCCACGGGCAATTTTTTCAACGACCCTGAAACGGGCAGCCTCTATGCCGAATACCGCACCACGCAGGGTGACGCTACCATCTATGGCGCCGAGCTCGACGGCGAATACGAAATCTTGAAATGGCTCGCCGTTTCAGGCGGTTTCGATATCGTCAGGGGTCGCAACGACAGCCTCAACGAACCGTTGGCGCTCATACCCGCGAACCGATACCGCGTCGGCATCACCTTCAGCCAGAACAAACTCGGCGCGATTCTCAACCCCTACCTCGCGATCAAAGCGCGCTATGTGGCGCGTAAAACCGAGATCTCATCACAGGAATCGACACTGTATTCGGGTTTCGCCGACTATACGGTCGTCTCGGCCTCGACCGGCGGCGATTTTCCGGTGGGCGGGCAAATCTGGACTTACACGATCGGCGCTGACAACTTGCTGAACCAGCGTTATGTCGATTATCTGAACCGGCAGAAACTCTTTGCGCTCAACCCGGGCGTGAACGTGTTTTTAAAGATTACGGCGCCGATCGATCTAATCCATTAAAAGCGATTAACCGGCAAATAACAGGTGCTTCCTGAGCCCTGTGCTGCGCAGCAAGCGCTCTACCGGTTCGGCGGGCCGCGCGATTTCGAAGCGAACACCCTGGTCGCTGCACAGACGCGAAATAATAATCAGCGTAGCAAGGCCCACCGAATCGATGTGTTTGATGTGCAACAGGTCGACCGTCAGCGAACGAATACCCTCGTTCAGCATGGCGGTGAGTTTTTCTTTAACGCCGAGCGAGGTCGAAAGGGATAAAACCCCCTGTAGCCCGACCATGGCCCCGGCATCTTTGTAACGCGTCTCGAGTGTGATATGTTCCAGTTCTTGCAGCATTTTGAGCTATTACGATTCCAGGCGACAGTTTATGCCACTTTTATGCCGGTATACCGGCTGCCGCGCTTCTGAAACCTTACCGCCAGATTGAAAGTGGAAACCGATAACGGTCTCGTGAAATTGCTCGGCGGCGGTCGTGAACAGTCGGTCTGGCGGCGCACCGACCCTGAATTTATCGCGAACACCTATATTCGCACGATTGCCATCGCGGCGCTGACCTGGCAGGGGTATATTTCCAGAAAGAAGGGCCGGGTTTTAATGATTGGTCTCGGCGGTGGCATTCTCTGCAAGTTTTTGCTGCGGCATTTTCCCTCGCTTGCCATCGAAGCCATCGAACCGAACCGCAAGGTGATCGAATTGGCGCGGCAGCACTTCGATCTCGACCACCGTGTGCATGTACATGCCGACGACGGCAGAAATTTTCTCGCGAAACACACGGCGAAATACGACATCATCGTGCTCGATGCTTTCGACAAGGTGTATATCCCCCCCGAGCTGATGAGTGCCGAGTTCTTAGAGCTCGTGAAAAAGCGCCTCTCGCCCGCAGGCATCTTCATCGCGAATACCTGGGTCGTGAAGAACCTGACGCCGCATGAGAGCGCCACCTACAGGCTGGTTTTTGAAACCCCGTGGGATTTCCGCCGTAACCCGAACACCGACGGTAACCGCATTATTCTCGCGAACCCTGTGCTGGGCAACAACCCCGCGGCGCTCGGCGACCTGCTGCGCGATCGCGCTGCCTTCACCGACGAACGCGCGCGACTCGATCCCGGGGCGAGCCGCAAGATGAGCTACGTGGAAATTCTGTCGAAACTGCGCATCGGCGAAGTCGAACCCGTGCGCAACGGCACCATCATCACCGATGCGAATGCGACAGCGCTGCGCGCGGCGGCTGATTTCGATTAACCCATTTCGGTAGAAACCGTTACATAAAAAGCCCCCACTCGGCTCTTTCGGTCTCGCGGCCTGCGAGGTGCGATGCCGCCATGGCAATCGTGCTCGCAAAATCGGAGAAATCTTCGCGAGCAAAGCCCACCTTGAAAGTCTCGAAGGTGAGCACAATATGCCCGCAGGGCATGGCGTCGGCACGCGCAACTTTGCCTTGCGCTAAGAGTTCACCGGGTCGCATGGGGAGATGGCTATGGTTTTCCATAGCTCAGCGTTATGAAGGGCTTTATAGTGTCAACTTAATTGATAATGATTCTCAATATCATAATGACAAACTATTCGCTGTCTTTTCGCCCCCCTGCTATGGAATTCCATAGCAGAATCAAGCGTAAGGCCGCAGGGCCTTGACCTGAATCAGCTCTTTCGTCGCCGGGTTCAGCGCGGTGAGCGATCCGCCATAGACACAGCCTGTATCGACGCCCGTCGATTTTTTGCCGGTGATCGGCTCATGCTGCCGCTCACGGCCAAAGACATAACGCGCAGGCGTATGGCCGAAAACCACGTGCTTGCCGCGCCACTCTGCCTCGCTCGCCAGCCAGCGATTGCGTATATAAAGAAGATCGTCTGCCGCCTGGTCTTCGAGCCGGCGGATATCTACATTGACACCGGCATGCACCGCGATGAAATCTTCGCCCTCGTAATACAGCGGCAAAGCCTCGAGAAAAGTGCGGTGGCTGTGGGGCAGGTCTTCGTAGACCGCATCGGGCTCGAGACCATACGAATGCAGCGTGTGCCAGCCGCCATTCACCCCGCGCAGCCAGATCTGCGCATTGGGGTCTTCGGGCTTCTCAAAATAATCGAGCAGCATCTGCTCATGGTTGCCGCGCAAGAATATGCTGCGGTGTTTCTCGGCCATGAGCCGCTCAATGACCCCCTGCGAATCGGGGCCGCGGTCAATGTAGTCGCCGAGAAAGATAAGACGCGCAGTCGAAGGCAGCTTACTAAGGAGTACATCCAACTCGCTGAAGCAGCCATGAATATCGCCGATGAGATAGGTGCTCTTTGCCACGGGCAGGATTAACCTCGCCGGCATAACCTTTCACCGGGTACAGAAGAATGAACCAATTTTGCGAAAAGCAGGGCGATAAGAAGGTCTGTGTCGCGCCCGAGCTGCGAGAAATACCCAAGACCTGACCCCGCGTCGTGACAGACACGCTGACGCGCGAATGAGTTCTGGGTCGGCGTGGCAATTAACTCAACCATCTTCAAGGCCGACCTGCAGGTCACCGACACCGACCGCGACTATTACGAGACGCATAAACTGACGCTCGCGCGCCACCCCTCTGAAACCGACGAGCGCCTGATGATGCGCCTTTTGGTATTCGCCTTACACGCCGACGAGGCGCTCGAATTCGCGGGCGCGATCTCGACCGAAGAGACACCGGCGCTGTGGCGCAAGAATCTCTCGGGCGAAATTCTCGACTGGATCGAACTCGGCTTTCCCGACGAGAAACGCATCAAAAAAGCCTGCGGCCGCGCGCGTAACGTCTATATCTATTGTTATGGTATGCACCGCGCGAAACCGTGGTGGCAATCGATACAGGCCAAACTCGATCGTTTTGACAATCTCTCGGTGCTGGTCTTTGCCGACGCCGAGATCGCGCCCTTGCCCTCGATGGCCAAGCGCACGATGCAGCTCTATGCAACGATTCAGGATGGCGCGGTCACGTTCGCGGATGACCAACGCGAAGCGGTCATTTTGCCTATGGTGTGGCTGCCACAACAAAAATCGTAGAAATGGGTCACTGGCACTCGGTGTCAGGCGACTGTTTCTTGACGCCCCAGAACAATACGGTAAGAATGATTCAGGGAAGTATGAACGCTATACGCACCACCTATGACGATTTACCTGAAACTGTTACCCTGACAATTCCGAAAGAAATGGCCCATAAGCGCGCAGAGATTATCGTTTTAGTCGATGAATCCGGTGCGCCGGGCAGCAAATCATTGACAGATTTTTTTGGCGCCATCCCCGATTTTCCGGAGCGTGCGCCACAAGGTGAATACGAAAAACGTGAATCGTTGTGAAATATATTCTCGATACAAACATCTGCATACAGATTCTGAGGGGTTCATCGCAGAAAGTTAAGGAAAAAATCTCGATGACGCGCAGCGTTGATATTGCGATTCCCTCTATTGTGCGTTTTGAGTTGCTGTATGGTGCTTATAAGAGCAGCCATCCTGAGAAAAAACTAAAAATAATCCGCGATTTTATTGGTTCCTTTACAAGTATTCCCGTCAACGACCAAATTGCGGATAAATGCGGTGAAATTCGCGCGACTCTCGAAAAAGCAGGGACTCCGATTGGACCCTATGATCTTCTCATTGCCGCCACGGCCGTTACCCATGAAACCCTTCTCGTCACCCACAATGTAAAAGAGTTTTCCCGCGTCCCTGGTATTCAATTAGAAGACTGGGAATAACCCGACAAAGACTGCGAAAATTCTGTCCACGCACCTTCACCTTTGCCTTTAGGGATACACGGCGACGCGCATTCATTCATAGGCAGCCATGCAAGAAAACGACCACGAAGAACCCTACCTGACCATTTATCTCTCTGCCGCCGGCCCGCAGCAAAAAGAAATCGACGACTATATCGAGACCAAGCTCGGGCATGAAGTCATCGCCGCCGCACCCACGGCGCCCAATGCGACCGTAAACATCGAACGGCTCGAACAGGATACGGAAGATTGCTCTTTCGCAGTTATCGTCATGGGCGATGCCACGGGCAACGCGCGCGAACAGCAGCTGCATGAGATCGGTTACTGCCAGGGTTCCTTCGGCTATGAGAATGTGCTGGTGCTGCGCAAAGACACGGCGCCCGCGTTCGCGAACATGACGGGTGTTATGTACGAGGTCTTTTCAGGCGACAATATCCAATCGACATTCCCGCGCATTCGTGCCGAAATCGATGCGGCGATCGCGCGCTTTGCGAGCGATGATGAGGTGGATGAGGATTAGGAGAGGGGCCTGCCCTACTGAGGCGCCAGAAACGTCTCCCACTCTTCCCCGTTTTGCATACGATGGTGCTCCCACTGTTTTTCAATGTAAGAGGCTACTGCGGCCACATTCGGCTTTTCCACCGCCTTCACCCAATAGCCTTCTTGCCAATACACATCTTCGACCCTTCGCGATGACGCACCTTTGATATGCTTCATCACCTGCGCCACAGACAATGCTGGCGGAACTGTCGCAAGAAGATGAATATGATCCCGATAGCCGTTCAGAATATGCAGCAGAAATCCCATCTCGTCGGCTTTCGCTTTGGCGATTTCGCGGATTTGTTTGATCTTTTCCAGATTCAACATCGGCTCGCGCCGCTTGGTCGCGAAAACGAAATGATAATATAATTCGTAATAAGAATTACCCTGCTTTAGCATGCCGTTCCATATTTCAATGCACGTTTCATTAGGCAGGGGTTTAAACCCCTGCCTAATGAAATCCATTCCGCCAAAGGAAATCGATTCCGCCCAATGCACCCCTTAACAACCCCGCTCTGCTCTCTGCTACGCCTGCCATACTCTTTCAATGACGGCTTTGATCTTGGCCTGCATGAGCTGCGCGAGCTGCCGGTTGCTCTCGACCAGCGCGCGCTCTTGTTCTATGTCGGCGACGATGGCTTGCTGAACCTCGCGGGGCGGGAGGGGAAGCTCCATGTTGAGAACATGATCTCGCGTTAGCCCCGGGATCGCGGCGCCGTCGCCTTTGTTCTGAAAATATTCAAACATTTGTTGAAGGTAACAGTAGACATATCTGTCAAAACATTTCGTTGGCCTGATTGCCATGACTTGGCGGCTTATAGCGACTTCGTCAATATTCACCAAATTGATTTTTCCAATCCCGCTGCCTTTTACGGTTATTAAAATATCTGAATTTTTCGCTGAAACTTTTGGTTCTTTTGTCCACTTTGTTATCACGGGATTCACTGGCCCAAAATCTGCCGGACCAGTTATGTAGGGGATTCCACCAGGCGTATCTGAATATTTATCGCTATCTATGTGCTGTCCTGAAATTAAATCGATAACCTCCCCCAACTTCACCATCTCCCAGGGCTCGCCCAGCGCGTACTTGCGCAGAAAGAACTCCACATTCGGCTTGTAGCTCTCCACCACCTGCTTCGCGCCATCGAGCACGCGGCGGTAGCTCTCGATCTCGGCGACGATTTCGCGCTGGACTTCGAGGGGCGGGAGAGGGATTTCAAAATCCGTAAGCATTCCGAGCTTGATATAAGGCATTGTATTGCCGAGTTTCTGCGCTGATACCGTGGCTTTAAGTCTTTGTTCTAGGCAATCATAAAGATATCGTGGTTCAACACCCTTGAAATTTGACAGAACGTAAGTCCTTTGGTAGGCTTCAAATTTCCCTTTATAGTATTTTACCGCGCCGACATCGCCATTGCCTGCAACTAAGAGCGCTTCGGTATCAAATGAATACCCGTCGCTATATGTGTGCTCACTCGCGCATGTAAAGAATGGGTACTTTCCGTTTGGGTTACCCTGGTTTACGTCCTTCTTGCCGGTCTTTATTTCACACACGTCCCCGAGCTTCACCATCGGCCACTTGCCCGAATGCTGTTGCTTCGACGGCTGGTAGCGATCCATCGACAGGTTGTAATCCCCGCTGGCGGCGATTTTTTCTTTGGGGACGATTAAATGCAACCCCGGTACATTTTCTTTTTCATTAGGCAGGGAATTAATTCCCTGCCTAATGATAGCCAACGCCCCCGGCAAATCATCCTTCCCATTCGGTCGCCGCTGTGCGCCCAGATCGAAACCATCTGCCTGCACTTTGACAAACAGAATCGAATCTGATTTTTCCGCACGCGCGCGGTCGAGAAACAAGATCGAGGTTTTGACGCCCGAGTACGGGTTGAAGACGCCCGCTGGCAGCGACACCACCGCCCAGAGAAATTTATCCACCAACAGCTTGCGCAGCTCTTTGTACGCATTGCCGCTCTGAAAAATAATGCCCTCGGGCACAATGATGCCCGCGCGGCCCGTAGGCGTCAGGTGCTCGGCGATGTAGTCGACAAACAGCACCTCGCTGCGGTTCGACTGTACCGAAAACCGCTTGTGCGGCTTGATGCCACCCTTCGGGCTCATGAACGGCGGGTTCGCGAGAATCACATCGTAATACTCGTTCCAGCGCGCGTCTGACGTCAGCGTGTCATATTCGAGAATCTCGGGCGCCTTGAAGCCGTGCAGGTACAGGTTCACCAGCGACAACCGCACCATGTCGGGCGAAATGTCATAGCCGCGAATGTTGTGCATCAGCTGCGCACGTTCCTGCGTCGTCAGGCGCAGCACTTTGCGCACATCACCGCTTTTAGACGCATGCTCAAAAGTATGCGGATTAATAACGTACTTAA
>JAFLED010000043.1 GCA_017302045.1 Spirochaetota bacterium
ATGATTTGCCGGGACTCTATCTTCAAGAGAAATGTAACTATACAGGTCGCTCTGTTCTGGTCCGTTTCCGCGCATAGTTACTATACGCACGAAATTTCATTTATTTCAAGAGTTTTTCAGGAACCTGTTAGTCAAATATCGCGAAATGTAGCTGATTGTCTAGCCCCAGATCTCAAAGGTTCAAGTGATCCAGAAGTAACTGGGTTTTATGATTTCTTAGAATATGCAATATCTGAACTGGCGTTGAATGTGACTCAGCATTCACAAGGCCAAGGTTTTATCTGTGCTCAGTACACACCTGACTCTCAACTTGCCAGAATTGGCATTTGTGATAATGGAATAGGGATTCGAAATAGTTTTGAAACGAGTGGTTCACCCCACTTTGAATCTGGAATGACCGATAAAGATGCTTTGCTGCGAGCTTTACAACCTCAAGTATCTAGTAAGAATCATCTCAGGTCAGCATGGAACGAGGTTGTAAATGCAGGGGTCGGATTGACGATTTTACAAAAGTTGACGGAAAGCTACCAAGGCCATTTTGTGATATGTTCAGGGAATGGAATATTATCTAGTGGTAAGGTGTATGAGATGAATCCGAATAAGCGTTTTCATGGAACTTTCTGCTCCCTGTCCTTTAACCGGAACCGAATATCCAATTTTTTCTTGACTCTTAACGAAGTTAAGGATAGCTTGAACTTAGATGGGGAACAACAAGATTTAGGTGTATTCTCATGAATCCAGTAATCAAAATCAGTGATAAATTTGGCACTTTTTGCGCTGATGGCTCTGAAGCCGTTGAATTCCTAAAGAAGGCTATTTTACCAAGGATTGAATCTGGTGAAAAGCTGACTTTATCATTAGAAGATGTTAGAAATGTCAGCAGTTCTTTTGCCAATGCTTTTTTTGCAAATTTATCAGCCACTTATGGCAACGATCTCAATACAAAAGTCGTTATCGTTAATTGTCGAGACCATTTGAAACCCATAATCTCCTCAGCGTTTTCTTTAGGGCTTAAACGTCGCGAAGAGCATTTGAGTCACGTCGGCTAACAAAACTTACCCGCTGCGTGCCAAAGCTGCCTTCGTCGCACCCGTGGGATGTTTGTTTGGTTGGCCAAATGGCGGCGCTGCGGGCGTATTTGCGGACACCACTTCGCCCTCCAACTTGAATTAATGACACAAGCACCACAAAACGTCAGCGTGAGACCCGGCGCTTTCCGCAATTTGCGTCCAAAAATTCTTTCGCCAAAAATAGATTATTCATCCTCGATCAAAAATTTGACGCAGAGATTCTGTTTTAACAAGGGCAATAATGAAAGCATACACCCTTATTCCCTTATTCTATCTGCTCAGCTTTCCGATTCTGGCCAAGGAAAAACAAAGTGCCGATGCGACCTGGCTCTTCTCTATCGACGGCAACAAGAAAACTACCCAGGACTTACGGAACGCTTACTCTGGCTTTCTGGTTTTACTCAAAGAACAACTGCAGCAAAGACTGGGACAGTTAATTCGCGATGCTGAATTCAAATCCTGGCTGGATAATCCTGGGACAGCACCAGCAGCCTTACGCGGCACGCTGGAGGGTTTTTCTGAAGCGGCTTTCTCAACACAATACCAGGATATGGAACTGGTTATTGCCGAGGCCGCGCAGAGTGGTTTCGCAAATCAACCTGAAATTAAGGCAAAATTGCAGGCGTTGGAAAAATACTATTTGGCGAATCTTTATATTTTTGCTCAATTAGAAAAGGAAATGCTATCTCCCACGGAGCAAGAAATTGCGGCGCATGTAGCCCAACTCAAGGGAATCGACTCTGTAAAGGGTTTATCTGATGCCGAACTGCGTCAACATGCCGTAAGTCAGCTGACGCTGCTAAAGGCGCAGGAGAAGCAGAGAAACCTGATGATTAAATTACGTGCCAAACACGATATCAAAGAGAATGAAAATTTAGAAACGAAAAAATCGCTCAGAAAATAGTTCAACGAGAAAGTGCAAAAATCGCATGGTATTTAGTCGACGCAGACTGCAGATAAAAAAAATACCCGCCGCGAGCGCGACTACACCGAAGACGGAAAGCGAAAGCCAACGCCGCCAAAAACCCGAAAGATGAGCGTTTCTGCGCCGGTTACCGCAGCCGCGCATATTTGATTGCCCCCCTACCGGTATGCGGTCGGCTTTACGAAGTAAAGATCGATAGGAGATTCTATGCCCGTAGTTAAGGTTTCCCCCAAATTCCAAGTTGTTATTCCTAAGGAAATCCGCGAGAACTCCGGGATAAAGGTCGGGTCAAAAATGGATATTTTCGTCTATGACGGTCGCATTGAACTTGTACCCCTGAAATCCATAAAAACTTTGAAGGGCAGCTTGCCAGAAATGGATACAAATATTCAGCGTGACTCTGATCGATTATGAATGTCGTAGATTCTTCCGCTTGGCTTGAGTACCTTGCCGGGACAAAGAATGGCGAGTTGTTTAGCAAACAGATTGAAAATACAGATAAATTGGTCGTTCCGGTAATTACGATTCATGAGGTTTTCAAGAAAATTTTAACGGAATCCAATGAAGAAAATGCATTAAAAATTGCTGCGCATATGAGATTGGGAAAAGTGATAGAAGTTAATTTATCAATTTCTCTCGAAGCTGCTAAATTCGGGAAGCAACTTAAACTCCCGATGGCCGATGCATTAATCTACGCCACCGCAAGACAATATGATTGTACAATTTGGACCCAGGACGAGCATTTTAAAGGCTTAGACGGGGTTCGATACTTTCCGAAAAAGTAAGTCCGACCGGGCCGTCACACCGCCGCATATATCAAAAGCACGCTGCACAGCAGCGCTTCAGACAACAGTCACAGATAAGATTCGATCGTCTTTACGAATCGCGTTGACCACATCCATATCATGCGTGCGCCCAAACACCGTGTGCACTCCGTCGAGATGCGGCTGCGGTTTATGACAGATAAAAAACTGGCTACCACCGGTATCTTTACCGGCATGTGCCATCGAAAGACTGCCGGCCAGGTGCTTGTTTTCGTTAATCTCGCACTTGATCTTGTAGCCGGGGCCGCCTGTACCCGGCATGCCCGCCGCACCCGCGCGCGAGTTGGGGCAACCACCCTGCACCATAAAATTGGCGATGACGCGGTGAAACGCCAGGCCGTCGTAAAATTTTTCGTTGGCGAGCTTGATAAAGTTGGCGACGGTATTCGGGGCTTCTTTCTCGTAGAGTTCAAAGGTCATTTTACCTTTGTCGGTTTCCATGATGACTTCGGGCATAGATACTGAAATAGAGTTTGCACTTATCGCGACAAGAAATTCAGGTTGGTATTTGTATACTATGAGCCGGGTGCAAAATAAAGAACACGATGATTATTCTGATCGGCAATGTACAATCCCCCGCCAGCATCAGGAAAAGCGGCCCGGGGAAACCAGAGTCCTTGTGATGACACCTGGGACATTCCGCCGCAACTGCCGCCATTATTCAGATTATTGCAAGCATAGTTACCGAATTGGCCATAAATTTTTTTCGGCGTTGTTGTGGCAGAACCAAAATAAAGAACCCGCATGTTATCGTTATCCGCGATGTACAACCCGCCCGAATTGTCAGAAACTGCACTGGTAGGGGCTGAGAGCGTATCCGCACTCAATGAACCGCTCCAGCCGACAGTAAAGCTACCAGACGTACCGTAAACGCGGCTAGCAGAAAGTTGCCCCGAAGCATAATAAAGGACGCGATAATTTTGACTGTCGGCGATATAAACACCTCCAGACGAATCGACAGAAACAGACATGGGCCAGTTCAAATTACTTGCGGAAATGCCCATGCTGCTGCAAGCCCCTCCGTTATTCCGAACTCCGCAAGTAAAACTACCCGATTGGCCATACACCCGACTGGCGGTAGTGCTGCCTGACGGAAAATAGAGAACGCGATGGTTTTGGGAATCTGCAACATAAAGACCATCGGATGAATCCAGGTAAATTCCCACGGGCCCGTAAAAATTATTGGCTGAGGGGCTTCCGTTTCCACAAGCACCATTATTGTTTGCCAAATTACATGAAAAGCTGCCATATTGTCCATAAACGCGGGTAGCCGTCGTACTCCCGGTTAAAAAATAGAGAACACGATTATTACTATAATCAGAAATGTAAACACCGCCACTTGAGTCTATGGCTATCGAGGCGGGGCCATATAAGTTATTTGCCGACGGCGGACCGCTGGGAAAACAAGCTCCTCCATTATTCGAGTTCGCGCAAGTGTAACTTCCGAACTGACCATAGACTCTCGTGGCAGTAGTGCTGCCAGAAGCGAAGTAGAGCACCCGATTATTGGAAAGATCTGCGATATAAACGCCGCCTGCTGAATCCGGAGTAACCCATGTCGGATTCTTAAGATTTCGGTTATTGGCCGATGTTGTGGCGCATGAACCCGAATTATTAGAAACGTTGCATGAAAAGCTGTCAAACTGCCCATAAACCCGGGTTGCAGAATGCGACGAATAATCTCTCTCGGGCGTAGTTGAGTTTTGTGTTCCTGAATTTCCACTACCTGCTTTTGCAGAACCGGTAGTATTTCCCCAATTTCGGGAGCCTTGTGTGTCCACGATTGCGCAATGAAAGAACAGGAAAACGAACGGCGCAATCAGAATGGAATAACCATTGTCCTTCAGCTGCCCGATTCGACTCCACAGTTTCATAGTTTGAAACCAATCCCCCCGTGCAAAGTGAGGCTAAAAGGGATCAAAGATATCTCCTGACCAGAGAAACTTCCAGAGACCGCAGCGGTCAGGCCGTAATCTAATCTACCAAAAAATAAGCCCGAAATATTCTGGTTGAACGGATAACGTATTCCCATCAGAAAATATGCTGCCAGAAAACTATTCTGCCGGATACCTGGTACGTATCCGGAGGCGGTGCCTCCATAGGCATCAATTGTAATAGGCGCGTCCTGGGTTTTGAAGCCGTAAAGCAATCCCGCTTCGAATAAGAGCAAGCTGATCTGCGATCTGTAACCCGCCCGGAGGTCGATAAAATTTATCGGATAATTACCGGAGCCGGAGCCGTCTTTGAAGGCCAAATTCCGAATCGCAGTTCCGATGCCGAAAGTAACTCCCCGCGATTTTTCCCAATGGTAAGTCAAGGTGGCTGCGGCTTCAGTTGTCGTACGGTAGTCGACCTTTGTCCCTCCAGGGAACGTGCTGAAAGTCGCATTCGGATTGCTGAGACCGAAGCCACCCAATAAAGCAAGGCTAACCCCCTTAAAGTCATATTTATCCGGGGCGGCTTGGGCCTCGCAAGGCTTACACTCTTCAGCAAAAAGAAGAGTGCCACTGAAAAGTAGTCCGATAATCAGAAACAACCGGGCCATGTAAACACAAGAAATTACTGGGATCACAAAAAAAATCACCACGGTAAATTTTGACATACGCCTTGCGTAAAACACGGCGTAAATCGTTTTCACCTTCGCCAGGCAAAAAACTCATAACCATAGCGGCGCTCGCAGAATAGCGCCACTCTGCCTCAGGGTACGGACTTCAAGCCATCAGGCTGTCGGTCAGCTCGAGATTCGTATAGACATTCTGCACGTCGTCGTGCTCCTCAAGCGCGTCGATGAGTTCAAGGGCTTCTTTGCCCTTCTCGCCCTCGACTGTTATCGTACTCTGCGGAATATATTTTAAACCCGATTCGGTAATCTTAAACCCTTTCGCCGTGACCTTCGGCTCCATCGCCGCAAGTACTGCATGAAAATCATTCACGCTGGTTTTGACTGCATAAACTTTTTCATCGTCTTTTTCAATATCTTCGGCACCCGCATCGAGCGCTATTTCCATGACGGCATCTTCGGTGATATTGTCGCCTTCGACCAGAATCAGTCCTTTTTTATCGAAGAGATAGGCCACGGCATTCGCTTCGGCCATCGTGCCGCCATTGGTCTTGAAGAGACTCTTGAGTTCGGGCACGGTGCGTGATTTTTTATCGGTCAGAACTTCGACCATGATGGCAATGCCACCGGGGCCATACCCTTCATAAACACCCTCTTCGTAAGTCATGCCCTCAAGTTCACCGGCACCTTTTTTCACCGCGCGTTCGATATTTTCACGCGGCATCGAATTCTGCCGCGCCTTTAGCGTCGCGGCCCTGAGGCGCGGGTTTGCCGCTTCGTCGCTGCCGCCGAGCTTTGCCGCAACCATGATTTCTTTCGCGAGTTTGGTAAAAACTGCCCCGCGCTTTGCATCTGCCGCACCCTTACGGTGCTGAATATTTTTCCACTTACTATGGCCTGCCATGGGCGGATCGATTACCGGGCCGCGACGGCCCGCAAAGTAGAATCGTGCCTAGAGCGACTGAATTTTGCCGATTAACTCGGCTTCACTGACTTCGAGTTTTTCGCCCGAACGCCGCAGCTTGAGTTCGATCTTACCCGACTCGAGCGTCTTTTTACCGACGGTAACAATGAATGGAAAACCCACCAGCTCGGCGTCGTTGAATTTCACGCCGGCACGCTCGTCGCGGTCGTCGAGATAGACGCTGATACCCTGCGCCGTGAGCGTCGCGTAGAGCTTATCTACGAACGCCACTTCGGCTTCACCCTTGGCGAGCGAGACCAGATAGACGACAAAGGGGGAAAGATTGCGGTGCCAGATAATGCCACGCTCGTCGTGGTTCTGTTCGACCGACGTCGCCATGGTACGGCCGACGCCAATACCGTAACAGCCCATGGTCGGAGTCAGCGGCTTGCCATTCGGGTCGAGCACAGAAAGGTTCATCTTCTGTGAATATTTTTTACCGAGCTTGAAGATGTGACCCACTTCAATACCGCGGGTTTCGGTAAGCTCGGCTTTCTTGCATTGTGGACAGATGTCACCCGCATGCGACACAATGAGGTCATGACCTTCGCCACTCTGAAAGTCGCGGCCTTCGGCGACGTTCTTCGTATGAAATCCGGTTTTGTTTGCACCGGCGATCAAACCGCTGCGACCTTTAAGGTGCCTGTCGAAAAAAATGCGCAGCGTCTTCTTCGCCACCGTGTCACCGTCTTTCACTTTAAGCCCCTGCGGGCCCGCATAGCCGGGCTCAGCGCCAGTGAGTGCCTTAATCGTCTCTTCACCGGCGGGCCAGTATTCGGTCGCGCCCGCGAGATTCTTCATTTTGATTTCAGAGAGATCGCGGTCGCCCTGGATAAAGCACAGGAAGATATTTTCTTTGTCTTCGAAGATCACGGCCTTGATAAAGTTGCGTGGTTCGCTGCCCGTCAGTTTTGAGACTTCTTCGATCGTCTTAGCGGCGCCAGTTTCAAACTCTACGGCAGCATCCGCAGAGGGGGATATCCCACGGTTGGTGGGCTCAGTCGAACCATGTTTTTTTGGATTTTCGATAAATGCCGTCTTCTCTTGATTCGAGCGATAGCCGCACTTTTCGTCGCTGCAGAGCAGCAGCGTCTCTTCGCCGATTTGCGATGCGACCATGAACTCTTCGCTGCCGCTGCCACCCATGTTGCCCGAATCGGCCTCGACGGGAATCGTCTTGAGGCCGCAGCGTTCGAAGATCGCGCGGTAGGCTTCGCGCATTTTCTGGTAGGTCTCGTCGAGCGAAGCGTCGTCGACATGGAACGAATACGCGTCTTTCATCACAAATTCGCGGCAACGGATGAGACCATAGCGCGGGCGAATTTCGTCGCGGTACTTGCGGCCGATCTGGTAAAGATTCACCGGGAGCTGTTTGTACGATTGCAGAAAGCTGCGCGCGAGATCGGTCATCGCTTCTTCGTGCGTCGGCCCCAGTGCGTAGCCGACTTCATGGCGGTCCTGCATCCGCATCATTTCTTTGCCCATGAGATCCCAGCGGCCGGATTCTTGCCAGAGTTCGGCGGGGGTGATGACGGGCAGGGTGACTTCAATGCCGCCAAAGCGGTTCATCTCTTCGCGCACGATCTGTTCGATCTTGCGGTGTACCATATCGCCGAAAGGCATATAGACATAGAGGCCCGAGCCCTGCTTACGGATAAACCCCGCGCGCGACAGCAGACGGTGCGAAGCGACCTGGGCGTCTTTGGGGTCATCCTTTGAGGTAAAAAGAGGCAGTTGCGAAGCGCGCATGGCCACGAGCGAAAATGGAATTCAGACAGGGTGTAAAGAAATAGCGGCCGGTGAAACCAGGGCGCAACGTATAATACCGCAAGATCGTTAAAACCGGAGGAATGCATGAAAAAAATATTACTCTCGATTCTGACCCTGTCTTTAGCATCGCTGGGGGCGCAAGACGCGGCGGTAGCCGAAAAAGACGTACCCAAGAAAGTTATCGCAAGCCGTAACAAAAAGGCAGCGGCATTAAAGCACAAAACCGCGACCTGGACAAAGAATGCGGCCGGCGAGTTCGTCGTAACCCGCGACATCGGCAAGAGCCCTGTCGAAGGTCCTGAACAATCGGTGACGGCCCGATTCCAGGAAGACGGAACCTGGATTGCCACAGAAACCGTGCTGAATGCCTACAGCGATAAACTGAAGAAGAAAATGGTCCCCAGGAACATTCAATCGGCCTGCGCAAAGAAATCCGACGGAGGCCCCGCGATGATGGGCGGTGTCACCATCACAGATACCCCCAAGGGAAAAACCTTTGAAATGGGTTGCGGCGGCCCGCGCTTCACTTTCGACGCCAAGGGCAAAGTCGTCGGGGAATAAAACCTGAACCGGGGGATTCCGTATCCCCCAAGTCTCATTGACCCGCCGTCTAGGCGCTACGCCTTGGAGGATGCTCAATCGGCTGAAACAGTCCGTGTTGAAACACTATCAGGGTGCAGATTACGTACTGCGCCGTAAAGCGACGACGCTGTTTTATTTCTGCCTGTCGTTCGTTGCCCTGATGCCTGTTTTCATGCTGATATACCTCATCTGGATTCCACACCGCCTGCCCATCGCGTTGCCGCCCATGCTTGCGGCAATGGTTGTCGGCGTTGTCTGCCTGATAATTCTCGCAGCGGGCAAGTTTTATATCGCGGGGCAAACTCTTGCAGTCGTTACATTCGGTATCATCGCGGGGGCGCAGTTTAAGAAATTGGGCGGCGAATACTTCACCGCATACTCAACCTTCATTCACCTCTTCGCTATCCCGATTCTGATCGTAGGCCTCTTCGGCCGCAAGCGTTACATTCTGCCGATTTATGGCATTATGGTCGCAACGAATGTCGTATTCTTCGTGCTGTTGCGGCCGCGCATCGACGGTGAATATCTCATCGCGGCGCAGGTCGGTCTGATGACGAGTATCATCTCGATGACACTCGCGACGACACTGCTGTTTCTGCTGCGCAACATCATGGATTCTGCCGTCGTCGAAGTGGAGAAAACAAACGCTTCGATGAACCGGTTCGTGCCCACAGAATTCTTAAGTTTACTTAAAAAAAAGAATATTAACGAAGTTGGCCTCGGCGACCATACCGAACAAGAGATGACTATTCTCTTTGCAGATATACGTAACTTCACCGGCATCTCAGAGACACTGAGTCCGGCCGAAAATTTTTCTTTCATCAACGATTACCTGAGCGTGATGGGCCCAATCATCAGGGAGAATAACGGCTTTATCGACAAGTATATCGGCGATGCCATTCTCGCACTGTTTTTTACTTCGTCCGACGCGGCCAAGGCGGCCGTTGAAATGCACGCGATGCTGCAGCGTTTCAACGCGCAATTCATCGACGGCATCTTTCCCGAAATACGCATCGGCATCGGCATTCACACCGGGCGCATCATGCTCGGCACGATCGGCGAAGTACGCCGTATGGAAAACACCGTCATCAGCGACACCGTCAATGCGGCCTCGCGCATCGAGAGCCTGACCAAAAAACTCGGTTCCGGCATTCTCGTCAGTGGCGCCAGCCTGGCGCAGATACCCGGCGACGACTACAAGGTGCGGCTCGTCGACGTGGCGCAGCTACGCGGCAAAACAAAGATGATCGAAATCTACGAATTATTAAACCCCGTTACCGCAGAGCGCCGCGAACTGCTGCTTTCGTATGCAGACGATCTTAAAACGGCGATACACGCTATTAAAGAAGGTAAGCTCGACACGGCGCGTGCACTCTTGCAAAAATGCCGGGATATCTGTGCAGACGACGGCACGGTATTGCACCACCTGCGCGTTTCAAATAAAATGCAGATTCTCAAGGCACGCAATCTCAATAACTAAATTTAAGAGGAACCAAATGGACGCGATTAAAAGATATATTGGCGGTTTTTTCGGATCGCTGGCCGAGCGCATCTTCGTCTTTTTTATGGCGCTGTTTATCAGCCAGGCGCCGCAGTATATGAATCTCTACCTGAATGTGCTTTCGGGCGCCAAGGCTGCCTATGAGAAATCGGTAAAAGAAATCGCCGAGAAGGCCGGCGAACTCGGCATGACAACGCCCGAATTTATCGCCGACCTGATTAAATCGCAAAGCCAGGCGGCCAAAAAATCAGGCGAGTTGCACCAGAGCCAGCTCAACCATTTCGAAAATGCCAAAAAGGCTTTCGACGCGATCAAAAATGCCGGCGCGTTTTCGCGGCCGTTTGTTTTTCTGAAACATGTCGACTGGTCGCTGGCGAAGAGCGTGCAGTTTCAACCGGCATTCCCCTTTACGCTCGAAGCGCTCATCTATGTGCTCGTCGGCATCATTCTGGGCATGATACTCTTTCGCGCACTCCTGCACTTTCCGAAAAAGTGGATGGGCGGCGGCCAGAAACAACAGGCCGCTTACTGATTGGTGGTCAGGTAAAAGCGGGCGATCCGTACTTCAAACGGCGAACCGTCGCGGCGAATCATGCTGAACGTGCCCTCCATGGTGCCGAAATTTGTGCCCAAAGGGCAAAAGCTCGAATACGAGTAAGATTCACCGGGTTCGAGCTCGGGTTCTTCGCCGACCACCCCCGGCCCATAGACGTCTTCGCGCTTGTTATCGGAGTCGATGATAATCCAGTGCCGCGACTTGAGCTTAGCCCATGCCTCGCCCTCATTGTGCAGGGTTATCTTATAAGAGAATAAAAACTGCCCCTCATCGGGAATCGACCGTTCGCTCAGATAGTGCGGTTCGGCCTTTATACGGATGCCCTCGGTGACGATTTCTGATCCCGCGGCTACAGGCATGCGTTACAATGCCCTTACCGATAGGGCTGTAAATCAAAAACTCAATTGACGCAGCATCTTCTTTATAAAGAGACATAATTCTAAGGCCCTTTTTCCATGCTCGCCGACATACTTTCCCGTTATAAAGCCGCGTCTTCGCTTGTCTTTACCGTTGTTTTCTGTCTCAGTTGCCTGATCTGGAAGTCGAACATGCTGTCGCGCACGGCCAACAGCGCCAGCAGGGCGCTCGATTTTTTCTCCACCACGTTTTCTTCGTTCGGCAAGGGGATATCCCGCTTTGTCGATAGTTATGGTACCTACGAAGCCGTGCGCAGCGAGCGCGATGCGCTGCGCGAAAAAGTAAAGCAGAACCTCGACACGCAGGTCGAACTCGTGCGCCTGCGCGAAGAGAACAACAAGCTGCGCCAGTTTTTACAACTGCCGCCGGTTTCGAATCACCCGGTGGTACAGGCCGAGGTTATTTCGCAAGATCCCGACAACTGGTTTCGCACAATCATCATCAACAAAGGCAGCGCCGACGGTATTGCCACATACATGCCGGTGGTGGCTCTGCAGACAGTCACCGTGCCCGCCGAGAATAACAAACCCGCCGAATCGAAACTTGTAGTCGGCATTGTCGGTAAGGTCATTCAGATCAATCCGCATTCGGCGCGTATTCTGCCGCTCACCGACCAGTTTTCGCGTATCGGTGTGACGGTGAAAAAAACCGGGCACTGGGCGCTGCTCAACGGCCAAAGCCCCCATCAGGATACCCCACTCATCGACTATCTGAGTCTGGGGGTGTTTATTTCACCGGGCGACGAGATTGTCACATCGGGCGGCGACGGAATTTTTCCGCGCGGTTTACCCGTCGGCAATATCGGCAAAAAAATCGAACGCCTCGGCAGCTTTCAGAAAGCAGAGATCAATCCTGTTATCGATTTTAAGAAGCTCGATTTCGTGATCGTTATTCAGAAAAAGGTCGAAACCGAAGCGCTGAGCTTTTTGCCTTTAAAACCCGACACGGTTGAAGAACCCAAGCTGCCGCCTGCGCCGCCCGCCGTGAAAAAGAAGACCGACGATGACGACGACGAGGCAGATGCCGCTAAACCGAAAAACAATAAGCCCGAAGCAAAAGCCGATAAACCCAAGGCCCCGGCAGCACCCGAGCCTAAGCCGGCTGTGGCACCCGCAGCCCCGAAACCAGCGCCCCCCGAGGGAGGTGTAACGCCATGATTCTCGAAAAGGTCGTCATCGGTATCGCCATCTTTGTTTCTTACTTTTTACAGACCAGCGTGGACTTTTTTGCGCTCGGTTCGATTAAGCCTGATTTTCTGCTGATTCTTACCGTGTACTTCGCGCTCTACCGCGGGTCTTTTTCAGCGTTATGGATCGGTTTTTTCGGCGGGTTACTGCAAGATATCAACCTCGGCGGTTACACGAACCTCATCAAACAGGACATGCAGTATTATATCGGAACCTCGGCGCTGGCTAAAACCGTGATCGGTTTTGTTGCGGGCAAGGTTGCGCGCGACATCAATAAAGACGCGACATCGCTGATCGTCATCGTCGTGTTCGTCGCCTGTTTTATTAAAGGCGTACTGATGTTCTTCACCGTGGCGCTTTTCCATTCGAGTGCGCATGCCTCTTCGCTGATCACGATCGTTATTCCCGAAGCTCTTTTCACTGCGGTGCTCTCGATTGTCTGGTTTCGCCTGCTGCGCTGGGCTTTCCCAACCGTTGAAAAGACCGAAGGCCAACGCATTATACGCCGCATCGGGCAATAAAGCATGGCGCAGACGATACAGCAGTTTCAACTACGCCAGCGCCTCGACCGGCGTGTCACCGGTCTCACGATTTTTACGCTGGCGATGCTGGGCGTGTTGATTCTGAGAATCGGCGATCTGCAGATTCTGCGCGGCGACGAGTTTTTCGACAAGTCACAGCGTGTGATTCGCCGCGTTGTGGCACTGACGGCCCCGCGCGGCGAAATGTTTGCGCGCAACTACACCAGCCGCGACAAAGCCACGTATATTGTCTCCAATTCGTCGGCGGTATCCCTCAGCGTTATTCCATCGCACTTTCCCAAAAAGAAAGAACTGAAAGAGCTGGTCGCAAAACTCGAACGCCTGCTGCAATACCCCGAGGGCTCGCTGACCGCCCGGGTCGCAGACAACAAATACAAAGCGCATGAAGAGATCGTATTGATCGAGAACCTGAAACCGGAACAGACTACCGTCATCGCCGACTATTACATTACCTTTTCGAAATTTATTATCCGCCCGACATCGCGCCGCTTTTATAATCTCGGCACCGCGGCCGCACATCTCACCGGGTATATCGGGTTGCCCAACCAGCGCGAAGTCGCGGCGGGGGTGCGCAGCTATCAGTATACGGGTAAGAACGGTCTCGAAGCGCAGTACGACACAATCTTGCGCGGCGACGACGGCGAGATTGTGCAGATCAAGTCGGCGACGGGAGACATCGAAGAACAGAAGGTATTCCGTAACTTTGTACCGGGCAACAACCTGATTCTGACGATCGATTCAGACCTTCAGGTCGCGGCTTCGAAAGCGATGGGTGACAAGACCGGCGCGCTCATCGCGATGCGGCCGCATACGGGGGAGATCCTCGCGATAGTCTCAAAGCCCGATTTTGACCCGAATATTCTGATCGCCCTCGATAACCCCGACCGCCCCGATCACATCAGACAGATTCAGGAACAGCGGGCAGAGCTTAACCGCGCGATTTCAACGAAATACCCACCCGCATCGACTTTTAAACCGCTGGTAGCGCTGGCGGGTCTCGAAGAAAAGCGGCTTTCGAAGACCGACCATTATTTTTGCGGAAAAACTTTTACCCTCAAGAGCAGTTACAAAGGTTCGGCCGACACGACCTGGGGAGACTGGGGGCGTCACGGCGACAATGACCTGACCGGCGCGATCGCACAAAGCTGCTCGGTCTATTTTTACGAAGCCGGTTATCGCATGGGCGCCGAACCGATGATTAAATATTCGCGCTATTTTCATCTCGGGGAAAAATCGCAGATCGATCTGCCGAGCGAGATTGCGGGTTTTGTACCCGATAACGCCTGGAAAGAAAAAACTTTCAATACCCGCTGGTTCGACGGCGATACCGTCAACCTCTCGATCGGCCAGGGTTTCATTGAAACCACGCTGATCGGCATGGTCGGTTTCTATGCCGGCGTAGCCACAGGCGGTACCATCTACAAACCCCACCTGATCAGGCAGATCCGTTTTGCCGAGAACGACCAGGTAAAGCTCGATATCAAACCTCAGGTGCAGGACCAGATACCCCTGTCGAAATCAGCGGTACAGGCCGTGCGTGAAGGATTACGTGCGGTGACGACACGCGGCACCGCCGGCGGAGTGTTTCGTGTTCCGGGAATTATTCCCGTGGCGGGTAAAACCGGTACGGTACAAACGCGATCGGGCGCCCCCGCAGACAAGGCTTCGCAGCACGCCTGGTTCGTCGGGTACGGGCCCTTCGAGGGCGAACCCAGGGAACAGCTGGTGATCGGTGTAATCATCGAGCGCGGCGTGGGTGGCTCGGTCGGTGCTGCGCCGATCGCGCGCGACGTTTTCGTGAAATACTCGCAAAAACTGAAAGCGGGGACGGTGAATTAATGGAACGGTTTAGCCGGCTCGACTGGGTTTCGATTACTTTATCCGTAGCCGCGACGCTTGTCGGTGTCGCGGTGCTTTATGGCGGCGGTATCACCGGCGAAGATCTCGCGCAACGCAAACTCATCTGGCTGATTCTCTGCGTCGTGGCGATGCTGGTTTTCGCCAATATCAACTACCAGCTATTGGGCTCGTTTGCGCCGATCATATACGCCGTGGGCATACTCGTGCTGCTGCTGGTTCTCGTGCCTTTCATCGGTAAAGAGGTCAAAGGCGCGCGCTCATGGCTGCGTATCGGCTCGCTCGGCTTTCAGCCGGCAGAGTTCATGAAACTCGTCGTCGTCATCACCCTCAGTAAATATCTCGTATTGCGCGAATCTGAGATTGGTAAGCTGAAAGAGCTGATTATTCCCGCGGTACTCGTCACGATACCGGCGCTGCTCATTGGCGTACAGCCCGACCTTGGTGGCGCGGTGATGTTCATGGCGATACTCTTCGGCATGCTTTTCATCGGTGGTGCAAACACCGCGGTGCTTTTCGGTTTTGCGATCATCGGATTTTTCGCGGTGTTTACGCCGATGTTTCTCGAGTACGAACGTTATATCATCGTCGACGACGTCTACAACGCGTTGCGCGAAGAACATTTTCGCCTCGCCGATGCGGTACGCATACTCAACTTTGAAGTCTGGGAAGTCGCCGAAAACCTGAACTATAACACGCGTCTCGTACAGGATAAAACCCTCGTCACCTGGGCGAAAGAAACTCTTTCACAGGGCGAGAATCTCAAGATCTTCTGGCAGACCGCAGCCGAGATCGAGAAAAAAAGCCCCAGCTTTCTGCGCGATATGCTGCGCAATACGACGGTCATGGTGGCCATCGGCGGTACAGGTATTTTCTTCTATGGCCTGGGTGTTCTGGGTAATTTTATGACGGGCGCTCCATGGATGCGCCGTATCGGCAATATTGCGCTCATCGTCGGGCTCTCGTTCAGCTCGGGATTCATGTCGAATAAGTTTATCAACTTCAAACCGCACCAGGTCATTCGGATTGTCTCGTTCGTAAACCCCGATAAGTTTCAAAAAGGCGCAGGTTACCAGCTACGCCATTCGCTGATTACCGTCGGTTCGGGCAAGTTTGCGGGCAAGGGTCTCTTTAAAGGCGATATGACCAAGGGCGATACGCCGTTTCTTCCCGAATGGTATAACGACTTTATCTTCTCTGTCGTCGGCGAGCAGCTCGGCTTTTGGGGTTCGGCGATGCTGTTATTGCTTCTGTTTGGACTAATCTTACGCGCGATCAACATTGCTGTGACTTCGAAAGACGACTTCGGGGCCATGCTCGCCTCGGGTATTGCTCTGATTTTCTTTCTGCACGTCTTCATCAACATCGGCATATCTCTTGGACTTATGCCGGTGACGGGTATCCCGTTGAGTTTTGTCAGCTATGGCGGCTCGCACATGCTGCTCTGTTTCGTCTGTGTCGGCATACTCATCAACATTTACCGGCGCCGCTTTATCAACGCCTGACAGAACGTTTAACTTTGCAGCCAGGCGTGCAGATGCTCGCAGAGCTCTTGCGGTTTGTCTTCCTGGATAAAATGGCCGCCTTTTTCGATGATCGCATGCGGTTGTTTTTTTGATCCCGGCACATAGCGGCGAAAAAGTAAATCTGCTCCTTTCGTCACCGGGTCGCTGTCGCCGAAGAGTGTCAGAAAAGGCCTGGCAAAATTTTTAAGTCCATTCCATGCGGCGCGGTTCGCCGCGGCCGCCGGGTCGTCGGGCGTAATCGGTACCAGCAGCGGAAATTTACGTGCCGCGGCTTTGTATTTTTCTTCGGGATACGGCGCATTGTAGGCGCTGATTTCTGCCTGCGTCAGCTTACGCACCGTCGCGCCCTGAATAATTTTACCGATCGGTAACTTCGAAACATTCTGTGAAAAATCGCGCCACTTCAGAAATGCTTCGCCGGGTGGGATATCCCCCGTCGGCAAAAAAGTATTCGAAGCGCAGATACGCCCGAACAGATCAGGGTGTTCGCCCGCAATGCGCAAGCCCAAAAGACCGCCCCAATCCTGGCAGAAAAGATTTATATTGTTGAGCCCGAGCCCCGTAATCAATTCGAAAAGCCAGTCGCGGTGCGACTGATATGTGTAGGCATCGGGGTTATCCCACTTGTCAGACTTGCCGAAACCGATGAGATCGGGAGCAACGCAGCGGTAACCCTTTTTCACCAGATCGCTGATCATGAAACGATAGAGAAAAGACCATGAAGGCTCGCCGTGTAAAAGCAGTACTAGGGGCCCGCTGCCCTCGTCGACATAATGCATCCGCACCCCACCGGTTAGTTCGGCGTAGTGCGGTTTAAAGTCATAATCGAGGAGATTTTCAAAAGCGGAATCGGGGGTGCGGAGAACCTGCATGGCTCCCCGCCTCCCGGGCATCATGCCCCGTCAAGCCGGAGCGCCGGTGTTGCCACCTGGGCGTGGCAGCAGGCGACGCAGCGCGGGGCTGAAGCGCAGCGAGATACGGTAAACAGCATAAGCCAGCGCTGCAAGCGGTATGAGATAAATGAGCGCATAGAGCAGTTGTAACAGCACGTTGAGCAATCCGACGAAAGCATTGCGAAACTCAGGTACTTCGACGGGTGCGACGGTTGTGGTTACGGGCAGCGCGACAGTGATGTGTAAAGTCGCCCAACCGGTGCGGTCGCCGATACGCCATTCTTCGATGCGTGTTTGCAGCTGTTTATCTTCGCTTTGCGAAAGCAGGTTTTCCGTCGCCTCCCAGTTTTTCGCGCCGGTGCCGGTATTTGCGTTGGCAAGCGTGCGACGGCGGTTGCGGATTTCTTCGCGTGCGGCCAAGATCTGCTGATAGACAGAGTTCTCGGTATGATCGGTGACCGTGATATTCTCCGAAGTGAGGGCCCCGATGGCATCGAGATCGGTCAGTGCCGCATAGAGTTGCGAACTGCGGATGCGCACCTGCAATGACATGTAACCGTTCTGGTGTCCGGCAGCGCTCTCGCTGATCAAAAAGCCATAGCGCGGAATCCATTGATTAAAAAAAGCCCGCGCGGGTTTCAGCGATTCAATCTGGTAACTCACGGCGATGTTGTATTCGAGCCTGCGTCCGGCGGTACCTTCGCTCGCTGCACTGGGTATGAAAACACGACCCAGATCGGCTGCGGGGTCTTTGGAGCGTGTAATGTCATTCTCGGTTTGTTTTTTATTTTCGCTTTTCGCAAAGTAGCCTGGCGCTGCCGCCTGACGCAAGGTCTTCGTGTCGGTTTCGCCGCCGAGGGCATCGCGCACATGCGGCGCGCTCTCTTCCATTTCATCCAGATGCGCCGCAGCTTGCGGTCTAGCCGGCGCAGCCGACTCTGTTCTTTTAAAATTTAAGCGATTGCTGACGAAAAAAACCGTCGTGATGGCGAGGCAGACAAAGGCAACCGCCGAGGCGGCCATGAGTATCTTCTTTTTCATGCAGCCTTTGACGCATTTCTGCGGCAAAAGTTCTAAAAAAAAGGGGCGGTAAACCGCCCCTCGATCTCCTCTATGACAAGAAAAGAGTTAGAAGATATGGCTGAAGTTGATGAACATATTCGAATCTTCTTTGCTCATCGCGTAATCAACCATGATGATCGTCGCCTGGTTCCAGGCTATACGAAGACCCGCACCGTAGGCGTATTTCCAGATGCTGGTACCGATATCTTTCGGCTGATCGAAAGCACTACCGATATCAAAGAAGGGTACGAGAATCGGCGCGAAATGCTGACCGAACAATGTGAAATCGAACATCGTCCAGCGCAACTCGAGGTTCGCGAGCGCGATGTTATTGGCGACGAAGCGGCTGGCCTTGTAGCCGCGCAACGAGCGCAGGCCACCAAGCGCACCCTGATAAACACGCTCCGTGCTGGAAAACTGGTCTTTGACATAAAACGGTACATCACCGACGGCCTGTGTATAGGCAACACGGCCCGCGAAGACAAGGTCGACAAGCTTCTCAAACGGGCTGATGAAGAACTTTTCGGATACCGTATAGCGTGCGAAGTTAAACTCAGAGCCCACCGCTTTGTTCGAAACCTCAGCGATAGCTTCAAACATCTGGCCCTTGTTTGGGTCTGGTTCGTAGTCGCGCGTATCGATCGCGATACCAAAACGTACGGTGTTGTTCCAGCCACCGCCGTAACCAGTGAGGAGACCTGCGTTCTGGTAATTTGTCAGCAATGTCGTTGGGCTGTTTGTTGCATCACCATCTGCGGCCTTCACCGTAGTACCCGCCAGATCCCGGATTGTATATTTACTAACCTGAATTCCGAATTGCGGTCGAACAATGCCACCAAAAACATCGCGTTCAAGCATCGCGGTAAAAGCCGGCCGCTCATAAGAATAATGATTGAACCCTGCGTTTGTTGTGCCGCCGCTGGTTTTGCGCAGCTCGTCGTTGAAGTCAGAGTATTTTTCGAAGTCGCGGCCACCGAATGAAAGACCATTCATACTGCTGGCGTTACTCCCAAAAAAGTTTGCCCAGGTATTTTTTTCAAAAACCACCGCTGACCGAATCCGGAACAGCGAGTTACCGATGTAGGGGGCATCCCAGTTTAGTTCATGGTACTGGTAACCCAATGTCGTCTGAAAGAATTGGGCATAAAGCTGAGAACGGTATGGTGTGCGGCGAAACAGCGGGTTATCTTTTTCACCGTTGTAAAAATAGAACACACGCGCACCGTAACCAACGCCTGTATTCGGGTCTGAGTTAATCAGCGGCAGCCCGGTAAAAAAACCGCCTTCTTTCTTTTTCTCGAAGTCGTGGTCGCTGAGCTTGCGTTTGCGGCGCACAGCCTCGAGCAGATCTTCTGAAACACCGTATTTTTTCGCCGCTTCGACCTCCAGGGCATGCTCA
>JAFLED010000044.1 GCA_017302045.1 Spirochaetota bacterium
CATATCGCCACCCTCGGCACCCGCCATGTCACCTTCGTTCATCGCGCCTTCGCTGAGCATATCGGCCGAAACCTCGGGATGGTTTTCCATCGCATCGATCGCCTCGGGTACCTTCTTCGCCAAGAGCGCGTAAAGACCACTGCCAAGCACGAACATGATGAGACCGCTGACGATCGGGCGCACGATCATTGCCGTGACACCGCTCGCTGAGAGAATCGTAAAAATCAGCGCTATGAGAACACCCAAAACCGCAAGCAACAGGCTGAGCTTAAGATGCGCACCCGTAAAGAACTGGGGCATGATTAAGATGATGGACTGAATATTTTACGGAAAAACGCGCCAACACCCGATTCGCTGCGGCGTGGTAATTCCTGTTCGAGAATACGGGATGAAACGATGTCGAGACACGAAGCGGCTTTCGATCCCGGGAAAAGCAGGTAGA
Source organism: Spirochaetota bacterium (assembly GCA_017302045.1). Taxonomy (GTDB): domain Bacteria; phylum Spirochaetota; class Leptospiria; order Turneriellales; family Turneriellaceae; genus Turneriella. The sequence continues at coordinate 443 of JAFLED010000044.1, forward strand.
AAGGTTTCTGGCGCCGTATCGATTTGGGTACGGTATCGTCGTCGTAGATAAATCCTAAATTCTCAACGCGCACATTCAAAAACTGGCTTGAAATATTGATAACGCGCTCGGCAACTTTTTTCCCCTCGAGAGAAGAGGTGGCCCGGTTAACGAGCAGCTTAATATTTTTGTCGGGTGCTACGAGCACGATCGACTTGATGATACCATAAGCATCGGTAATGGCCGTCGGTTCGGGAGTCGTCACGACAATGACTTTGTCCGCCGGGAGGGTAAAGCCAACGACATTCGAAGAGACACCCGCGCCGGTGTCGATCAGCATAATGTCGTAACCCGAGAGTTTTTCGAAAGCCGTCACAAGACTCAACCGCTCTTTATCAGAAAGATTGGCGAGCATGCTGTAACCCGAAGCCCCGGCGATTATATCGAGACCTTCGGGGGTACGAATGATGATATCTTCGAGCTCTTTATGCCCCTTAATGACATGGTAGAGGTTGAATTTGGGCACAACACCCAAAAGAACATTGACATTGGCAAGGCCCAGGTCGGCGTCGAAAAGCAGCACTTTTTTACCAGCGGCCGCCAGCGAAAGGCCCAGGTTCACGGATATCGTCGATTTACCCACGCCCCCTTTGCCGCTGGTCAGCGTAATAATCTGGGTGGCAGTACCGGGTTCGGTTTTGCCTACCATTTGACGTAAGGTGCTGGCCTGATCCATTTAGTCTCTTTTCTTATTTTCGTGCAGAAGTGTCTGTTTCATCAAGCCATTTTTTTAGCAAAGCGTCGGCGATGAGCATGCGGTCGGCGTCGAGCCAATCTTTGGCGACATCCTGGCCGTTGGTGAGCAGCGAGAAGGGTTTATGCCAGGTGTCGGCCATCTCGACAATGGGCGCAAAACTGAAACTCTCGTCGATCTTACTGATGATTACCTTAGCGTAGTCGAAAAGCTCGAAACGGTCAAAGAGCAATTTCGCGTCTTCGAGGCGCGTCGTCGCCGGCACAACCAGGTGCGTTTCGATTTCATGCTGCGCGCCGATGGCTTCGAAGAACAATTTTTGCCGGTTTAGAAAGTCGCGGTTTGCCGGACTCGAACCGCTGGTATCGATGAGAATGAACTCGGCGCTTGAATCGGCGATCGTGCCTGCCAGCTCCTCCGGGGTACGGCAGACCCGGCAGGGGATATCCATAATACGCGCGTAAACCTTCAGCTGCTCGGTCGCGGCGATGCGGTAGTTGTCGATGGTAATGAGTTCAACGCGCCGCTTCTGCGTCACCGAAAGCCGCGCCGCAAGTTTCACAAGAGTCGTGGTCTTACCGGCGCCTGTTGGCCCAACGAGGGTGATAATGCGCTGCGAAGCCGTTGTGGTTGTGCGCACATGTTCGCCGAGAATTTCGCGTGCCTTCGCGTGAATTTTTTTCCGCAGCTTATAATCTGTCGAAGGTATTTCGGCGCGTGTGCGCATCGCAATACTTGTTGAAAAATCGTGGCTAAACCCCATGGCTGTCAGATGCTCGTAAAGCGAAAGTAGTTCACGCTCTTTTACCAGATCTAGTTCAGGGCCACCCTTGCTTTTGAGCTGCGCTTTGAGTTCGGCGACTTCGGCCTCGAGACGACGGATTGCCTCGGTCGAAGGCGGTTGAATGCTGATCGGCAGTATTTCTTTGCGCAGCGAAGGCTGAATTTCGCGGGTGAGTTGTGCCTGCGCGCTACCCGCCCCAAACCGGCGTTCACCGAGCGGATGAATATCTTCGGCATCGACCATGGCATCAGGGGCAGGCTTCTTACTCAACGATGTGCGGTTGAGCATCTCTTCGAGTAGTTTCAGCTTATTATCGATCGTCTCGTCTTTCTTCTTGGGCTGTACTTTATTCTTCTCGAGAATCGCACCGTGTATCTCCCAGCGCGTAGAACGTGTGATTTTTCCCCAGATCGATTTGACGGGCACTTCGCGTTGCTGTGAAATTAAAACTTCTGGACCGCTGCCATATTTGCTGCGCACTTTTGCCAATACTTCGGCATGCGTGTCTCCGTGCTCGGTAAAATAATGCATCAGGCATTCACCTCACTTTGTTCCAGAATCACTTTCGTCATCTCGACGAATTTCGCGTCGCGGGGAATTTCTTCATACGCGACGACGGCAAAAGAGCGGGTAGATATCTCGCGCGAGATAATCTCGGCGATGCTCGAGCGAATTTCCGAACCGCAGACGAAGAGCGGAAATTTGCCTTCTGTCTGCATCGTATTATACGCCTGTATGAGAACCGAACGCAGGCGTTCGCGGTAATGCGGGTCAATCGCCAGGACGCGGCCATCGCGCTCGTCGACGGTGATATTCCCGCGCACGTCGTATTCGATCTGGGGATCGATAACAGCGGCATAAATGGTTTTGTTCTTATCCTGGTACGGCGCGACGATCTGGCGAGCGAGACGCTGGCGCACAATATCGGTCAAAAGCTCGGGATTCTGCACGCGCTGGCCATAGTCGGCCATGGTTTCGAGAATCGCCGGCAGGTTACGGATCGAGACATTTTCGCGCAGCAGGTTATGTAAAATAGTAAGCAGGATGCCCGGATTCGGAAAGAGCTTGGTCACTTCGTCGACCACGCTCGGATACTTCTGTTTAGTCTTGTCGAGCAGCAGCTTGACCTCTTCGCGGCCCATGATCTGCGGTGCATATGCGCGGAATGTTTCCTGCAGGTGCGTGATCATCATCGTGCTGGCATCGATCACGATATAACCCCGCTCCTCTGCATCGCGCTTCTTTTCAGGGTCGATCAGAATGACCTTCTGACCGAATGCCGGGTCATTGACGACAAGATCAGGCGAGGCGGGTTTCAATTCTTCACGGATATTCGGGTTCGAAAGTGCGCCGAGGTATTCAGGATATACTTTAGTGCGTGCGACTTCGATGCCGCCGATGAGAATCACATACTCGTTTCCGTCGAGATCGAGGTTATCGTTGATACGCACAGGTGGCACAATCATGCCCAGATCAGACGCCATCTTTTGCCTGAGGTTAGTAATGCGATCGAGTAAAGTGCCGCCCTGTTTACGGTCGAGCAATGGCACAAGGTTGAAACCAATTTCGATCTTGAGCGGATCTACCGCAAGCTCATCGAGAAAGCGTTCAGTAGAGCCGATCTTCTGCTGTTCCTGAATCGCTTCTTGCTTCTGGCTCTCTGCTTTTTTCTGCTCGCGCATATTGTAGGCGATGAACCCCAGAAACAAGCTGATGACCCAAAGCGAGATTTTGGGGAACCCCGGAACCAACGAAGCCACGAAAAGAGCGCCTGCCGTAATATACAGAGCACGCGAGTTCTGGAACATCTGCGTTGAGAGCTCATTCGTGAGATTGTTCTTCGCCCCGGCGCGGGTCACGACCATACCTGTCGCCGTCGTAATCAAAAGCGAAGGGATCTGCGCGACCAGACCGTCGCCTATCGTCAGCAGCGTGTATGTTTTTAATGCGGTTTGAAAATTTTCGCCGCGCATTACCATACCAATGATGAGTCCACCTATAATGTTCACGGCGGTAATAATCAGACCCACTCGCACGTCGCCCTGCACGAACTTAGTCGCACCATCCATCTGGCCATAGAAGTCGACTTCGCGGCGCAGGTTTTCGTTGCGCTTACGCCCTTCTTCTTCGGTCACGCGGCCCGAGGTAATATCTGCCTCAATCGCCATCTGTCGTCCCGGCAAGGCATCCAACGCAAAGCGCGCCGAGACCTCAGAGATACGCGTCGCACCCTTCGTGATTACCATCATCTGCACGAGCACGAGAATGATGAACACGACAAAACCGATCACATAATTATTGCCGGCGACAAACTCGCCGAAGGCACGCACAAGCTGGCCGTCGAATGCCGGGCCTTTAGAAAGAATTTGCCGCGTTGTAGAAACGTTGAGCGCCAGGCGGTAAACCGTTGAAACAAGCAATAAAGTCGGGAACACCGAAAAATCGGCGATCTCGCGGTTAAACATCGCCGTTAAGAGCGCGACGATAGAAATCATGATCGAAATACCAAGCAAGAAATCGAGCAGCATTGTCGGCAGCGGCACGATCAGCATCGCGACCACTGCCACGACGGCGACACCGAGCATGATATCACCCTGTTGATACCACTTTTTCACGCGACTCTACGCCCCTGGTTAAATTTTTCGCGCAAGCTCGGAATCGCCGCGACGATTCTCACCAACAGCTCGAACAAGTTGCCAGGTAAAATCTGGTCTAACGGCACGTTGTCGTAAATGAAACGCGCGAGCGGCTTGTCTTCAAAGAGCGGCACCGCATTCGCTTTTGCGACTTCACGAATGATGCGGGCAATTTCATCTTCGCCTTTTGCGACGAGACGCGGTGGAGTACCTTCCATATCAAATTCAAATTTGATGGCGACGGCATAATGCGTCGGGTTCGTAATCACCAGGTCGGCGGTGGCAACGGCCTGCCGCATCTGTGTCCGCAGCGCCTCTTGCATACGCTGGCGTTGCCGTGCCTTAATCTGTGGATCCCCTTCCTGTTCGCGGAACTCTTGTTTGACTTCTTGTTTGGTCATTTTCAAACTTTCGATGAATTGCGATCTCTGGAAGAGATAGTCGGGCACCGACATGACCAGCAGAATGATGATGAGTATCAGTGCCAGTTTGAAAGACATATAACCAAGCGAACGCAGCGCATCACCGACTCCCATGCGCCCGGTTTTCATCACGCTCAAAAAGTCGTCGCTGATAATGAGATAACTGACAAATGTAATGGCGGCAACTTTGACGATGGTCTTAGCTAAATTCACATAGATTTGTTTAGAGAAAAAAATTCTCTCGACCATACGATTAAAGCTAAAAGATATATTCGAAAGTTTGGGCCGCAACGGTTCGAGCGTGAACAAGAAACCCGTCTGCGATATATTGCCGATGATACCAAGCAGCATCACGGCTGCAAAAAAAGGCGCCAACATGAGAAAAAATTCGCGCGCCACAGAAATGATCATCGGGATCATGTTCGCTTCTTGCACGGCGCCGAGACTCGAAAAATTTCCGATGTAGATTTTCATTATCCGCGCGAGCGAAGTCATGATCCAGCCCGCGCTGGCAAAAAGAACGATGAGCCCACCCAGCGTACCAAGCGCGGCGGGAATCTCGGCACTTTTGGGAACACGGCCTTTTTCGCGCTCGCGGCGTTTTCTGAGCTCGGTCGGTTCTTCGGTGCGGCCCTCATCTTCAGCCGCCCACATCACAAGCGAATAAATATCAATGCCTGGCAGCGCTGTGCTACCCGCAGAGAAGGCAAATTCGGGTTGCGAAAAAGGAAAATTCAGCCGGTTACGGAAAAAAAACCGAATTTGATACCAAAGTGCAATTAAGGATGAAATCCACACTAATGATGCGACATAATGCAGCACTCGTGCGCCGTCAAGGATTATGTCGCATCTCAAAACACGTTTGGCGACTGCCTGCAGCGGAGAAGAACTGCGCGACACGGAGGAAATCCCCCGAAATCAGTTTTTTTGTTCGAATAGTATACACCCCGTATACTTCTTGACACTGTGTTACAAAAGGTAACAGTGGGTTATGAAGGTACTGAGAAGGCAGAAAAACCTGAGTTTCGGTACCAGCCCTGACAACGAGCAGGGTCTGAAGCTCGACCTGCGCTTCGACGAAGACACCAAAACGGCTTACGGTGAGATTGTGCTGCCCGTGCATTTTCAGGGCAATCAGCCTGAATGTGTACACCCGGGCGTCATTGCGGTGATGCTCGACGAAGTCATGATGAAAATCAACCAAGCCCTCAACCTCAATGTCAATACGGGCGAGGTAACGATCCGCTACCTGCAGCTTGCAAAGGTAAACGAGCCCCTCTATCTGCGGGGTTACTTTGTCAAAAAGAACAAGCGCGTGATTGAAAACCGCGCCGAACTCGAAGACGATATCGGCAAAATCGTGGCCCGCGGCAAGGGCAAGTACATCGAACAAGATTTGTGAGAGTTTAAGGCTTCTGTTTCAGGCGAAGCCTTAGAAAATCATGTAGCGCTCTGGGCACCAGACGCACAGAGCGCCGCGCGGGCTTTACGGGAAATTTCTTGTCTTTTGAAATTATACCGGGATGATGCCCCATGGGTCTCGCTGAAGCCAACTTATACTTGAGTAATCCGCGAATACCAGACTTACGGCCTGTGGAGGTTGCGGCGCTGGCTGATACCGGCGCACTACATCTCTGTATACCCGAACACGTTGCACTGCAATTAAAACTCGAAGAAATTGAAAAGAAAGAGGTGACGCTGGCCGATGGTTCACGGCGCTTAATTCCATACGTTGGGCCACTACAAATAAAATTCGCTACACGCACTGGTTTTGCCGGCGCATTGGTCTTGGGTGATCAGGTGTTATTAGGCGCTATCCCCATGGAAGACATGGATTTAATTGTTGTCCCGCGCGATCGCCGTGTAATGCTGAATCCGCTGAGCCCCAACATTGCGACAAGTACGGTAAAGAGCATCTGATAGCGGCATTGGCAAATGACGCCCTTGAGATGCGATCGGTTTTTGCATCGGGGAATGATTCGCGCAGAGGCAACCAGCCATCTTAATTCTTCTTTTCCCCGCAAGGGGATATCCAAAACCGCACGGGCGGGTTTAATTATCCGCAACCACGCCGAAGTGGTGAAATGGTAGACACGCCGCACTCAAAATGCGGTGGGGGCAACCCCATGTCGGTTCAAGTCCGACCTTCGGTACATTGAGTTTTCTGCATCAGGCTTGACCCGCAGTTCATTCCTCGCTTTTTTTGTAACCAGACCTATCTTCGCAGCATCTGACCTAAGGAGGCTACCATGAACGAGCAAAAGGCATACCCTGCCTGGCAGTTTACGATCGAAGCCACGGCTCTCACAATTTTTTTCGGATATACCGCGTTGTACTCCTATTCGCTCGTGAATAGCTATAACGCGCGTGCCGAGATCTCAACCGCACTCTACCTGCAACTGATCCTTTATGCCCTCTTCGCCTATATCACCGCCGATTTCGTGTCGGGTCTCGTACACTTTCTGGCGGATAATTTCGGTAATCCCGAAACACCGGTGTTCGGCAAGTTATTCATCTATTCGTTCCGCGAGCACCATGTCGACCCGAAAGCCATCACACGCCATTCGTTCATCGAAACCAATGGCGCCAACTGTCTCGTATCGTTACCCGGGTTGATTTATTTTTATTACGCGAGCGGTCCCGTGGTCGATTACACCTTTCGTTTTTATTTCCTGATCTTTTACCTGAGCATCTTCATGACGAACCAGATTCATAAATGGTCACACATGGATTTCCCGCCGTCATTTGTTGTATGGCTGCAACGGCTGCATGTGATTCTGCCACCACGGCACCACGGTGTGCATCACACGCCGCCCTTCGACAAATATTATTGCATCACCTCGGGTTGGCTGAATGCACCACTCAGCAGCCTGCATTTTTTCCAGGCGCTCAAGAAAGTGCTCACCTGGAATTTTCATTAACCCTGCTCGGCGGCAATCTTCAGGCGGCGTCGAGCATCGCCATATTGAGCACGATATCGCTGAAATCGCGGCGGGGAAATAACCGGGCCGCGTCTTTTTCGGCCAAACGTTTCAGTTCACCGAGTCCAGGTTGCTGAATACCATAGAGACGGCGGCGGTATGCCTCGGCCTCACTCTTTTGACCGAGCGCTGCGGCGGCACGCGATGCCCAGAGCAGGTTCTGACCAACACGATAAGGCGCTGCTTCTGATGCGAGCGCGGCGTTGAAATGTACGAGACCTGCGGCGTTATCTTTGCTTTCGAGTGCCAGCGCACCCAGCACAAATTGTAACGACGTATCTTCGGGAGCAAATTCGGCGGCCCGCTGCATTTCTTTGACAATATCTTCGAGCGGTGCGCCGCCGAAATCCATCAGGTAACCGCGTTGAAAATGTTCATACGCGCGCGCTTTTTCGGCCTGGCGGTAAGGGGCGGTAACCACAGAAAGTTTTTCTTTCGCAAGATCGACGACACGCAGGGCATCCCCAGACCAGTTGACCGCGAGGTCGAGATACGGACCCCAGCCGGTCGGTGCCTCACCGACAGAAAGCGAAACGATACCAGACTGTAATTTGAAGACCACCGACTGTACCGACATGACATGGCCGACAAGCGAACCCATCATGCGACTCTTGCCCGGCATATCGACTTCGTAATCGCAGCCAAGAAAATTCTGCATATCGGTGAGTGTTGCGCCACCACGCTCGCCCGCGTCGCGGAAAAATTTATCCATCAGACGCATGCGATCGATGGTGTATGGAGTCCAGGCGGCGCTCGTCGCAATCTCGCCGTCATGGAGATCACTGTGCAGGTAATGATTTGTCTGGCCATGGCGGTCATGCTGACCCCAGGTGACGCGGCATTTTTTTGCCGTCGTCTCGATAACCGCGGCGTTTTTCTCTTTCGCCGAAGTGACCATGATACCCCAGGTTGAAGCAACTTTACGGCTCGCGACGATCTCTATCGCTTCTGCTATAGTCCGTGCCTGGCGCACAATGTCATGACCGAGATCGATCACACCCATCGAACTGAAATCCACGTCTTTATGGAACCGTGTATGGAATGTGACGCTGAGACCTTCTGCGTTAAAGGCGGTAATGCCTGGTACATCGGCACCACGCGCACCCAAATAAGCGTAAGGAATTCCCTTGTCTGGCGTAGAATAGACAATAGTCGGGGATTTATCCCACACACCTACGCCCGGAAAATCGAAGTTGCGCGCATGCATGAGCTCGCCATCGGCCGACATTGAGCCCCAGACTACCGCCGAAGTACAGGCCGGTATGGCGTGCAAGAGTGCGCGGTCGTTCATGTGTAAGGCACCGAGGCGCCCCAGAACGCCGATGCTGTTCTGAAACACATCCATGACCAGCATGTGTTTACCCACTTCGGGCGATACATTCGCTGCCCGCAACATTGCAGTCATGCGTCCGCTATAATCTTCGTCGCGGTTTTTGGACAGCGCATTGACCGCCCATTGCATGAGGTTCGCGGCGATACCCTTGGCGGGCCCTTTGCGGGCACGTCGTGGCAGGCCACTAAGAAGAAGAGATTCGGCCATACGGGGATAGAAATCGAGCATTTCATGATAGCCTCCCTGAGACGCGATAATCTCGCCGTACTGGTGGCCCATTTGACTCTGGGTGCCTTTGAGACGTATTTCGAGCAGTGGGTTCGTAATCAGTTTGGCCATATAGGGTAATCCCCGCCCGGGACGCGTCAGTGTCAATTTTTTTGCGGTGCTTAAAAATAGTCGCTGAGCAAGGTGGTCGCTTCGGTGCGGACAATGACGCTTTGACTGCGAGTGAGTGTCTTGAGCCGCACCTGCGCTTCCCGAGTTTTGGTACGCGCCAGCTCACGCATGACGAGAATCAATTCGGATGCTGATTTGCAGTGATAACTGCGTTTGATGAGGTATGGCCACGCCGAATCGTCGTCGTACCAGACCAGCGTGCGGTAGATCTCTGCCACCACCTGCGGATTCTTCTCGTTGAGCTTGAAGAGGACCGTATAAAAATAGATCTTTTCTTTGCGCTCTTTCTTGTAGGTACGCAGCGTACGGTAAGCCGCCTCGCGCACCATCCACTCCTTGTCGTTCAACATGCGAGCCACCTGCTCCAGGGCTTCGGCATCTGACCCGATCTTTTCGATCACCAACAGGGCACGCCAGCGGATAATCGGATCAGTACTGTCGAGTAGCTCGATAATTTTCGGCAGGTTATCGTCCCGCTCAAGGCGCCAGGTTGTTTCAAGCGCCGCGACGATGACGGCACTGTCGTCGTCGATGAGCGCGCTTGCGATGATGCGGTCGTCTTCGCGCACCCTGTTCGAAGAGGTAATGGCTTCGAGTGCCTCTACCTGGCGTTGCCAGTCGAGAGCATTAAACTCTTCAACGGTGAGTTTCGGAGATGATTTTAAGGCCAGGTTTCCCGGCACCGATTTACAGGTCGAAAAAAGTACAGCCGCGCAGCAAACAATCCACGCCGCGCGGGACCGCTGGCATAGTTTCATGGTAAAACAAAAACCCGCTGCATCTGCAGGCGACGCTCGTCGCCGTACTGGACAGAGTTTGTCTGCAGCTGCATACGGGTAATACCATAGGCTATACCCGAGCCGATAATCGCGCCCACGAGCACATCGGTCAAATAATGTTTATCGGCAGCGATGCGCAGATACCCAGGCAGAGTCGCCAGCGCAATCGCCGTCGCATAAATCGCCGCGCTCTGATTCGGATACGATTCTGCCATGAGCATCGCGCTTGAGAGCGCCATGGCGAAAGAATACGAGGTGTGGCCGCTAAAAAAAGACAGCTTACTATCGGGGGAGGAATAATCGTTGCTGTAGTACGCAAATGGCCGGGCGCGTGCTACGGAAAATTTAGTGACTTGCGTTATCACGCCGGTGATGACAACCGCTTCGCCTACGGTTAAAGCCGCGCGACCATATTCATGGTTCGTGGCGAGCGGCGATGCGAAGGCCGCAGCGGGCATAACACCAAACAGCATAACGTCGCTGAGCGTTTTTGCCAGTTGCGTGTTTGACCATTTTAGACCACTGCGTACCGAGGCGTCGATTTCAGGCGGGGTCGTCCAGCGGGGCTCTTTTGCGGCGATTTCGGCTTTATAAAATTCGCTGACACCGATACCGACGGCACCTGTCGCCACACCCGCGATTTCGAGCGCGGGTACAGCAGCAACAGGCATGTAACCACAGAAAAAAAGCAGCAGCACAGCGACGCGTTGCGCTTTACCAGGGGTAAATTTGTCTGTCCGCGCTGAAGGCACTTGAAGCTTTTCCCTTAAAAATCAAACCTTATGTCAATTCAAACTCCACGCTTTATTGATAATCTCGAACGACGCTATTACAAGCTGGGTATCGAAAACCTGGGCCTCATTCTTGTTGTTATGCAGGCCTTCGGTTTTCTGGCATTCCAGATTTCACCTGAAGCGGCGTACAAATTCGCCCTTATACCCCAGCTCTTGTTAAAAGGCGAAATCTGGCGCGCCGTTACTTTTATCGCGCTACCGCTCAGCACCGGGTTCTGGATCATCATCGTCCTTTTTTTTCTCTATTCGATCATGCAGATCATCGAACAAACCTGGGGACCTTTTAAAACAACTCTTTATTTCTTTTTAGGATTACTCCTGTCGGTGGCATATTCGGTTTTAACGGGCTATCCCATCACCACCTTTATGCCCCTCGAAATGTCGCTGTTCTTCGCCGTTGCAGCGCTGTACCCGACAACCGAGGTTCTGTTATTTTTCTTTATTCCTGTCCCGATGTGGATTTTAGCGGCCTTTCAGGCGGTCATCATCGTCTATATCATGCTGATGAGCGACTGGTATACACGCGGCTATTATGCCGTTGTATACCTGAACTATTTTCTATTTTTTGGCCTGCACCATTATCAGCAGGTAAATTACTGGCTGCGCCGCCGCAACTGGCGCGGCTAATGAAAGGGAGAATTCGGATGACTAAGAAACTCTTTGCCCTGGCTGCAACCCTGATACTGACACCCCTGCTGTCTGCGCGCACCTACTGGTACGAGATCGACTATGCCAAATCACAGCTAACCTTTCTTGCCAAATCGCGCGTCATCAATGCCAACGGCATTTTTCGCAAGTGGAGCTTTAAAGGTAAAATCAGCGATAAACTGCATGTCGTCGGCGACGTGGCCATCGACTGCGCCTCGATCGACACCGATAACGAACGCCGCGACAAACACCTAACGAGCGCCGATTTCTTCGATTGTGAGAAACACCCGCAGCATATTTTCCGCATTCAGAAAGTGACTGCCGATCAGGCGAATCCCCTGAAAGCCACGAAATTCCAGTTACAGGGCGAGCTCACCATGCATGGTGTAAAACAGCCGGTCACTCTCAGCCTGACGCGCGAAGGAACCGACGAAAAGTTTACACTGGTGGGCAGTGTGATGATCGACCGCGAAAAATTTGGTATTAACTATAACAGTAGCCTGAACCCCATCGAAAAAGAGATTCGCCTCGACCTTAAACTCTTTCTAAACCGCCGTGCCGATAAAGGCCCGCATGGCGCGTCTTAAACAGCGCGGCCTGCGCGTCGCGCTGACGCTGCTTATTCTCGCCGGCGTCGTCGCTTTTTGGGTGTTGCGGCCAATCCGTGAAACAGACTTTGCCACGCCGGGCTTCACCCCCCTGAGAGACGACTCCCTCGCGGCACGCTTCACGCCTCGTATCGTGGGTCACAAGCTGTACGGCGCACCAACGCGCATGCTGTACCGCATGGCCAAAAACACCGAGGGTGAAATCCATATCGCTTACCATCCGTTTTACGCCGACGAAGAAAATCCACACGCAGGTTTTGGCGCTGCCATGAGCCGCGTCATCTACACCGGCGGCCTGCGCCTGAAAGACAAAATGTTCGGGCCGGCAGATATCGAACTGATCGAGGTTATTCTGGCAAAAGATGGTACACCTGCGTCTTTGCACTGGGAAGACGCCGAAAACTACCAGCCCAGAAACTTCTCGGTAAAACATTTGCCTAAGGAAGAGAAAAAGCCCGCAATTCCATTCTGTTTTGAAACGCCGACATGGAATCACATGTTTACATTAGTCAAACCCGAAACATGCCAAAACGTACAGCCCCTCAAGGCAGAGTATTTTTCGATCGCCGATTGGGAAAAATATAAAATGGTAAAGAAAACTGAGGCGATCTTACGGCGCAACCGCATGCACCGCGTCTATGAACGGCAGGCGGCTCCCGATGACGGGTGATAACCCGTGGCTGCTAGTGCACCCGAATCGCCTGAATCGACTCTTGCGCTACTTCTTTGACATCTTCGTCGTAGCGCGACTGTAACACTTTCAACAGAGGAATAAAAGACCGGCGCGCTTTCATGACGCCCAGCGCATGGCAAACTTCGCGCAGCGCCTTTTCGTTATCGGCGTCGTCATTGAAATCAGTGAGGTATTTGTCGACTTTGGCGAGCAAGGCTGGCACGATAATGGCCGATTCCTGTTCTTTGGTGTATACACTGAGGCTGTGCGCGCAGGCATAGATGACGAGAGGATGATTTTCTTCTTTGAGAGTCTTAGCGAGCGCGGGCACGAGAAACGGCGCGATCTGCGAATCTTTAAACACAATGCCTGCGGCACAAGCGGCTTCGCGCACGTCGGGTGACTTGTGCGCCAAACCGGCGGTGATGCCCTCGAAGTAGCGCGGCGCGACCATCTCAGCCTCGGCTTTCGATTGGCGGTAAATGACAGAGATCTTTTCGAGCGCGCGCACCTTAGCATAACGCAGCGTCTCTGGGTCGCGCACAATCTTCACCAAAAGATCGCTATGGCGCATGTCATAGTCGCGAATGCGGTCGAGAATTTCAGGCCGCGCCGAGTCGGCAAAGAGCGCGCCTGAGGCCAGCAGTGGTAGAATGATTTTCAGGGCGAGGCGCATCAGGATTTTTTATCTTCGTAGCTGTGTTTGTGCTCGTGCCGGTGCACGGCATGGTTTATTAGCCTCGCGAGATCGTCGAAGTTGTCGCCCTTGCGCAACTTGATGTCGAGGTATTCGCCTGTGGCAAGATAATGATTCAGGTGCTTCTTGATTTTAAATACCGGCCCCGCGACCTTGTGCGAGAAAAAGAGGCTGTAGATCATAATGATCAGAATATTGAGCACCGTAACGGCAATCACGGGCCACATATAGAGATTGAAGGCATTGTAAAATTTGTAACCACCGCCTGTCACTTTTAACGGAAAATACTCTTCGCCTTCGCCCTCGGGAACAATCTGCCAATTACCCTGCGCATCTTTCTTGAGCGCTTTGTGGTTATCGACATCCATCTGCGCCAGCACAGAGGCCCCGTCGGGTAAAAGACTGTAAGCCTTATTCTTAACGGCAAAAAGCGCGCCCAGAATGAGCCCCGCCGATATGGCGACGACGATCGAATAGCGCAGAATAAACTTGCTTTGAAAGCGTTTATCGATAAAATATTTACGCTGCCAGAAATACGGCTTTTTGCCTTCAGTGGGGTGACCGGTTGCCATGGGTGTGCAGCTTTCCGTTGCCAGACGAGCGGGTCAAATGTTTTTGGGCTGCGCGACAGGCCGAAAATGCTTGTTGCCTGAATGCCTTTTTTGGCCCGTTCCGCTTCATCCCTTATGAGAAAACTATTCCTCAATGATAAATTCATTCTGCTGCTGATTGCGGTAAACACGGTTTGTATCTTCATCGAGGGCTTTCAAAATGTGAATCCGCAAATTCACCGCATCGCAGGCATTATTGATTATGCGATTACAATTCTCTTTATCTTCGAGCTGATGGTGAAAGTGCAGGCGCTGGGCCTGAAGAACTACCTCGCGACAAACTGGAACCGACTCGATCTTGTCCTGGTCTTGCTCTCCCTAAGTTCGTTGATCCTCCCGTTTACGGGCAATAGCGAACGCGATTTTAGCTATCTGCTTGTTCTGCGGATTTCCCGCGTATTCAAGTTCTTCCGCTTTTTGCGCTTCGTGCCGGGCATCGAGCACCTCATCGCTGGTGTGCAGAGAGCCCTCAGGGCTTCGATCGTGGTCATTATCGGTTTTTTTGTGTTTATCGTCGTCTGTGCCCTCGTCTCGAATAACCTGTTTAAAGAAATGGCCCCCGAGTATTTTGGCGACCCGGTTCAGTCAATGTACTCGATCTTTCGGGTTTTCACCATAGAGGGCTGGTACGAAGTTCCGGATGCGGTCATCAAAAACCAGCCGTCGCTGGCCGTATTTTTTATCCGTATCTACTTCATATTTTTACTCATCACAGGCGGCTTATTCGGTCTCTCGATTGTGAACTCCATCTTCGTCGATGCAATGGTTTCTGACAATAACGACAACCTCGAACGTAAGGTCGATTTGCTGACCGACGAGGTGCGCAGCCTCAGAGCATCGCTGGCATCGCCACCCGCAAAACGCGGTAAGCGGCCGCGCGCTTAGGTCAAGAATCCCGCTAACCGCGCGAAGAACTCCAGATTCGCGCGGCGCTCAGGCGTCAGTTCATGGCGGATAACCCTCGTCAGATAATCGTCAGTGAACTCCGCAGAAAATCCGAACCTGGTAACGGCAGCTTTACGAAACGCCGCATTATTTTGAACGTAAATGCCATACGCTTCACTCAAAAGCGGCTCTAGTTCATCTTGAAGCCCCTTTCGGTAAACCCAGAGTGCATAGACAAAACCGCGCCCAAACATCGAAAAATACTCCCGTTGCAGGTCGAATGAAGGTTTTTCCAGAAAGCGAAGCGCAGTATCACCGATCGAGAGCAGGGCCTCCCCAGGCCTGAGCTGTGGTATCCGCGCCGGGGCATCGTTAATTTCGCGCAGGGGGATATCCGCCTTGAGCTGCCGCAACATTACCTGTAATTGCGCTACAGAACTACGCGAAGCGATGTCTGTATAGATAACCCGGGTTTTGGTCAAAGTCGAGGTAAAGTCGTCACCGGGTTGCGGTACAAACAAACGAATAGAATAGACTTCGCTCTCGGCACCGATGCACAACCCAGGGTGATAGACATAGCCCGCGGGCAGTCTGAAAAACTCAACCGATGAGATGAGGGCAGCATCGACCTCGCCGCTGCGCAGCTTGGCTACAAGCGCTGAGGGCACATCGGGCAGAAGGCCGACATCTGCTCGGCCCCCGAGGCTCGCCCAGAGCGGCCAGGCATTCAGAAAATTCACCACCCCGATTTGCGGCACTAGCCTAAGTCTATTCGCTCATTACCGCGACGAGAATCTTGACATGCCCTATCATTTTCCTTAGTGACGGGACGGCATGGCCTTTACAAGGGAAGGGGGTCGCCTCGGGTGGCCCTCGTGGTCACTTTTGTGAATCGCCTCTGGGAGCACTTTTGCGGCAATGTCAATCTGCCGTTTGAGCACCGGCAAACGATTCTCGTCACCAGCTGTGGTGTGCTGCTCTCGGCAACCGCATCGCTGGTGAATCATATCACCAACCAGAGCCGCATCATGACCGCTGCATGCATCGCTGGTACCGCAGGCCTCTACTTGCTGCGCGTGCGGTTGCAGACGGCCACAAAGCTCACGCCTTATATTGTTGTTCTTGTCAGCCTTGGCTTGGCGCTTGCGGTCACGGGTTGGTTTACCTCAGAGGGTATTTTCGGTTCGGCGCCGTATATTTTCTTTTTGATTCTGACCTGGCTACTCGCGATTGTGCGCCAGAAGAATCACCTCGGGTTAATTGGTGGCTTTGCTGGCGTGAGTTTGTCGCTCATCATACTGCAATTATTTTTTCCACAATGGGTGATTCCTTATCCTGACGCGACCGCAAAAGTCTCTGACCTTGCTATTGGCATTGTCGCGACGCTGGTATTTCAGGCTCTCTTTATCAGTGGGTTACGCCGGCATTTCGAAGAGGCCCTCGAAGCGAGGTCGAATTTTATCGTAGCGATGTCGCATGAGCTGCGCACGCCGCTCACCTCGATGATTGCGGGCGCACAGATGCTCGCTGAAGATGGCGGCAAAACAAATCCCGAAGAAACCGGAAAATTTATTGAACGCTCAGCGCAGGCATTGCTCCGCCACATCGACGACCTTCTCACCTTGCGGGCACATAACCTGGGGGCGATTCCGATCTCGGAGTCACCTTATTGTGTGCGGGAAATATTCAACGATCTGGCCCGGCAATACGGGCCTGCGGCCGAAGCAAAGGGACTGACCCTCGAATGCCTGTTCCGCGACGGCATCCCTGACTTTCTATTAGGCGACGGTGCGCGTATTTCTCAGATTATTTCCGTGCTCACCGCGAACGCTATTAAGCACAGTAACAGCGGTCGCGTGCGCGTGAGCGCTCAAGTCGAGACGTTTCCGCAGCGCACCCTTCTGGTTATGCGCGTGTCCGATAACGGGCTTGGAATCAAGAAAGAAAACCTGCCATTTTTGTTTGAACCATTTTCGCTCTGGCCAGACAACAGCGGGTCGACGCCGCATACGGGCGTAGGTCTCGCGGTATCGCTGCTCATTGCGCGCAAAATGGGGGGCGATCTTGTGCTCGAAAAGAACAGCCTCGATGGTACGACCTTCTGTCTGAGCCTGCCGCTACGGCCTTATGCGAGCAGCGTCGTGCCCCAGAACCCCACCACTGACCTGGCACAAAAACGCATTCTCATTGCCGAAGACGATACCATGACGGCGATGCTGCTGCGCCATATTCTTGAGAGTCATGGGGCGACGGTTGAGGCAGTCGATAACGGGCAACACCTCATCGAGCGCGCCCTCGCCGGCGACTGGCACCTAATTCTGACGGATATTAATATGCCCGAAGCGAATGGTTTTGAGGCAGCGGAGCGTATTCACGCGGCGACACCTGCCTCGCATGCGCCGCGGCGCATTGTTGCGGTGAGCGCTTCGACTTATTCAGAACAACAGGGCAAAGCGGAGGCCTCTGGTATCAGGGGTTGGGTGACAAAACCGTTCTCGGAGGAGACCCTGTTACAACAGGTTCTGCGTCACGTCAAATAACCACAAATCAGGCAGATGCGTAATGGCCGCGCATAGCCGCGGGCAGCATACTCGCAACCTGGCGACCAAAATAATCCATAACATCTTGCTTGCGCGTTTCTTTTGGAAAACGCTCGATTTCCAGGTTACGTATTCCCGCGGGGGCTGACGCCGCAGCACCCACATAGACGGGTTCACCGAGGCGCATTGCACCTTCGGTAAAGCCGAAGCGAAAGCTATTCGAATGCAGAATTTTCTCGGGGCCTTCAACCGCAACGGGCAACACAACTGTACCATCGAGATAACTGTAAAGCGCGCCATGGAACGGCAGCATTTCTCCGCTGCGGCTGCGAGTGCCTTCGGGATAGAGCACCAGCGGTTCACCCTTTTTTTGACGTTCTTTTACTTCTTTATACGAGCGAAGATTGAGCCGGGTCAACTCGCGGCGAATCGACTCATTCTCTGCCATGTCACGCGGCGAGGCGACGAGCATGGTGCGAAAAGCCCGCCCCGCCACCCGGGTAAAATCTGAGGTAAAAACGAGGCGGCCCGTCACGAAGAAGATTTTGCGGGCATATTCGTAAAAATCAGGCTGCCATTCGAGCAGCAGCGAAGTTACGGTCGCATCGAAGAGGCTCAGGTGGTTCTCCACAATGGTCACACCCGTAGTGCCGAGATAGGGGATCACCTTCGCGAAGTTTTCAGCGCCTTCAAGGCGAAACTTGCTCAGCAGCGGGCGAAAAATGGCGTTCATCAGGTCATAGATCTTCTCATCGGGTTCGAGAAACGGCGAACCGTCGAGCAGCTTCGGGTGGTTTTCGAAATCCAAAATCGGAGGCAGCGGGGTAATATGCGACAGGCGGATGTATTCCCGCAAGAGAGCCGACGATTCAGCCTCGGCCATGCCGGCCTCAGAGAAAGAGGCGACGCTCGACATAAACTGCTCTTCCCACGGAAAGTTCGGCATAGGCCAAAATGGGAGACTCAATCAGACGGTAAATTTATTGGCTTTTTGCTAAATACTCGTTCACCGCGAGGTCGAATTCCTCCTCGGTAACAAGGGGGATTTCCATACGTGGTAAATCCCCTTCTAACAACCGGAGTTTGTGACCGTGACGCTCCAAGGCACCTTTATGCCGCAGTTGCTCCAATGCAGCGATCAACTCGCGATGAGTCAAAATGGCATGATTGCGGTAATCGACATAGCTAATAATGTCCCGCAGGCTGGAGCCCTCGTCGCTAACGCAGGTAAGCAACCACTCGGCGAGAGTGTTATCCGGCATTTCGCAAGACCTTCACGTATTCTCGGAAACGGTCTTCGGCACCGGCAATATCGGGAGTATTTTCATCGAGATCCTTTCTTCCATTACCCAACGCCCAAATGAAAAGCAGTTCGCCGAGGTCACTGAAACGGCTGTTATTTGCCGTCTTCATGTCACCGGCTTTTTCGTAACGCACAATGACCGCGTCAGACAACCATGCGAAAGAAAGCCGGCGGCGCAGGGCTTCTTCATGCGCAGTCATAGGCTCTTCGATTTTCCGCAGGATTACCCCCGCTTCTTTGTCTTTTCCCGCATGGCGGTAAATCCACAGCTGTAAAAGCAGAATCTTTTCGATCGGCGTCCAGATCTGAAAATCGCCGCGAAACTCTTCACCAGCAATCACCTGCGCCGCGGCAAGG
>JAFLED010000045.1 GCA_017302045.1 Spirochaetota bacterium
ATTACGAACAACGTAATTTATATGCGTACGACATCCACATCTACCACGGGTATCTATAACAGCAACGGGGCGAACCCGACGATTACCAATAATACCATCAGTATGTGTTCCGGTTGCAGTGCTTCTTCGTCCATCGCAATCAACAATAGCGCATCAAGCCCGATCATACGCAATAACTGGATACACGGCGGCAGCGGTTCGCCGTCGTATGGAATTTATAATGTCACATCTGCCACAGCGGTGATTACCAATAACATTATTTTTGGCGGGCAGGGACCCGATTCTGCCGGCATCTATGAAACAAATGCTGCAAGCGCCGTCATTACGAACAACGTCGTGATCGGCGGTTCGGGTGGCCATAGTGGCTACAGCACAGACGGATTGCTTGCCGGGACAAATTCGCATCCTACAATCACAAATAATATTTTCATTTCGAATAGCAGCAACCGCAACGTTGTTCGCGAAGGCTTTGCCAGCAGCGATTTCTTGTCTTTAGAAAATAACGTTTTCTGGGATATTTACGTGGCAGGCACTAACAGGGTATTTCGTGATGAAAACGCGACCAATATCAATACCATTGCCGGAATAGAAGCCCTGACCGACTGGACTGGCGGAGCGGATAAGGCGCGCGGGAATATACTGCTGCCGTCAGGCATAGCCGGAAGCCCTTTTGTCAATGTACCGGATTTTTGGGCTGGCACATCCCAAAACAACACCGGTTCGGCGTCGATACTGCGAATACCAGACGGTACGTGTGCGGGGAAATATACCAATGGAGAATACATTGAATGGAATGCCGACGGCATCGCCCGGCAGATCACGTGCAATAGCGCCACGAATCCCGATGAACTGACGATTACGCCTGCACTCTCGAGCGCCAGTTTAAACAAAAGTGGAATAGAGATTCGCTACTGGGGCACAAAGTCGCTGGGGGGATCGCAATATGTGATCGACTATCATCTGCAACAAAATACTCTTCCCGCGCAAACCTGGAATAATCTGCGTTATGGTGGCAAAGACACCTCGGGTAACAATTGCGGCGGTCCCGGTGCAACCGGCCCGGGTACCCAGAGCTGCGGATCTGTGACTACCGACAAAGACGGCAACGCGCGCACCACGACCAACGCGGGCCTCGCGAACAACAATACCGTGCCCAATGGCTCGGGTGGCGCAACGGCTGCAGTCCCGGGTGGTTTTAGTATCGGACCTTATGAAAGCGATTGATGTTGAGATGAAAGTCGCCCGTGTCGGCTGGTTAGGGTTCTTGTTTTTTCCGGCGCGCGAGCTTCACGGATAGCCCTGTTAGCTCAAAAGTCGCGAGAATCGCGGGTGGAATATTGATGACACGAAACATTAAGTTACGTGCCGCTGTCTGGTTGAGAGTCTGTGCTATAAGCCCAAGCCCGGCCGAATCAATTTGTGTGACTTTTTCGAGGTCGAGGACGATTTCTTTAAGATCGGCCGTCAGCCACGGTTTGAGTTCACTCTTAAAATCGATCCCGCTGCTGAAGACAAGTGCCCCCTCGCCATAGATGGTGACGATGCCTTCGCGAAGCATTGTGGCCAGTTTCAGTTTTTCACCCATAGCGGAGCTGAATGGAAAATCCCCAGGCACCTGTGGGATGCACAGTCAAAAACAGTGTTTGGTGCCAGTGGCAGCTTTGCGCAGGCCCCCCTGTTCAGGGGGGCTGGCTGGGTTGTGTGCGATTGACAGGTTCTCCTGAAATACGAATTCTTAAGAATGCGATTTTCCGCAGCGCTTTTTTGTACTCTGATTCTATGTGTGGTAAGCTTAGCGGCGCCGTTTCCGGCAATGGCCCAGGGTACAGTACAACGCAAGGTCTTAATTTTCGATTTTGAGAACCAAACCGGCAAGATCGAATTCGATTATCTCTCCGGCAGCATTTCAGACGCATTGTCAGATGCGATCAAGAAGACAGGCAAATTTCGCCTGATGTTGCGCGAAGACGCACGCATGAATTCGGTTGCAGAGCCGAATAATGTTGCACCGAATGCGTTGCCCCCAAACCCGGCAGAGCCTAACTCTGCCAATCCGTCTCCAAAAGAAAACAGTGGCAACCCGAATACAGTTGTGATCATGAATGTCAAGGTTGCCCGCAAAGAGGCGATTAAGCGCGGTCGTGAAGCTGGTGCTGACGTCGTGGTTTTGGGAAAGTTTTCTGAGCTCAACGGCGTGCTGCTGATGAGTGCGCAGGCGTTTGAAGCCGATACCCGGCAGCTCAAAGTCTCTGAAGAGGTGCTCACCAAATCAGACAGCGACATGTTTAACGGTATCAATATTCTCGCGAACAAGATTGCCGAATCGATGGCGCGCGAATTACCGATGTTCGACGCCGCTGAGGCCGAGCGTCGCAGAGCGCTTGCCGAGGGCATCAAAGCCGAAGTGCGCGATTGGGAAATCCAGCTTTTTGCAGGCTTTCCCCTCTTGCACCCGCTCTACAGCAGCGATGGCACAATCACATACTCAAAGGGAATACCGGTACAAAAGCTAACGGGTTATTCGATGGGGGCAACATTCTGGGACAGCATGTTGGTGCGCAAATTCAGTTTTATGCCGAGGGGTGCCCGCCTGGGGTTGCAGAGTAAGTTGACGCTGCTCAGCGGCCAGGCCGATATCGTCGGCGCCAACGCCGTCGTGCTCACGCAGGGCGCGTCGCTCAGCGGTGTTTTTGTTTCGAACCACCTGATGTTTGGCGTTCCCTACTGGCAGTGGGAGCGTTTCATCGCGTTCGCCGAGGTGGGCGGCGGCGCCGTTTATACGCGGCTGGCGACGACCGATAGTACGATATTCTCGAGTTGGCAACCGAGCGCGGTGCTCGGCACGTCGGGCGCGTATCATTTTTCTTACTGGAGCCTGGGCTTAAGCTACCGTGCACAGTTCACGATGTTTGCCCAAAACCAGGTCTTCATGCAGCATGATCTTTGGCTCTATGCGGGGGTGAGGTTGTGAGAAGCAAAGTCAGCGTCGTTGTACTGGCAACGTTCATGGCTTCGTGTACGGCGACAAACCAGATGAATGCTTTTTTGGACGCAGAGACAGCCAAGCTGGTGGTCTTCAGCGACGATTTTGAAAGCGGCCTTGGTAAATGGACGCAGTCAGGCAGTGCTGCCTGGACGACGGGAACGCCTGCTGCGAACGGTGTCGCGCTCATTAGTCCGACGAGTGCATCCGCCAACACATTTACTATTTCGACGGTGAATAATATTGATCTTACCAGCAAGTCGAATTGCCGCCTGCAGTACGACGTGCGCTATAGCTTCAGCGGAACCGCGGGTGTGTTCGGGCAGATTCTTTTTGCAGGCAACGTGGTCGGTGAGTTCAAGAATACTTCTACCGCCGCCGCACTCAACTCGGCGGGTGTCTTCGTCACACGAACGACACCGTTGCCCGCAGTTTCAGGTAAAATAGCCATCGTGACCGCCGTGGCGACCTCTACAACCGCCGACGTCCGCATCGATAATATTACTTTGGGTTGCGGCAATGTGCAGAGCTCACCCTATACATTGACTCTCGACAACTTTGAAGGTGGTGCTGGCAATTGGACGCTGAACAGCAACTGGGCGCTCACAGCTGCGGTTGGTGTTGGCGGCTCTAACGCGATCAAGGCTACTAATGGTTTTGCGAATTCCCCCATGATTGCCACCTACCAACCCAATATTAATCTGCAAGGCCGGGCCGGCTGCACGCTGAAGTACTATTACAGTCAGGTGGGATCTTCTCAGGGTATTAACTCCATCGACTTGTATGTGAATGGCCTGAACATCCGCAAAGATTTTGCATCTGTTGCTTCGCTGAACGTGTCGCAGTTCCTGACCATATTCGAGACGAACTCGACCAACAGCCTTTACTTCGCCTGCAATATACCGGCAAATAACGGGCAAACTGCTCCCTGTACGATCGATAATGTCATCTTAAGTTGCCAGCAATAATATGAGACGCCGTAATCTATACCTGCTGTTGTTTACGCTCGCTCCCGCTTGCACGGCGCTCAACCAGAAAGACGCGTTTCTCGACGCGGTGCCGCGGGTAGCAGCGCCAGTTTCGAATGTCATTTTCACAGATGATTTCGAGAACGGCCTCGGTCAGTGGAGCCAGACATCGGGGAGCTGGAATGTCTCAAATGCCAGCGGCGTTTCGGGTAACTATGTGCAGACAGGCACGAGCGCCACGCCGGCAACATTCAGTATAGCAACGGTAAATAATCTGAACCTGACCGGCAGGACTAATTGTCTTCTGGAGTACGATGTGCGCTTTCTTATTAAGGGCGTTTCGGGTGTTTCTGCCTCAGTCATGTTTGATACGACGACGGTAGGCACGTTCAAAGACACCAGTGGCTTGAATGATATCACCAGCTCGACGGCATTTGTCCATCGCAAAGCCCCGCTACCCAACAATGGTTATGGCCGCTTGTCATTTGTCACGACGGTTACGAACGACACGACAGGTTTTGCCGACTTGCGTATAGACAATGTCTCGGTGACTTGCAATAATTCGGCGTCGGCAACCGTGATTGTTGTAGACGAAAATCTCAACAGTTCAGCGGCCAGCTGGTCTCTGCAGTCGCCATGGGCCTGGACAGCTGGAGTGGGTTATGGCGGCACAGCAGCCTTGTACTCACCTGTAGGCACTACAGGTGGCTCAGGGAATGGCGGAAACTGGTTAGCCACATTTCTGCCAACGATCAATCTCACAAATCGCTTCGGCTGCCGTTTAGATTTCTACCATTCGCTTGCAGCTGCCGGTAATAACTGTCTGTATTTGGAGATGAACGGCAGCAAGATTTGGGCTCTCTGCGGTGCGAGTTCAGCAGGTAACATCTCGACATATTTGACGGCCTTTGAGGGTGTTTCGTCGAATACCCTGGCCTATCGCTGTCTTGACGCGAATGTCAGCGGTGGGGGAAGTATCACCTGCCTCGTAGATGAGATCAAGCTGACCTGCCAGCAATAATCGCTACTGTTCGAGCCAAATCGTCACCGGGCCGTCATTGACAAGGCTCACCTGCATGTCGGCCGCAAACTTGCCGGTTTTGATTTCTTTACCCAATAGCTTACCCAGTTCCGCAACATACAGTTCATAAAGTGGGATTGCCAACTCGGGTTTCGCGGCGTTCATGAATGAGGGCCTGTTTCCCTTTTGTGTATCAGCCATTAACGTAAACTGCGAGACGACCAGCGCTTCGCCGTGGGTATCGGCGAGGCTCAGGTTCATTTTACCCTCGTTATCGTAAAAGATGCGCAGCGCCGCCGTCTTCTTCGCAAGCGCCGCGGCTTTTTCCGCTGAGTCTTCGTGGCCGACCCCTAAAAGCACCAAAAGACCATTTCCGATTTCGCTGAAACGTTTGTCCTCGATATCGACTGCCGCGTGTTTGACACGCTGAATCAGGGCAACCATGGGTACGCTAATGCAATCGCAGCCTGACGCCACAAGGGGATTTCCACAGCCGCAGCCGCCGCTGGCGCCACCGCCGCGCTGGCGTGTGCTCCTGGAGGCGCAAGCTGCTGCCGAGCTCGCGAACCTCGGTCTCAAATACCGGGAACTGACACGCACGCGCTCTGAGTTTACGTATCCGGTTATTCTTTTTCCCGGTTTCGGCACCAGTGAACGCGCACTGGCTTTTTTGAGCCGTTATCTCAAAACCGTCGGCGCCGAAGTTTTCGATTGGGGCATCGGCAGAAATCACGGCTATGTCCCCGATCTGCTGACGCAGATGCTCGAACAGGTGCGCACGCTCTCGCGCCAGCTCGGTACGAAGCTGCACCTCGTGGGTTGGAGCCTCGGTGGTTATATCGCGCGTGAGGTCGCGCGCGATTTGCCCGAACTCGTCGAAAAAGTTGTTACGTTGGGAACTCCGGTCGTCGGCGGGGCAAAATACACCGCGATCGGTGCGATGTACGCGCAATGGGGTTTTGATCTCGACGCGATGGAACGCGATGTCGCAGCCCGGGAGCAAAATCCGATACAGAATGAAATCCTCGCGATTTATTCGAAGGGTGACAATATTGTCAGCTGGCAGGCGTGTATCGACGACTCTTCGCCGCGCGTGCGCCATCTCGAAACGACGGGCTCGCACCTGGGTCTCGTCGTGAATGCGCATGCGTTTGAACAAATCCGAAGTTTTCTTTCGCTTGCGAATTAACCGCGTATGCCGGGCGCGCTGCGGCTTGTTTTAGGCGACCAGCTTTCGCACAGCATTGCCGCGCTGCGCGGCATTGACACGAGACACGACACGGTACTGCTCTGCGAAGTCATGGCCGAAGCCACCTATGTCAGGCATCATCAAAAGAAGATTGCGTTTCTCTTCGCGGCAATGCGCCATTTTGCGGCCGAACTTTCGGCACAGGGTATTCGTGTGCGCTATGTCAAACTCGACGATGCGGCGAATACAGGCAGCATCGACGGCGAGGTAAAGCGCGCGCTGGCGGATATCCACCTGCGGCAGCTTATCGCTACCGAGCCCGGCGAGTTTCGGCTCAAGGCGGTGATGTCGGCCTGGCAGAGCCTTGACGGTATTGACTGCCAGATACGAGAAGACGACCGTTTTCTGGCTTCGCATGCCGACTTCGCCCAATGGGCCGACGGCAAAAAGCAGCTGCGCATGGAATTTTTCTATCGCGAGATGCGGCGGCGTTATAATATTCTGATGGATGCCGATGGTTTACCCGAGATCGGGGCGTTTAACTTCGATCACGAGAACCGCAAGCCACCGCCCAAGGGACTCACTTCGCCGCCGCGCATCAGCCATAAAAAATCACAGATGACACGTGACGAGGCGCTCATCGAGCTGCGGCACTTTATCGAAAAGCTGCTGCCGCAATTCGGTACATACCAGGATGTCATGGTCGCGCATGAGGCATATCTCTACCATTCACTTCTTTCTTCTTACCTCAATGCCGGTCTCTTGTTGCCGCTCGAAATCTGCCGCGCGGCCGAAGCGGCGTACCGCGCAGGCCTGGTGCCGATTGCTTCGGCAGAGGGGTTTATCCGCCAGATACTCGGTTGGCGCGAATATGTGCGCGGCATCTATTGGCACAAGATGCCTGAGTATGCGCGCATGAATTTTTTCAACGCGCGGCGGCCGTTGCCCGATTTCTACTGGTCGGGTGAGACCGACATGTTCTGTCTCGCCGAGGCGGTGCGGCATACGCGCGAGCATGCGTATTCACACCACATACAGCGCCTCATGATCACGGGAAATTTTGCACTGCTTGCCGGCATCGATGTGGCCGCGGTGTGCGAATGGTATCTGCTGGTCTATGCCGATGCGTACGAATGGGTCGAGTTACCGAATACGCTCGGCATGGCGCTTTTCGCCGACGGCGGGCTCATGGCATCGAAGCCCTATGCGGCGAGCGGCAAGTATATCGCACGCATGAGCAACTACTGCCGCCATTGCCGCTATGATCCGAAAGAAACGACAACAGAAGACGCCTGCCCCTTCAATGCCCTGTATTGGGATTTCCTCGCGCGCAATGAGCAGTTGCTGAGAACAAACCAGCGCCTGTTCTATACTTATGCCACCTGGGATAAAATGTCTGCAGATTCGCGAACCGCGATTCGCGAAAAGGCCGCGCAGTTTCTCGCGGGATACACATTCGCGGCTCAGCGCCAACCCGACAAATAGCGCCCTGATTTGCTGAGCTCGTCATAGCTAATAAAGGCAGTTCGTTTCGTGACGACGCATTCGAGCTTGAGTTCGCGGCTCTTTTGGTCGGCGATGCGTGTCACGAGAAAGTGTTTCTCGCCGTTTTGCGGCTCTACCGCCGTCCATTTCGAACCGAGAATTTTAGCGAAGGGAATATTCGCTTTCACAGGCATGGCTCTCACTTTTAAACTTGAACAAAATGTCACTTTTTAATTGGCAATATGTCGCACCGCACAAATCCATCCGCTATGAAGAACTTCCAAGGCCGGGTGGCCGTCATCACTGGCGCGGGGTCGGGTATCGGCCGTGCGCTCGCGCTCAACCTCGCTCAGAAAGGCTGCAAGCTTGCGCTCAGCGATATTCGTGCAGAAAGTGTCGCCGAAACCGCAAAGCTCTGCGCGGCGTACACGAGCGACGTCATGCACGATGCACTCGACGTTGCCGATAAGAAGGCAATGCAGGCCTATCCCGAAAAGGTGATAGCGAAGTTTGGCGCCGTGCACATTGTCATTAACAATGCCGGCGTTGCGGTTGCAGCCACGGTTGAAGAAACCAGCATTGAAGATTACGAATGGCTCATGGGCATCAACTGGTGGGGAGTGCTTTACGGGACGAAATTTTTTCTTCCTTACTTACAGAAAGCCGAAGAAGCGCACATTGTGAACATTTCAAGCGTGTTTGGCATCATCGGTGTACCCACACAGTCGGCTTACAACGCGGCAAAATTTGCCGTGCGCGGTTTCACCGAATCTCTGCGGCAAGAACTGGTAGATACCCACATCGGTGTCAGCTGTGTGCACCCCGGCGGCATTAAGACCAATATTGCCGCGTATGCACGTTACAAGACAGGCCCCAACGGCGACAGCGACCACGCCAGCGCAACGGAAAAATTTGCGAAGCTTTCACGCACTACGCCCGACGAAGCGGCCGCGACAATCGTGAAAGGTATCGAGAAAAAATCACCGCGTGTGCTCATTGGCGCCGATGCTGTTGCGATCGATGTCATGGCACGTACGCTACCTGAAAGTTATACAACGGTGTTGGGCCAGCTCTTAAAGCTCGGCTGAAGCAAGCGCGCGGCGTTAAATTCGCTTTACGTAGGGATATCCCCCTGCGGACATCGGCGCCGCATGCATCAAACCCGGCAGGATATTTTTTTCGTACGGCGCAACACAAACCGAAACGAGGTGCGCTATGCATTGCAGCTCGACAGCGAAACCCACGCGCCCGTCGGTGCAGCACCGGTCGTCGTCTATTGGCAGATGCTCGAGAAGGGGCCCGATATCACCGAGCCCCTGACACTGATTGAGCCCATGGCCTTCGGGGTTGCCTCGCAGCGCGTCGAAGGTGAAACTGTCACGATTCGCCTGAATTCGCTGCCCGACCGGGATATCCGTATCTTTAGAGCTGGCAGCGAGGCGAAGACCTACCGCGCCACGACGCGCATCGCCGGTGCCGAAGCCGAGCTTACCGACTTTTATGCCTTTGCGGAGAAGGGTTTTCTTGTGCCGCAGGTGAAATATATTGAAATCCATGGCATTCGGGACGGGCAGCAGGTCTCGGAAAAAATCGATAAAAAATAGGGGAATCCGACTTATTGCGCGTGTGTCTGAATCGATTGTTAAATCGTATATTTACGATATACAATATATCGCACCGGCCCGAACCGGCGTGCATGAAGAAAATACTCGTCTTATGCACCGGCAACAGTTGCCGCAGCCAAATTGCGCATGGTTATCTCAAACAATTCGCCGGCGATCGAGCCGAGATCTACAGCGCCGGTGTTGAGACGCATGGCGTGAACCCGCGTGCGATCGCGACGATGAAGGCCGATGGCGTCGACATTTCGAACCATACCTCGAACAACGTGAGCGAATATGCCGGTGTGGATTTCGATCTCATCATCACGGTCTGCGACAACGCGAAGGAACGCTGTCCGGTTTTTCCTTCAAAGGCGCAGAAGTTTCATCACAATTTTCCCGACCCGGCGAAGGCGACGGGCAGCGAAGAGCAGATCACGGCAGAGTTCGCGCGCGTACGGCAGATGATTAAAGAATATTGCGCGTCGTTCGTGAAAGAGCAACTCTGATATGGCGGCGCAACGGCTTTCGTTTCTCGACCGTTTTCTGACGCTGTGGATTTTTCTCGCCATGGTGATCGGCGTCGCCGTTGGTTTTTATTTTCCCGCGGTAACGCAAAATCTTTCGCTATTTCAGAGTGGGTCGACCAACTACCTCATCGCGGCCGGTCTGATACTCATGATGTATCCGCCGCTTGCCAAGGTAAAGACCGAGAGGCTCGGCGAGGTTTTTCGGAATCGCAAGGTGCTTGCGCTGTCGCTGCTGCAGAACTGGATCGTCGGTCCGTTGCTGATGTTTGCTCTCGCGGTAATTTTTTTACACGACAAACCCGAATACATGACGGGTTTGATTCTGATCGGCATCGCGCGCTGCATCGCTATGGTGATCGTATGGAACGATCTTGCGCGCGGCGACAGCGAATACGCCGCGGGTCTCGTCGCCTTCAACAGCATCTTTCAGGTTTTATTCTACAGTGTCTATGCGTGGCTCTTTGTCACCATGCTGCCGCCGCTTGTCGGCCTGCGCGCGACGACGGTCAACATTACGATGGGCCAGATAGCCGAGAGTGTGCTCTTTTATCTCGGCGTACCGTTTGCAGCCGGCATTCTGAGCCGCCAGGTGCTCGTTCGCCTCAAAGGCAGGGACTGGTTCGACCGGGTATTTCTTCGCCGTGTGAGTCCCTTAACGCTGATTGCGCTGCTCTTCACGATTATGGTGATGTTCAGCTACAAAGGTGAACTGATTGTGCAGCTGCCGGCGGATGTCCTGCGTATTGCGCTGCCGCTGCTGTTGTACTTCGGCATCATGTTTTTCAGCGCCTTTTTTCTCGCACAGAAATCGGGTGTCGACTATGCGAAATCGGTATCGCTCGCCTTTACCGCTGCGGGCAATAATTTCGAGCTCGGTATCGCCGTCGCCATTGCTGTTTTTGGCATCCACTCGGGGGCTGCGTTCGCTGCCGTGATAGGTCCGCTGATTGAAGTGCCCGCGCTGATTTTGCTCGTGCAGTTTGCATTGCGCTTCAAAAAAGTGGGCGCTTTATCGTAAAAATACGATAATAGAGCTATGATCAGCAAGAGCGTTGAGTTCAGCCTGCAGGAACAGCGTCTCGCGGCGCTCGCGAAGGCATTGGCCCACCCGGCACGCATTGCGATTCTGAAAATTCTCGCCGGGCTCGAGGGCTGCATGTGCGGCGACATCGTCGACGAATTGCCCTTGGCGCAATCGACCGTCTCGCAGCATCTGAAGCAGCTCAAAGACATTGGTCTTATACGCGGCGAGATCGATGGGCCGAAGGTGTGTTATTGTATCGACTATAAGGTCATGGCAGAAATGAAAGCCGACCTGGATGCGGTGTTCTCAGACATCGAAGCCATACGCAAGGAGAGTGGATGTTGTTAAACACAGAGAACCTTGTGGTGCAACAGGCGACTGCCGGCGATTTTGACGACCTGTGTCGTTTGCTCAATGCGAGTGATTTGCCCACAACCGACTTGCAACCAGAAATGTTAAACCATTTTGTCTTGGTGCGGGATACCGCAGGCCTTGCTGGCGCGGCCGGTCTGGAACCTTATGGCGACGCAGCTTTGGTGCGCTCGCTGTGCACGCGGCAAGGCCTGCGTGGTCAGGGACTTGGTCGGCAGCTTTTAACCGCATTGGTCGAACAGGCATCGCGCCTAAAAATTCGAAAGCTGTATCTGTTAACGCAGACGGCAGGCGACTTCTTTGCGAAACACGGCTTTGCGCCGACAGACCGCGCTACGGCGCCCGCAGGCATTCGCGCTTCGCAGCAATTCAGCGGACTTTGCCCTGCGTCAGCACTCTTTATGGCGGCCGATCTGCGCAGCCTGTTAGCCGGGGAGGCTAAATGAAAATACCTCTTTTACGCGCAGAGTACCTGAATGACCACTGCCATTGCACGACGCTCGAAAAAGCTAAACTCGAATACCCACGCTACTTCAGCGACCAGCCGCATTTCCTTTCGGAAAAACATCTCGCGCAAATTCGTCTGTTCATCTCCGCATACGAATCGGCGCTGCGTGAGCCTGTGGTGCAGGGGTTACTGGGTGGTGATACAGCCGTACCCGAAAAAGGGCTCTTTAATTCTTACGATTTTCATATCGGTGAAAACGGGCCGCAGCTCATTGAAATCAACACCAATGCCGCCGGCGCAGTTCTGGGTCTTAACGCGACGCGCGACCTGAAAGAGTGCTGTCCCAATTCGCAGCATCTTCTCGGGCGTCTCGCGCTGACCGCTGTACGGCCCTATCTCTTCAACGAGCAGCAGCTGGTCGATATGTTCCGCAGAGAATACCAGCAACGCTTCCCCGCGCGTGATCTACAAAGCGTAGCGATCGTTGACGAAAACCCCGAAGCGCAGTTTTTTTATCCGGAATTTGTACTCGTGCGCGATATGCTGCGCCGCCACGGTATCGCCGCCGTCATCGCAGCACCCGAAGAACTCACGGTACGCGATCATCAAATCTTCGCGGGGGAAATCCGCATCGATCTGGTTTACAACCGTCTGACTGATTTTGCGCTAGAACGGCCCGAGCATGCCGTGCTGCGCCAGGCGTATGAGCGCGGCATGGTGACTGTGAGCCCCAACCCCGCATTGCATACGCTCTACGCACGTAAGTCGAACCTTGCAGCCTGGTGGTCAGCGCAGGCCGATGCCGTACCTGGTATCGAACGCATTCGCGCGCATGTGCCGCGCACGCTGCTGGTGACGGATTCGAACCGCGACGATCTCTGGCGTGAACGCAAACGCTGGTTCTTTAAACCCGTCGCAGGCTTCGGCGGCAAGGCCGTCTACCGCGGCGACAAGATCACGCAGAAGGTGTGGGCAGAGTTGCCTTCGGGAGCATATATCGCGCAGGAGTATATCCCCCCGAAAATGCGGCAGCTGAAAAAAGATCTCGCGCTGAAATACGATCTGCGTGTCTACACCTACGGCGACGAGATTCTCGGTATGCTCGCACGCTATTACCAGGGGCAGGCAACGAACTTTCGCACCGAACACGGCGGTCTTGCGAGCGTCATGGTCGCGGCGTAAAATTATTGCAGTTGTATTTGAGTCTCCGTAAGCTCGTCTATGACAATCAGACAGCTCGGCGCGACAGACAAGGATGCCTGGCTGCCGTTGTGGCAAAAATATCTGGCTTTTTATCAGACAGAACTTTCGCCGACAACCATTGAAACGGCCTGGCAGCGCCTGCTTACACCCACAGAACCGATGTTTGCGCTCGGCGCATTCAGCGATAATCGCTTATTGGGTATCGTGCATATCATCTATCACCGCTCGACCTGGACCGAAGGTAATTATTGTTACCTGCAAGATCTTTTCACCGACGAAGCCGCGCGGGGGCAGGGGGTTGCCACCGCGCTTATCGAAGCAGTCTATGCGCGCGCAAAAGCCGACGGTGCCTCGCGTGTCTATTGGCTCACGCATGAAACGAATGATACCGCACGCAGGCTGTATGAAAAAATCGCCGTGCGTTCGGGGTTTATCCAGTACCGTAAAATACTCCGCCTGTAACTGCCGCTCAGCGAAATCAGAATTTAATGCTGTGATAACGTATCGACAGCTGCATAAAAAAATCGCGATCGCTGCGGATGACCTCCGTTTGGCCGCCTGTGTAGAGGCTGATACTTTCAACCGGAAGACTAAACGACAAAAAGCCGCCGATGCGCAGAGAGTTGTCGCGGCGTACGAAATCTCCCGCCGCGTAGCTGATATCGATGCCGGTACCGACACGCCTGAAGACAGTAAGTGTGGTGGTGAAGATACCGCCGAGATAGGTATGGTATTCGCCTTCGACCGCGGCTTTCGCCGCGAAGGGTATAGCCGCGTAGGTGCGCAGCATAAACGAGACCGACGACAACGCAAACTCGAATGCCAGGCCGGGGCGTGCCTGCCAGGTCTGTAGACTCAGCGCCGTCTTACCGAAAGGTGCGCTCATCGCGGCGGTGACGCTCAGCGACGGCGCGTAGCGGTTGCCGCCAAAAATGTCTTTCGCTCCGAAGACTGCGGGGTCACCCATACCGGTTTCGGTTACCGAGCCGGAGACCCGTTGGTTTGTTTCGGCATAATAATATTCGGCACTCGCATTGCGCGAAGCAAAGGGAGCGCTTGCACCCGCAAGCCAGGTGCGCCCCTGATAACCCACCGCCGCGTTGGCGGCGAAATAACGGCCATTGACCGTAGCTGTATCGCCGGTACCGAAGAAGCTGTTCGTACTTTGAAAAATAGTACCGGCTTCGAGAAAGCCGCCTGTCGCATGCGCGGCGGTGTTGAATGCCGCCAGCGCTAAAAATACAGATGCGAAACCTCGCACCCAAACCTCAATGCTTGTGATCGATCACGCCGCCCTGGGTTCCCGTGGGATTATGCGGTTCGGCCGGAGGACGCGCCGTGTCTGTGGGCCTCAGCGCGGGCAGGTTTTGTTGTATTTCGCGCTGCATGATCGCCCGGTTAACATCGGCCCGGTTATCTGCAGGCCCTGTTGTGGGTGACACGGCTTTTCTCGTCATCGTGTCTGTTGCGGCACGTACCGCTTTTTCGCCTGTAATACCCAGTCGCGCAAAGTCGCCCAGCATATCGACGACGCTGATCAGCACCGCCGGGTTTTGCCGGTGTTGCTTTACGGCGCTTTCGATGTCACCGGATTTTGCTCCGCGTTTCACCGCAATGACAACCGATTGCGCGATTTCGTTCTTCGACCCCGCGGGGGTCGCGCCTACAATGCGCGCGGCTTCGCTGTAGAGTTCGCGCTCACGCGAGACTGCCTTACGCAGGGCGTCGCCGGAAACCCCTTTCGCGATACCTTCGCGTGCCTTGTTATAAAGAGGCTTTGCATCGAGCCCGGTGGCGCTGAGTTTTGCGGCCTCCGCTTCGAGGAAACCGCGGTCGGCCTGTGTCAGGCCCGCAATATCGGCGGCAGTCGCGGCGGTACAAAAACAGACCGCAGAAAGTGTACTGAAAAAAATCCGTTTCATTCGATCACCGCCACCGCGTTCACCCCGCCAAAACCATCGTCGATATTTTCGATTGCATTCGGGGGCAAAAAACGCCCCTGCGCATTGATAAAAAAGTATTCGTAACGCCCGCGTTCGAGCTCGACGTCGAGCCAATAGTAGGATCCCCAACGGTGCATGGTATGCGCCGTGGTGTCCCAGCCGTTCCAGCTGCCGACCAGTTTGATTTCGCCCGCGTTATTCATATCGAGCTCGAAACGGTGACCGTTCTTTACGGGAAAAGGAATCGTTTTTGCCGTGGCGCAGTGGGCGCAAGCCAACAGAAAAGCAAGAATGCCCAGGGTCGCCCGACGCACAGGCAGACAGAGTGAAAGGCGCTAACGTGCGTAAAGTCATAAAATGAGTAGACTGTTCTCCTTACCGAAGTCGTCGGCGACGCGTGCGGGGCAGCGCGGGTCGATTGTCCAGACACCGTCGACGACAAACTGGTACTGATAGCGCCCGCGCGGCAACGATGTCTTGAGATACCAGTTACCCCCCTCGCGTTTTTCCAGTTTGACTTTGCCCGCGCGCCACTCGGCGAAATCGCCGGCAATCTCGACGCTCTTCGCGTCGGGGGCGTGGTAGCTGAATTCCACGGGGATCAATCCGTCTTTAGGCGTATGGTTGCCGCCGAAGCCGGGTAAAATCTGGATGCCGAAAATAAAAGCCGCGACCGCACCGGCCATCACCAGCGCATGCACAGGTGTGAAGACTGCACGCCGGTACCAGGGCGTGTATGGTATTTCGGCTTCGGGGGCGGCGGCGCGCAATGCGCGTTTTACCTTGTCTCTGAGCGCAAATCTTTCGGCAAGCTCATGCGCCGCGTTTTGCCGGCGTTCGCGGTCGTGGCGCAACTGCTGTTTCAGGTCCATAGGTATTCTCTCAGTTGGGGATTCATTTTTGCGAGTTGTTTGCGCGCGCGAAACAGGCGCACCTTAATCAGTGAAACAGGCACATGCAGTGCCTGCGATATTTCATTCATGGATAATTCTTCTTCGTAAAATAGCATCAGTACGTTGCGCATCCCCTCGGGCAGCCTGTCGACCGCTGTTCTCAGATCGCGGGCCAGCTCGCGGTCTTCGAGACCCTTCGCGGTTTCAGACCGGCCCTCGACATCGTTCATCTCGGGCAACGATTCAACGAGTCGGCTGCGTGCGCTCTTCTTTAGATCGCGCACGAGGTTGAGGGCGATGCCAAAAAGCCACGTCGAGAACCTGCTGCCTTCGCGGAAGCGATGGATATTTCGAATAGCCCTGATAAACGCCTCCTGCGCGACTTCGAGAGCGTCGTCTTCGTTGCCGGTATGCCGCAGCAGAAACGCCGTCAGCGGCCCCTGCCAGGTGTGTATTAGCCAATCCCACCCGGCTTCGTCGCCCGAGCGGGCCTTCTCTATGGCTTCGCTCTCGGACGTCATGCTCTCCATAAATAGTACGCCACGCAGGCCATGAGGTTACGGGCGGTCTGAAAATAACACCGTCCATTCTTTTTGACCCCCTATCTATGCACCGCAACTTAACCCATGAAGTCGATGATGACCGGTATAGCCGGCCTTGCGCTGATCGCGGGTTTTGCGGTGTTTAACGCGGGAGCCCAGACGGGTATCCCCACCACACCCGACAATCAGGCGCAGATTCTGAACCTCGGCGTCATCAATACCCCCTATAGCGAATATACCCCTTATATTACGCCAGACGAACATTTTCTGTTCTTTCAATCCGATCGTCCCGACGGCGTCGAAGGCGCGGGGGATTTCGACCTCTGGTATTCTGAAAACGAAGTCACCGAAGGCGTTCCGAAGTTTAAGCCACCCGTGAATGTCGGCCTGCCGGTGAATTCTGCCTATTTCGACGGGCATCCGTCTTTGCGTAAATTACCGTCGGGCGATTACGAGATGTATTTTTGTTCGTTCGCGCTCGAAGGCCGCGAAGGCCCCGAACTCACGAATATCTATTACACGATCATGAAAAACGGCAAGTGGAGCGCCCCCGTGCCCATTGTTGAAATCAATACGGACTTCCACGACCGTATGCCGTCTATTTCGCAAGACGGGCATTATCTCTTTTTCAGTTCAGACCGGCCCGGTGGTTTCGGGCGCGACGACATCTGGGTCTCTGAGTACGACTTTGCGGCGAAGCGTTGGGGTAAACCTGTCAACGCCGGCCGCACGATTAATACACCGGCATCCGAAGTAACTCCAGCGATTCACTCCGATAACATCACGTTATATTTTTCTTCCGACCGTCCCGGCGGGGTGGGTGGCATCGATATCTATGTCACGCAAATGATACAGGGGATGCCCAGCACTGCAATGGGCGGCGGCGACGGCGAATCCATGTGGAAAAAACCGCTGAACCTCGGTAAACCGTACAACTCAACTTTTGACGACGAGTACCCCACCGTTATTCGCAATGGTAACTACATGTACTTCGCCTCGAACCGCGAAGGCGGTCAGGGTAAGTTCGATATCTTTCGCGCAAAGGTGCCCGACTTCGCGAAACCCGAAGTCGTCGTGACGATGCGGGGTCGCGTCAAAGAAAAATTCAGCGAAAAAGGCATCGAAGCGAACATACGTATCACGGACGCCGACGGCGAGCGTAACTTCTCTACGCAGCTGCCCGAGGGGCTTTATAGCGCAAACCTCATCAACAAAAAACAGTATAAGATGGTCGTAACCGCGCCAGGTTATGCGCCGATCGAGTATATCGCCGATCTGCGCGACGTGCATACGCCGATCACGATCCAGAAAGATTTCGAAATGGAGCGCGCTCTGGCTTTCCCGAAAGAGCTCACGGTTAATATTACCTTCGTGAATGAAAAAGGCGCCACACTCAAACCCAATGCGACCTATCGCTTGAGCCCCGACATCAAAGACGATACCATTCTACCGTTTAAGAAAAGCACCGGCGTGCTCAAGGTTCCCCTGATGTCGAAATACAAAAAGCCTGAAGACGCCCTTGCTGCCCTCGAACAGATGCAGCTTTCAGTAGCCGCAAAGGCTAAGGGTTATGAAGATCTCGCCGAAACCCGCATGCTGACCGACCTCATGCGCGGCAATGCGGGCGAGATGAAAGATACAATCGATCTGAAACTCACGATGAAAGCGGCTGGCTCGACGCCCACGCCGGTCGATATCGTTGATTGCAAGGCGGGTAATGGCTGCGTTGCCATCGCTTATTTCTCGACCAATGTCTCGAGCAAGCTCAACAATGAAAAGGCCGCCGGTCTGAAAAAGGTAGTCGAACTCTGGAACAAAGAACCGCATAAATATGTCTATGTCTATGGCCACACCGACAGCCGCGGTACACCGGGTTACAACATGAAGCTCGCGCGTTCGCGTGCGGCTTTTGTGAAACGGCGTTTAGTGCAGTATGGAATTCCCGCCGAGATGATTATCACAAAGTCATTCGGGGAGACTAAACCGGCGAGCAAAGAAGACACCGCCGAAGGGCGTCGCCTCAACCGCCGTGCAGAAATCTACTTCGATACCGCAAAGCGTCCTGGCGACGAAGTGATAGAAGAGAAAGCGGCGCCCGGTGAAAAACAAGTGAAGCCCAAGCAGCAGAAGAACAAATCCACCAAAAAGAAGCCGGCGAAAAACAGTAAACCGCTGCCTCCCGAAGAGGTCGAACCTTCGGCGAAAGAAAATAACAGCGACGACAAGACAGTTCCCGGCGCCGAGGGCACACCGAAGCCGAAACCCGAGGCGGCGAAACCCGTCGAAGTGAAGCCGGTAGAGAAACAGGGTACGGTCGAAGAACAACCCTTTTCTAAACCGAGCGACAAACCCGGGGCTCCGATGGCACCGCCGAATACCGAAATCAAAGTCCAATAACATGGCAGACGACGTGCACAGTGTTACCGGTGAAGACTTCTCACTGGTAACGCAGCACATGGTGATGTCGGAGCACCTGAACCCGAATCACCATATTTTCGGCGGTCAGCTTCTTGCCTGGCTCGACACCGATGTTTATCTGCATTGTACCAACAAGCTGCGTTATAAGTCGATGGTAACGGTCAGCATGAACAACGTCTACTTTAAGGCACCCGGTTATCTGGGAGATATCATCCAGATTTTCGCGCGCATCAAAGAAATAAGGCGCAGCAGCGTCACGGCAGAAGGTAAGGCTGTCGCATACGATCCCGAAAAAATGACATCGCGTGAAATTATCGCCTGCGAAGTGACGTATGTCGCGGTTGGCCCGAACGGGCGTCCGGTACGTATTTTTGATAAGGCCAACCCGGCCTGATCGCCGCCACAGGAAATCCCATGAAGTCAGGTATACGTTTTGTCGGTTTAGCCTTGCTGGCGCCCGCTATAAGCCTTGTATCCGTCGGTTGTTTTGGCAAAAAGAACCTGACGACCGAGGTGATTGTCGTCGGCGCGGGTATGTCGGGCATAGCTGCCGCGAGCGAATTACATCGCGGCGGTATCGATGTTATCGTACTCGAGGCGCGCGACCGTATCGGCGGCCGCATCTACAGCGACCGTTCTTTTAACAAAGTGCCGTTTGAAATCGGCGCCGGCTGGATAGAGGGTATGGATGGCAGCCCGCTCGTGCCGCTGGCGAAAACCCTCGGCGTGCATGCGATACCCGATGAAGGCGGGGATGAGGTGTTTTTCGACGCCGCGGGCCACCGGCTCCCGGAAGTCGCGGTAAATCGCGTACAGAATAACTACCAGAGATTTACGGCCTTTCTCGAAAACGAGCGCGAGCGCACCACGGGTGATTCTGCGCTCGAAGTATCTGTGCTTATCAAATACGAACAATATTGGGCCTATTGAACAATCTTGCCGCCCAAGATGTTTCTCGAAGTACTGTTTGGCGCTGAAGCCTTTC
>JAFLED010000046.1:0-15189 GCA_017302045.1 Spirochaetota bacterium
GCCGCCTGCACCACGCGTCAGCGTATTCGCAATCATGTGAATTGTGCTGATATTCTCAAGGTAGACCGGGATAGACGGCCCGCCTCCCCAACCGCCTTCGCCGCCCGTGCCTGCCGCGCCGCCACCGCCACCGCCGCCGCCACCGGAGCCGCTGTCGTTTAAGAATGCATCTTCACCGCCGCCGCCGCCACCGCCACCGCCACCGGAACCATGGGTACCGTCTGTTCCCGTCGAACCCTGGTAAGCCTTCACGAAACTACCGCTGATTTGCCCATAATCATTTCCGGGGCTCGCGCCATTACTACCATTAGAGCCCGTGGGACCGGGATTGCCGTTACTGCCAGTGTTTGCACCGCAACTACCGTTGCGACCACCATTACCACCGCCACCGCCGCCAACACCGTTACTACCGTTGCCGCCCGGTGAACCGTTAGAACCAGGCCCGCCGCTATTTTGTTCACCGCCGGAACCACCATTGCCACCATCATTTAAGCCAGCCACACCACCGGTACCACCGGCACCGCCACCGGGATTGGTTGTGCTATCATTTGAGCACGCGGTGCAACCAGAACCACCGGGATTACCATTATTTCCGTTCAACCCGGGACTGCCATTGGCACCACCCAAGCCACCCGAGAGGCCTTTAAATCCGTTGCGAACCACAAAGGTATTATTTCTCAAAGTGACCGTATTAATATTGTAAAGGTGAACTCCATAAGTACCACCCGGATCGGCCCCCCCGGTACCCACGGTTGTCTCGCCCTCGGTAACCGTCTTATTTTTGAAGAGGGTCAGTTCAGAACTGCCGCCGGCAGAGGCACGGATGCTCATGGAATTGTAGCCTTGCCCCACAGTCGGAACAGCCGCGCGCGTACGTATGTCCAGACCTTCTATCCAAACCGGGGTATTCACAGCACCGATACTCACCCCGACATTGGTGGCACTGGCGGTGCTGCCCGCCGTGATGACAGCTTGATTTGAATCTACATTGGGTCTATACCACGCGGATGTAAAACCACCATATACGCTAACACCAGTCGGTATGGTAAGCTGACCTGTGACCGTAGAACAGTTTGGCCCGGTTTGGCCCGTCCATAACGTGGCAAAACCGCCAGCGGGCGGAGCACCATTTGCACAATAGCCGTTGGTGCGAGTCATCACATAGACCGCCTTTGAACCCGCCGCCGCCGCGGCCACTGAAGAACTCAGAGAGCATTTTGGCCCCGTGCCCGCCGGCGAGTTGGTTCTGTTTACTCCTGTCCATGCGTCGTTGCAAGATGCTGCATCGACGAAGATAGAATTACCGGCAGTTTTATCTTTCAGCACAAAAGCCTTCATCGTCGCACTGCCGCCGTTTGCACCAGTCGTCCATGTGGGAGGTACGGCCGCGGCTGCACATCCGGTCGTATCGCAGAGCGTTATAGAAAGATCGAAAGCCAGAGTCGTTATATTACTCTTGAAGGTGAGGGTCGGTGTACCACCCGAGGTTGCGTTATTTGTCAAAGTAATCTGCGAACCGCTCACGATCGAGGCAATTGTGGTCCCTGCTGGAATTCCAGCTCCGGAAACCAGCATATTCACCGCGAGATCGGTCGTCGATGCAAGGCCAGTAACATTGGGACTGCCGGCAGACGTTGTGCCTGCCATCGATCTGTAGTCTAACTCATATTGCGAATAGATACCCTGCGCATTGGGAGCACCGATACCCCGTATCGAACTTGCCGGGCAATTGACATTCGAATCGGGGCCATACGACGCTGCCGGGCAAGAGAATGCTAATGTTTTAATAGCATTGATTGGCTCAAACAGATCGTTGGCGATATCGATCGTGATCGTCTCGCCTTTGTTATAGTTCACTTTAGCATACGTAGCATTGATATCCTTGGGTTGAATGCGCCAGATCGATTGTGAAGCCATAACAATGGACCCACCACCGGAAGGAGTCAGACAAACTTTGACATCGTTGAGTCCAATGGTTAAATCGCTGCCATTAATTGTCGAGGTAATGACATTCAAAGCCGCCGCGGGCGATGCAGGCGTGCTGCTGCCGCTGGAAACGGTACCATCGGTGCAATCGGTACTGTTGATACGTATTTCGAATGTACCGGGGAAGTCGGTATGCCACTGCCAGGTAGTCGAAGTGCGCGGTGAGGCCACAGCCGTCGCCGTATTTCCCCAATTGTTCGCCGTCGTCCACAGGTGTTTCGCGGGTGCAGCATCGGTAAAAATCTGCGGCGTAATCGCAATGGCGTAAGCCTGCGTGCCCACGCCCGTGACGTTGCCCGCCGCATCTTTCGCGATGTATTTGATGTAATAGATACCGGGCACCGGAGAGCAGTTATTGAGATCGGCATTCATGTCGGTGACACTCGCGCGCGTCGGGCAACCCACGTTGAAGTAGGCTTCAGAACTTGTTACGCGCACGACGTTGTTGGCAACGGGGCAAGTGAAACCTGGCCCCGTAATTGTCGTCGGGTTATTACCCGCAAGCGGATTACCCGCGGCGTCGGCGCCCCAAGTGTAACAGATCTCAGACGGAATCAGCGAACCGTTGATGGGTGAGCCGCCAGTAGTTGTCGATCCCGTCAGCCAGATACGCTGCGGCGTCGGGAAAATGCCTGAGAGTGGCGCGGGTGTGAGAGTCGGCGCGTTGTCGTCGCGGATGATACTTTCGTATGCCTCACCCATGACTTCCAGGTCTCCAATAGCAGCACAGGCACCACTACAGGAAATTGCACAAATTGAAATGATGTTATTTCCATTGAGAGCCGTGGTGAAATCCATACCAAACGCATTGGCTGCAACGGCCGTGTTCACGATAGTGCCCGAAGTCAGCGGGCCACCAGATGCAATAACTGTTCCCGGAGGGGTGATGTAGTTGCCCCGCGAATAACCGATACATGAACTATTTGCGACAACCAAATACCGAAAGCGCTTCGATGGACTTGCCGTGTCTGCGGTCCACTGAATCGTTGCGGACGTGCCCGCCGTGTTAGAAACGTAGCGGTTATTTACACCATTAACGATGATGTCGGGCTTGCGACCGATGGTGAAGCGGATACAATTCTTGGGAGTACCCAAAGTACAATCAAAATCTGTGGGCAATGATGCTGAAACGTTACCCGCGGCGTCGCGAACGGCATACTTGAGATAATAATTCCCATATGGTAGATTTTGAAAAGATATCGTGGCGCTATCGCCGGGCTTGATTGCATGCTTGGTGCCGGTAAAATCGACACCCGTGAGATCTAAATTTGTATTGCCGAAATTCGGATCTGGCGGTTGTATAGCATACTGTGAATAACTAACTAAACTATACGCAATGGCATTGCAGGCAACTTTATCCGCGCACAGAATGTTCACATCCATCGGTGCCGCGTAGAACTCGTCGTTACGAATCGGCGAGATGATCGGCACCGGGTTTGATTTGTCGATATACGTTACGTCTTCACGGTCGAGGGCAATTTTACCCAGAATGTTGTTAGAGATGGTATTATTGTTCAGAATATCAAAACCAATAATCTGTCCGTATGCAAGATTTTTGTAGAGCTGATC
Organism: Spirochaetota bacterium; assembly: GCA_017302045.1. Lineage (GTDB taxonomy): Bacteria > Spirochaetota > Leptospiria > Turneriellales > Turneriellaceae > Turneriella. The sequence continues at coordinate 3,556 of JAFLED010000046.1, forward strand.
GAGTGTTTCTTCGATGGCCGGATTTTTGACGAGCAGTTTTGCGGCGGCGCCCGAACCATCGGAGTTTGTCATCACCTGCGCAGTGCCGTCGCCGTTGTTATAAAGATAATAGTCCGCATTGGTGTCGCCGTTGGTGTCGAGACCTGTGGTCGGCGTTACAGGCCATGTGAATAACATCTGTGGAATATGCCGCAGATCGGGGTTAGCGTTAGTCGGGTCATACGTGACCGAACAGTTGCCGCTGGCATCGAGTTCTGAAACGGTGATAAAACCGTTTACTGTCGGCAGATCGAGATTCACGACCGCCGAAGTATTAGCACCTTCGGCTACCGTGACAGTGGGCGACGTTGTGTAACGACCATCACCGGGGTTCAGCAGATAGATACCCGTAACAACTCCGGATGAGGTCAATGCCCCCGTCGCACCATGACCGACGTTAACGCCTGCGGTTGCGCCTGAACCACCGCCGCCTGAAATATCTACCATGGGAGCGTTATAACCCGAACCTTTGCTCACCATCGTGACGCGCGTCAGTTTGCCGCCACTCACACCCGTCGTGTGCGCAGACGCACCTGTTCCCGAACCACCCGTAATCGTAGGGTCGGATATACTCGTGCATCCGGCACCTGGATTTGTGATCGCAAGGCGCTCGACCCGACCATTGGCAACAACTGCAACCGCTGCCGGTTGCGTAGTACAACTGGTACCGGTAATAGTAACCGTAGGCGAATTGGTATACCCGGTACCACCCGTCAGAGCAGCTGTCGGTGCGATGATATCTTGTTTAATACCGCCGGTACGGCAAATATAGAGGCCGTCCATTTTGCCATCATAGTTGATGTCGATGGCTTGCACGGCAATATTGAGACCCAGGCTGTTGATGATTGTCTTTGGCGCGGCATTATACGCGACACCGCCAAAATTCTGGAAGTCGTCGGATTTCTTTTTCTTCGCGCAGGCCGCCAGGATCAGCAGCAGCGCTGCCAGAAGAATGGTGAGTTGTTTTCTTTTTGCCATAGTTTTCTCTCAGTATTTGAAAATCACCTGACCGAATTTGTACGCGACGCCGCCGTAAACGCCGTAATGCATCATCGGTAATTGTGTATCGTAAATAATGCCGCTGCGCACCTGTATAAAAGGTACAAACTCGTCGGTGCGGTCGCTGCGTTTCATCGACATCGGAAACTCGACACCGAGCGCGATGTGCGCGGTAAATTTGAGCGCCGAAGCCTTGCCTAAATCGTTCTTATATTCGTAAAAACCGAGGCCGGGCAGAATTGCTGTCATAAACTGCATCGGCATTTTTGATACGCGGAAGATCCACGTGGGGCCCGCTTCGAAATAACCGCCCATGATCGACGAAGACCCTTTGGCGATATTCAGAAAGCCCGCTTCAAAGCGCAGGTCAAATCCCCTGCCCCGCGATTCGTCGGCATCGTAAGCTAAAAATGCACCCCAACCCGAAGGCAATGTTGCCGTACCACGGCCGACATTCAGAAAATAATCGCCCGCGAGCGAGAAGCGCGAGTTATCCAGAATTGTTTCTTTCGGGCGCGCCGCGAGCGGAGCGACCTGATCAGTCGGCCCCTCCGTTTTCGCTTTCTCTTTGGGAAGAATGACCTCGCCTTTTTCATTGGTCTTCTGTAGCGCCTTTTTCTTTTCTTCTTCGTCTTCGCCCTTGAGCTCGACGGGTTTAGATTTCAGGTCGCCGGAGTTCTTTTTTTCTTCAGGTAACTCGTCGTCGAAAAAGTTGTCGGCCCCCTGCGCAAACACATTGAATGGATGGAATGAATACAGAATTAGTAACGCCGAAAGCGGCGCTTTCAGCCAATGCAGAAACCTTTGTACACAATTTGGGCGCATGTAATGGGATTACCCCATAGATATATGCGGCACGGTGGTTGCTCTGTGCCAAAAAAGGCCGAAATAATGACAAATGCGTCACTTAGTGAACATTTGTTTTCTTTAAAACTAAATTTCTAAGTAAGTTTTTTGGAGACTGCCTCGTAGTGCGACAAAGGCCAAACCGTGGGGATATCCCCCTGTAAATATTGCCAGGCGGCCAAAAAGGCGCATGCGACCGACGCGTTTCTGAAACGCTCGCGTCCGAAAGGAAACAGGAATTTGCCGACGCGGGTGATCCCACTGCGCGCATCATGCATACCGATGAAAACCGTGCCCACGGGTTTCGCTTCGCTGCCACCGTCGGGGCCGGCAATGCCGGTGAACGAGATGGCAATATCGGCCGCCAGCGCGCGCGCCGCCCCCTCTGCCATCGCTGCCGCGCATTCGCGGCTGACGGCGCCGTGCCGCCGCAGAATTTCGGGATCAACCCCGACCAGCGCTTCTTTGGCCTCATTCGCATAGGTGACAACGCCGCCCTTGAAGACCGCCGATACGCCGGGAAGATCGGTAATCTGTTTTGCTGCAAGCCCGCCGGTGCAGCTTTCGGCAACCGCAAGCGAAAGCTTTTCAGCCTTGAGGTGCGCAACAATCTCTTTCAGGGGATCGGCAACGCTCTGGCCGGGAAACTTTGCCTGAATCACGGCCGTAAGTTCAGCGAGGCGAGCACCGTTACCCGGGGCGGTGCGCAGAAACAGCCGGCAGCCCCAGGGCAGAGCATGCACGCCATAGGTGATGTCGGGCGCTTCGGGAAGGTGAGAGAACAACTGGCTTTCGCCAACACCCCAGATCGGGATAATCTGTGTCGCCGCGCGTTCGACACCCTGCGCTTCAATCAGACCCAGCGTCTCGGCCCACATGCTTTTGATCTCATCGGGAAACCCCGGCAACGCGATGAATGGAATTTCAGGGATAAATATTCCCGGCGCAAGGCCCACGGTATTTCTGATCGGCTGCGCCCGCGAGGGAATGCGCGCCTGTCGTAGCGCGGTTTCAATCGATATCGCCCGCGTCTGATCGCGTGCGCGCCGCTCGAAGAAATAGCGTGTGCGCTTCTCGGCATGTTTCTCGTAAACCGGCGTATCGCCCAGCCACTCGCAGAGCAGATCGACAGTGAGATCGTCGGTCGTGGGCCCAAGCCCACCCGAATTCACAATGATGTCGCCCGTTTCGCGGTATTCTTTCCACGTACGTAAAATCTGTTCGCGGTCGTCGTGGATTACCCGGCTCTCTTTCAGTTCATAGCCGAGCGCATAGAGCTCGCTCGCAAAGAATTGCGTGTTCTTATCGAGTACAAAGCCGTTCATCACTTCGCTGCCCGTAATGCAGAGTCTTACTCCTTTGCCCATGGACTAAATTATTAAAGCACGATACTCCGTATCGCCGTTAACAACCCCGGTCGTGTACATGGAGTTCTTCGCGACACTCGAAGCCATACGCGATGAGTCGGATATACCTGTGAAGCTCGGCCGGCTGCGCGAACTCGCGACGGCACTCGACAGCATAGCTCAGGTCAGCTTCGCACCAGAGACGCCGGTGCAACCCGTGGGAAATCCCTCTTTTGCAAAAATCTGTCAAATTGTGCACGGCTCGCAGGTCGGTAAACGCCGCAACCTCGGCACAACAGAGGGCAGAATTATTTTTCTGCACGCGCTGGCGCATATCGAATATTCGGCCATCGATCTCGCGCTCGATTCGGCATATCGCTTTCGCGGCCTGCCGCCGCAATTTTATGAGGACTGGTTTACAGTAGCGCTCGACGAAGCGCGGCATTTTGCGATGCTCAATGGGCTATTGCGAAAACTCGGCTCGTATTACGGCGCTCTCGCGGTACACACGGGTATCCATGATGCGATGGCGCGCTCGGCGACGTCGCTGCGCCGGCGCATGGCGGCGACACACCGCCATCTCGAAGCCAATGGCCTCGACGCCCACCCCGAATTGGCGCGCAAATTCGCAGGGTTCACCGACACCGCGGCGTCGGAGATCAGACAGGCATTAAAAATTATTTTCGACGACGAAATTAAACACGTCGCGGCGGGGGATTTCTGGTTTCGTTATGCGTGCGCGCTCGACGGTGCAAGCACCGATATTTTCACCGAAGATGTCACGCAGGCAATACCGGGAACAAAATTCGGCAGAAAATCGCTGAATATCAGCGCGCGTAAACAGGCAGGTTTTACAGACAGCGAACTTGCTGCCTTAACTGACCACGGGCTATAGCACGGCTGCGCCGCGCGCAGCTAGCCGGTGGTGATTCATCGTCAGCCTTGAGGGGCTGGGTTTGTAGCTGGAGCGGTTTCTGTGGTTGCCGCAGGTGTGGCTGCTGGCGCAGGCTTTGGTTTCGCGCCTTTACTGCGCAGCGTCATGCTCATCATGCGCCCTTCGAGGTTCGGCTTTTTATCCATGTGCGCCGCTTCGGCGACCTTGGTATAGAACTCGGTTAGCTTTTCTGCGCCGAGCGCCGTGTGCTGCATTTCGCGGCCACGGAACTTCATAGTCACTTTGACGTTGTCGCCTTCGTTCAGAAAGCCGATCGCTTCTTTGGCTTTTCGGTCGAAATCGCCGACGTCGATCTTTGGGCCCATCTTGATCTCTTTGATCTGGATGACCTTTTGTTTTTTCTTGGCTTCTTTCTCTTTTTTGGCCTTTTCGAACTTAAACTTGCCGTAGTCGACGAGCCGAACGATCGGAACTTCTTGCCCTTTGGTGATTTCTACGAGATCGACACCCTGAGCTTTCGCGCGTTGTAGTGCATCGCGTGTCGAAAGAATCTCCGCGCCTTTTTCGCCGATAATACGAACCTGCGATTCGGTAATATCTTCGTTGATGCGGTGTTCGCGCGTTGGTCGTCTGAGTTTGGAGAATCGGTTAAACCGACCCTGGCCGCCCCCCCCGCCTTCACCCGGCGGTTTTCTGGGTGGGGGAAAATTAGGCCTTTGCTGCATAAAATATCATGTGGTCGTCGGGCAGTATCCGGAGTTTGACGGAGCCGTCAATCAGATTGAGCGCAGCGGAAACCAAAATGGTGGTAATCCACGGCGGGGAAATTGCCCGGCGAATTTGCCCTGCGTTTAGAGCCGCGCGCATAGGGGGCAGTCCACCACCACGAGCCGCCGCGCACGCTGCGCATGCGGTAGCCCGGGCAACTGTCGGCACCGTCGCAGGGCCCCTTGGGGTCGCGCCCGCGGCATTTATCGCCGCACTTCGCATAACTTTCTTCGTACCAGTCATTGACCCACTCATGCACATTGCCGGCCATATCGTAGAGGCCATAGACGCCTGCGGGCCGCGAGGCGACATTCGCGGTATGCATGTGCCATTCGGGTTCGAGGCGTTTGCTGAAACAGCCCTTGATGGCGCTTTTACCCTCACCGATCTGAATTATCGCCTGCTTGCAGGTTGCGGTTTCGTTACCCCAGGGATAGATATTGCCGTTCGGGCCGCGCGCGGCTTTTTCCCATTCGGCTTCGGTCGGCAGGCGTTTGCGGCGAAATTCGCAGTATTCCTTTGCGGTGAACCAGCTCACACCCGAAACCGGCTGGTCGTCTTTTTTATAACGCCAGCCATAACGCGCGCCGATTTCTTTGCATTTACCGGTCTTCAGGCAATCGCGGCATTTGCCCGCGGCGATGCACTCGTTAAAGGCCTTGTTGGTGACTTCGGTGAGATCGATATAGAATTGGCTAATATAGACTTTTTCTGCAGGTTTTTCGTCGGCTTCGTGGTCATTCGAACCGCGGATGAACTCCCCCGCGGGAATACAGGCCATACCGGGAATCTGCTTATCGCAGGCGCGGGCCTTTTGTGTACAAGCGAAAGTGAATATAAGGAAGATAAACAGGTAACGAACCGGCATACACCGCAGTAGAATCGTTACTCAACGCGTACAGCGTGTGCGCTGCCGTGCAGCGCTGGACGTGCTGTGCACTAATCCAAAATGGCCGATGAAGCGCGGCATGGCCTCCGGGTTGCTCCTCGATCAGTCGTATGAACCCGGCCCTGGATATCTTTACATACCCCCCCTGCCGCGCACACGCTTCGAGTTTATCTCGCAGGTGCAGACGGCGTTTGTAAACAAGGTCGTCTCTTTTACTTTTTCCGACTTTACCAACTGCTTCGAATACAGCGTCTTCGAAATGATCGACGGTGCGGCGATGCGCGTTACCGCGTCTTCTTCACAGTTTCACCTGCAGGAGATCGCCGAAAACAAAAAAGTCGACGTCTTCAAAAAGTTCATCGCGCGCACCCGACCGCTCGCGATTAACCACGAGAAAAACCTTTCGGCGCAGATGATGCGGCAATCGCTCTACAATATCGCGCACAACCTGCCACCGATGGTCGAGTTTTTACACATCCCCTCTGAAGAGCGCCTGCACGCGGCGATGAAGCGCCTCGCCCCGAAAGGGGTGCGTTACGCAGTGGGTATTCCCATCATCATCGACCGCAAACCCGTGGGCGTGCTGTGGGGCATCCACCGTAAGTCGTTCAGCGGCGACGAACGGCGCGATGTGCGTCAGCAGATGATTTCACTCAGCCGTGCCATCGACTTCGTCGTTTCAGAAGAACTTTCGGATACGGTCGACGCCTTTTCCGCGCGGCGTAAGATCGAGAAACACGACCCGACTGCCAACCTCGAGAGCCTCGTCTACACCCAGTTGCCCGAACAAGACAAGCCGGTCAAATCGATGGTGCTCTATTCGAACCGGTACACAGAAAAATACCGGCAAGATACGAACTATATTGTGCCGACAGTCAACGGTTATAATATCAGTCTCAAGCGTTACCTGCCCGAACACCTCAATGGCCAGAACCGTATCATATTGATGTTACCGGGCTTCTTCTGCAACCGCTCGATCATGGATCGCCTCGCGAAAGAAATGGCGCTCGAACACGGTTATGCCGTCTTCACACTCGACGTGCGCGGACGCTCGAAAGAGACGCTGCCGAATAAATGGCTGAATAACTACCATTGGTCGGTAGATAATTATGTCTGGGAAGATTTTCCCGTCGCGCTGCAGTGGCTTAAAAACGCTCATCCCGGCAAGAAGATCGTCGTCTATGGCCACAGTATGGGGGGAATGATTCCCCTCTTCTATTCGGCCGCGTATGACCGCCACGGCAAAAAGCGTTCGGGCGATCTTGCGATAAAACCCGAGTCGATCATAGACGGCATCGTCTCGATCACGACGCCGATCTACATTCGTATCGCGGCGCAATCGGCGTGGTTCAACATGTTCCGCAACTCGGCAAAATTTTTGACGGGCAACATTCTCGCCGAACCGCTGATGCGAATGATTAACTTTACGCTGACCTCGACGATCGGCGGCATCGATCTCAACAAGTTCTTTAAGTTTTTGCACAATATCTCGGCGTCAATCCGCACGATGTCATTCGACGTCACGTACCGGCTGCCGACGCTGAAGGAATTCATCGGCTATGAACAGATTACGCCGCCCGAGTGGTATTTTTTCATGGAAGACGTGTTCTGCGAAGAATCGATGCTGGTGATCAGCCAGTTCATCCGTTCGCTGATCGACGGCGACAACTTCACTTCAACCGATAAAGAAATCAATTACACTTTAGAGCTCAACGAGTTGGAGATACCCCACTTCACGGTCGTCGGCACCATCGACGAGATCGCTCCGCCCGACACGGTGCGGCAGGGGCATTTGGCGGGCAAATCGCCGAAGAATAAGATTGCCGAATACCGGCAAGGGCATCTCGGGATTATCACCCACCCCGAAACCGTGCGCCAAATCGCGATCGATACCGACGCGTGGATTCGGGGATTACCCGCGAACTATATTTCTTAGAACGCCGACAACTTCTTCAGCACGGCGACGCGCCCTTCGATCGCTTTCTTTGTCGCCTTCGCAACGCCCGTCGTTGAGAAGCCTTCGACCGCGAAACTTGCCACCGCGGAACCCCACGAGACGGCGCGGCGCAGTACGTCGTTGGTAATTTTTTTTCCGGGTTGGGTGTTAGCCACCAGATAACTCATACATCCGCCGGCAAAAGTATCGCCTGCACCGGTGGGATCAATGACCTTTTCGGTTGGGTATGCGGGGCTCACAAAAATCTCACCATGCGATACGGCCATCACGCCGTGCTCGCCTTTTTTGACGATGACGACATCGGGGCCATGCTTTTGGATTACCTTCGCTGCTTTAATGAGCGAAGCCTCACCCGCAAGCATACGGACTTCGACATCGTTAAGGAAAATGATATCAGCTTCTTTGATGACCTTCCAGACGTCTTTCTTTTTGCTTTCGATCCAGAAGTTCATCGAATCGAGGCCGACGAGTTGTACATTTTTCATCTGCTTGAGAACCTTGTACTGGATCACAGGGTCGATATTGGCGAGAAAAAGCACCTGGCGCTGTTTGTCTTCTTCGGTGAGTTTCGGTTCGAACGACGCGAACGCGCCAAGCTCCGTCGAGCGTGTATGCGCCACAGCCATGTCGTGCTCATAAAAGCCCGACCAATGGAAGGTTTTATCCGGGCTTTTTTCGATGCCCGACGTATCGATGCCGAAGTCACTCAGGTATTTGATATATTTCTGCGGAAAATCATGGCCGATGACGGCGATGATTTTGGGCTCGATGAGCGGCGAAGCTGCAATCGAAAAGTGGCTCGCGGCGCCCCCCAACACGTTTTTCTTCACACCGAACGGGGTCTGGATATCGTCGAACGCGACAGAACCCACAACGAGCATACGCATGCGCGGAGAGACGAAATTTCAAACAGGCTGTAAAGGACGAAAGCTCTAGGGAAGTTCTGCAAAAGCCGAAGTCCAGAGCGCAAATGTCCGCATTTGCGCGCATTCACTCGCGCGGCATTGGCCGCGCATGACTTTTGCAGAACTTCCCTAGGAAGATGCAGCGGCTTTTTTTTCAGCGCGCAGACGCCGGCGTATTTCTTTCGCCCGCACCCGGTTGGGCTCGAGAAAATCCTTGAGCATGATACCGGGATTGCCGCCGGCGCTGAAGCGGCGTTCGAGCAGCCGCTCGGGAATGATGTACCACTTTATTTTCGATTCGACCAAAAGTTCATCGCCCAGATAGATACGCGCCTTCGTATAAAGACGCTTCGATCGCGCCGAGGTCAGCCAGGCCACGATGCGCAGATCTTTGTAGAGCGGTGTCGCCTTATGGTATTTGATCGAAAACCCATCGGTCATGACGAAGTGACCGAGGTGGTGGCAAAGCACGCCCTGCGCCTCGTCGAGTATGAGCGCCAACGCGCCGCCATGCGCATGACCCGGCGCGCCCTCGTGTTCGCGGCGCAGTTGGTATGAGAACTCGACCTCGCCTTTTTGTTCGTTAAACGTCGAAGGGATGTGAAAAGAATAATTGTTGAGCGCACCGCAGGCGAGACAATTGCTGTGATGCAGCTGCTGCCCGACGGTACTGGTTTTGCCGAAAGACTGCGCCATGGTTTAGCTGCCCTGGCGCTTCAGCGCTTATTCCTTATCGGACTTGGCTTTCTTGACGCGCGGGATAAGGACTTGCTTGCCGTTATAATAACCACAAGCAGTACAGATACGGTGCGGAAGGCCATACGCGCCGCAATTAGCGCAGGGGCGCAGATTCGGCTTGCCGATTGCGTGGTGCGCGCGGCGGTTGCGCCTGCGCGAGTGAGACATTCTTCTTTTGGGTACGGCCATTTAAGTCGGAAAATGAACTTAAAACACCTTGTCAATGAATTGCATTATTCGCTGGCGCCCGAGGGCAAAAGCCGAGGGGTTCATAATGAGACGCGCGGTGCTGGTTAGAATAATTTCTTCTTCAACGAGATTGTTCGCCTTGAGCGTCGCCCCGGTAGATACCAGGTCCACAATCACGTCGGATAACCCCGTGAGCGGCGCGATTTCGATCGAACCATAGAGTTCGATGGTGCGGATATTAAAGCCGCGCCGGAAAAAATATTCGGTAGCCAGGCGCGGGTATTTTGTCGCAACACGGATTTCCCGCTTTTTCTGCCATTCTGTTCGCTCTTTCGGATAAGCCACAGACAGCCTGCATTCTCCAAAGGGCAACGCTGCGGGAATATAGACATCGAAATTGTGCTCCAACAACAGATCGAGCCCCATGATGCCCAGGTCTGCGGCGCCTTGCTCTACATATGCGCCGACGTCTTTACTGCGAATCAGGTAAAAATCGATATTGCTCTTATCGTCGCGCAGAATCAGCTCGCGGCCATCGTTTGTCCGCGAAATGTGACAAAGGCCGCGCTGGGAAAAATATTCGAGGCTTTCGTCGCTCATGCGCCCCTTGGGGAGCGCAATGCGTAATCTGCTGTCGGCCGAAACCAAGCTATTTTTTCGCGGCGCGCTCTGCGTTGAGCAGGGAAATATAATTGCGGCTGGGTGCCGCAAACTCTTTGCCTTCGTTTTCACGCGTCAGTTTCGAGAATTTCTCTTCGGCTTCGTCGTATTTACCCAGGTAATAGAGCATCCGCCCCTGATGGAATGTTGCCATTTCGGTTTTTTTTGCGATAGTATAGTCTTTTTCGAGACTCTTATACACCGCCAGCGCTTTTTCAAATTCGCGGTTACTTTCATAAGCCTGCGCCTGCATGAAGCGCGCCACCGAGGCGATCGCATCATTATCATAAGCAGATGCGGCCCGGCCAAAGAAAGCAGCCGCCAGAGCGAAGTCACGCCCCTCGAGCAGCGCATTACCCGCCGTCAGGCAGGCCGCTGCGCTCTCGACGGTTGACAAGGTCTGCTCGCAGACGCTTTTTAATGACAGGCCAAACTCTTTCATCTGCAGGGACCGCGCATCGCCACGCGGCAGTATCTTGATCTGTTCGTATTTTTCAAGAGCAAGGTGCAGTTTGCGGCTATGCTCGTCTTTCGCCGCGGCACGCAAAACCATAAAGAGAACGACAATAACAGTGACACCCAGCACGGCAAAGATGCTATTGCGGATCGTTTTCGGATTTTCAGTCAACCATTGTGAAATGCGGTGAGCAAGAGTCACTTCTTCTGCCACGGCGACACTCACCGGGGCGCTGCCTGCCGCCTCAGAGCGCGCCGCCCTGCGCCGCGCACGAAATCCCTTAATATCCAGAGCCATGGGTAAAAACCCGAGGGTGAAACAGCGTGTCCATTATAAGAGACGAAGGCCGTCGGGTGTTGCAGTTCGAATTCCGCTTGTCGTCTGATGCTGAGGCCCGGTTTCAGAGCCATGCATTTGTCTAAAATTCTTGTAACGGGCATGCTCTGCCTGAGTTCTCTTGCGGCGCTTGCCCCCAACGAACGCGCCTCGGCCGACACAGCCGTCTACATCGAGGGGGCTCCGCTTGCCGAAGGCTTAACTTCATTACGCACCGTGGTCGGTGCGGTTGCCGGCGAAGGTGTCTGGTCGCTCATGGCTGCAAACTTTGAGCAGCGCAGCGGGGTAAACCTGCTCGACCCCGCTAAACTCGAAGAAATCGGCATCAATACGAAGGCCCCGTGGGGCCTCGCGCTCAATATGGAAATTGGCGGCATGGGCAATGCGGTCAAACCTGAGTTTGTGATGGTGATCCCCACTGCGCCGGGTTCAAAACTCTATGATTTTCTGAAGGGCAAGATCACCGACGGCCAGATGCCGATCAGTAAAGAACTCGAAGCTGGTCGTCTTTATTATTTCGGCTCGGACAACGATCCCGGTTACTTGCTGAAGAGCGACGATGCGCTGCTGGTGAGTAACAAACTCGAGCTCGTGAAGAGCATGAATGGCC
>JAFLED010000046.1:15199-19551 GCA_017302045.1 Spirochaetota bacterium
TCCCGTCGCTGGCGCGCAGTTTTATACGGCAATGCGTTCGCATCTCGCCTCGCGCAACGGCGGCAAAATGCCTCTCGCAGCGTTTTACCTGAACCCAAAACTCATCATCTCTTCGCTCAAAGCGCAGAGTGAAATGATCCGCCAGTTGCAGAAAGACCTGAACCAGGGTGGTGAAACCCAACCCGCGCTCGACGACAACTCGCCGTACATTGCGGAAATCCGCGATAACCTGCAATCTTCGGGCGGAGCGCTGGTTGCCGGCGCTGACCGTGTCTCTGCTTACTTCTCGTATAAATATAAAGAAGGTTATCTTTCTGACACCAGCAAGATTTACCCGCGCATCATTCAGATCAAAGCACAGCCATTGACTTCGGACACGCTTGCAAAAAACCCCGTTCACTACAGTCTGATCAAGCTCAACATCGCAGGTCTCATCGAGTTTTTTAAATCGCTCAGCCCGGTGTTCAGCCAAAAGTACACGAAGGCGCTCGAAGAATTCAAGACCGAGATGAAAATCGACGTCGAAAAACAGGTCATCGCGACGCTACGCGGCAATTTTAACTTTCAGGTTCTGACTGTGCCGAGCGAAGCCAAAATGAAAGATTTCACCGCCTGGGATCTCAACGGCAGCTTTGGCATTAAAAAAGGCACTGCGGATAACTGGCTGCAGGTGTTCAAGGCCGCGGAGAAAATCGCCAAAAAAGCCGAAGCCAATAAACCGCAAAAATCTAAATTCGAATACGACGACGCCGACGAGGGTAAGTTTGTCGTGATTAAGAGCGAAGAAAAAATCGGCGGCAAAAAGAAACCCGTTACGATCGTCTTTTTGATACGCGATGAAGAGATCGTGGTTTCAAACAGCAAAGCAAACGCGCTCAAGGCGACGAAGGGCTCGGACACAACTCTGACAGAACGCCTTGCAAAACTGTCTTATGATACTGCGCAGGGAATATTCTTCATCGACCTGCAACAGATTTTTAAGGCGGTCGCGAAAACCAAAGAAGGTTCGGCATTAAAAAATTACTCGAATATGCTCGAAAAACTGAAGTTTTTCTCGATCGTTTCGAGTATCCAGGGTGATTTCGCCACCGCCGAAACGACGCTGCAACTCAGGAAGTAAGCTTTGCTCGCGATCGAGAACCTGTCTAAACACTATAACGCCCGCAAGGCGGTCGATCAGATCTCGTTTAACCTGAAAAGTGGCGAGATCGCGGCCCTTTTGGGAATCAACGGCGCCGGCAAGACCACAACGCTGCGCATGCTTACGGGTTACATTACCCCAACTTCAGGCAAGGTCAGCTTCGACGGTGAGAACATTATCGACGAGCGTGAAAAGTTACTCAGCCGTATCGGCTATCTGCCCGAGAACCCGGCACTCTATAACGATATGACGATCGAAGACTTTCTCGTCTACATGTACCGCCTGCGTATGGCGACACAGGAGAATGAAAAGGCCGCCGTCGAGAAAGCCCTTGAGCGCTGCGCACTCAAAGAACGCCGCAACGATTATATCGCCTCCCTCTCGGCGGGTTTCAGAAAACGCGTCGGCCTCGCCCAGGCGATTGTGCACGAACCCAAGGTTTTGCTGCTCGACGATCTGATCGCCGATCTCGACCCGCGCCAGATACGCGAGATCAAGGCTTTGCTCAAAGAGTTTAAAAACGAGCATGCGATTCTGGTTTCGAGCCATATTCTGAAAGAAGTCCATGAATTCGCCGACCGTATCTTTCTTATGCACAACGGTAAAATTCTCACCGAGGCGGAAACAGTGTCGATACCGGCGGGAGAACTCGAAGCCTGGTTTATGCGGCATACAGAAGCGGCATAACGGTATGCGGCTTTTAACAGTATCCATTTGCCTGCTCGCCGCCTGCGCTTCCGGTAAATTTCAAGTGCCCGACGATAAGTTTTTTACCGACGGTTATGTCATGGAAAAGGGTTATCTACAACTCGTCGAGACCGCCGATAACACATCGGTATCAGAACCCGCTGCCGAGCGCTTTCGTAAAAACTGCGCCGAGGCCGAAACAAAAGCCCGGGCTCGTTTCACCACAGAACATCCGCAGGTTAAAGACGAAGGCCGCCGCATCGGGGAATATTTTGAAAAGAACGGCGCCTGCCGTGTGCGCATGGCATTCAAGGCGCCTTAGACATGCTGGCACAAAATAACAAAGAGACCGCATTTCTCGGCGGCAAGAAGATCGGGGGCAATAACCCGCCGTTTTTTATCGCAGGCCCCTGCGTGATTGAAAGCGAAGAGCTTTTGCAGACGGTCGCGCGCGAAGTGCGGCGCATTTCTGACAAATACGGCATACTCATTTTATTTAAATCTTCGTTCGATAAGGCAAACCGCTCATCGGCGGATTCATTCCGCGGGCCCGGCATCCACGAAGGTTTAGCGCTGCTGCAGAAGGTTGCAACGGAGCATCAGCTGCCCTCACTGACGGATATCCACACAGCCGAAGAGGCTGCCATCGCGGCTGAATATGTGGACATGCTGCAGATACCGGCTTTTCTCTGTCGGCAGACGGATCTTGTCGTTGCCGCGGCAAAAACCGGTAAATGGACGAACATCAAAAAGGGGCAATTCGTGGCACCTGAAGACGCGCTGCATATTGCGGATAAATACCGCAAGGCCGGCTCGGAAAAAGTTACGATCTGCGAACGCGGATATACCTTCGGTTATAATAACCTTGTCGTCGATATGCGCTCTTTCGAAATCATGCGCCGCGAAGGTTTGCATGTCGTCTTCGATGCGACACATTCGACGCAATTACCGGGTGGCGGTAAAACTTCGGGCGGCGACAGGCGTATGGCATTTCCGCTGGCACGCGCAGCTTGTGCCGTCGGCCTCGACGGTATTTTTTCCGAAATTCACCCGAACCCTCCCGAGGCGAAGTCTGACGCGACCAACCAGCTCTATCTCGCCGACTTTGAAAATTTCGTCGCCACGGCGCTGAAAATCGACCGTTTGGTGAAGGAGAACGTCCAATAGGCTGTTAGCCTCTTGGCTGACAGCTAATGGTTATGCGAATATTCAAGTATTCACTGCTCGTGTTAGCCCTCCCCTTTTGTGCGAGCTCGGCCTGGAAAGAGGGATTTACCTCAGCAGACACCCTGCAACTCGTGGGCGAAGGTTATGCCAAGCCCGACCTGCCGCAAGTGCAGGCGACCGCCATGGCGCGCGAAGCTGCGGTGATCGATGCCTTGAGTCACTGGCCGAAGCACTGTGGCGAAAAGGATGCAACCGAGTTTCGCGTCGAGAACCAGAAAAAACGCATGATCGACTGCGACCGTGAACAGTGCCGTGCCCGGGTTATCATCGAAAAAACCAATTTACGCTCGCGTTGTAGCGGTTGAACAAGTCCGCATGTTAGAGATACGCCAGATCGCACTCATCGTTCAGGACTACGACGAGGCGCTGGAGTATTACACCAATACCCTGGGCTTTGTGCTCGTGGGCGATACGCGCATCAGCGAAGAAAAGCGCTGGATCGTCATCGCTCCGAGCCACGCCTCACCCGTGAATCTTCTGCTCGCCAAAGCCGTAACGCCGGAGCAGCTATCGCGCGTCGGCAACCAGACCGGCGACCGTGTCTTTCTTTTTCTTTATACCCGTGATTTCGAACTCACGTATAAACAGTTCTCGGAGAAAGGCGTCGAGTTTATCCAGAAACCGCGCGATGAAGATTACGGCCGCGTCGTTGTCTTCAGGGATCTCTACGGCAATAAATGGGATCTCATTGAAAAGAAAAAGCCGGCAGCTTAGCGCTTGGGAGTTTCCGGTATCTTTTTAATTTCAATCGTCGGGCAGTTGCTGCGGTTTTCGATATACCAGGCGCCTTTGGCGAAGGCAAAAGAAAAGTTTTTTTTCGGCAAATTCTCGTTCGCGAAACAGGCTTTCTCGCCGAACCAGAGCGGCTCTTTGCCCTGGATCAGCTTTAGTACACGGAGCATCGCTTCACCTTTGTCGCGGCCCCATTCGTTATAGTCGACGAAGCCTTTTTTGCCGAAGACTTTTTCAAAACCACGACGATCTTCATCATCGACAAAAGCCTGAATGAACTGCCGGTAGGCCTTGCCCTCAAGCATCAGCACCCCGGCGTCGATCAGCCTCGCCAGCATGATTTTTTTGGGGTCGGTTTCGGCGGGTTTGGCCTCTGGTGCCACCGGGTCGACTTTGAATTCCGCGGGTGCCGGGGCGGGCGCGGCAGATAAGGCCATCACGGTGAAAAACAGGGCAAAAAGGGCAATCCGCATGGCCCCCGACCCGGTATTCTGACAAGGCTGTCCACCGAAAATCAGTCGAAAGGCTTGTCGGTCTGTTTAAAAGCCGCACTTAGGCGAGCCGA
>JAFLED010000047.1 GCA_017302045.1 Spirochaetota bacterium
TTACCGAAGATTATTCGCGCATACTTAATGACGACTGGCGTTATCCGCACTTTGCGCGCCTGTTGAGCTCTAACGGAAAAACCGACGCAGTCTTGGCGAATTCTTTTACCGCGCTGGTGATTGGCTCAGGCGATGACAATGCCTCAACGATCGACGCAGACTGGCTGAGCGGCGCGTACAAGGGCACCTGCCCCGACGGACAGCGCGTGCTGGGCGTCAGCGGCAACAACCGCGCGCTCTGCGGGGATATAGAATTCGGCAATCTCTGGAATGCCGATCGTGCGATCAACGTGCAGGCCGTCTACGAAACCGGTGAAAGATCCCACAACACCGGCGACTGGGCAGGCGGCTTCACGAAGTACGAGTGCCCCGCCGATTCTTATGCCGCCGGCATCACGAAGCACTGGTGGGGCACAAGTGGCCTTCTGTGTGCCCGCGCGAACCGCAGCCTTGCCGGCGCTGCCTGCCGCACGCTGTGGTTTGACCGCGGCGACAATCGGGCATCGGGCACAGCCGGCGACTGGGCCTATGGCAGTTACAAGGGTCAATGCGCGGACAGCGAATACGTGGCGGGGTTGGCGCAGCGCAACGGTGGGGCATCCGCACTGCTCTGTTGCTCTGTTCCGCTCGCAGGTGAATTACCCCTGGTCTACAAGGCAAAGAATCTGTCGCACCGCACCGGTTTTGCCGAAGGCGATGCGTGGGTCGCCACCACAGCCGACCACTGGGCCGATCATATTCTCTACGGGCCTTATGACAGGGGCCGCTGGGGTACTGGAAACAAGCAGGCCGTCTTTCGTATGCTGGTCGATGTCACCAACGCCAACAACGACAAGGTGCTCACGATCGACGTCTATGACGGGCAAGATGTGCTCGCGCGGCGCGATGTTTACCGCCATGAATTCTCAGGCCCGGGCCAGTACACCAACTTCAGCATGGATTTCAATATCGCACCGGATAAAATCAACCGGGCGATGGAGGTCCGCGCCTGGTGGTTCGATAATTCGTATGTAAAGATCGCGGATGTTACGGTGAAAAACCGCTGATCCATCCGATGGCGCATGAGCGATCGCGCTCGTGCGTCGCCTTGACGAGAGAAGTCTTCAACCATAAGATGCCGAATGGCCTTTTTCAAAAAGCTATGGCATAAGCTGATGCTCCGCGACCTGATGGTCGGACTAACGAGCGAAGAAATAAGAGCCTTGCGCGTTACGAACGCCGTGCAGTTGGTCATGATGACTATGGTAAATCTGCTGTGGCCACAGGTGCTGCTTGTGGAACCCCCTGAAACGCATTTCGTTTCGACCATGCTCTACTTAGAATTCATGTTTTTTGCCATCGTGGGTCGTATCTGCCTGTATCGTCGAAAATTCGTCTGGGGCGCGGCCCTAACCTTCATCGGCTTTAACCTGCATGTCAGCGGGCTCTGCATTGCCTATGCCGACGACCCCGCGCACATACTTTATTACATTCTGATGCCGTTTCCATTCCTGATGATTCCCTCGCGCCATAAGTTTCTGCGCTGGTCGCTCGTTATTTGGACGGTGATCTATTTTCTTGCCGATCAGGTTTATTACCGGTCGCTGAACGGTAAGGCAATTTTCGGCGCCCCGAAATGGACGGGGCCCATCGAATACTTTTTGCCCCCTCTGATCCTCGGCGCGGTCGTATTCACGCTTGTGATGAATTCCTTTGTGAAAGCGGTAAAAAACGCCGAAGACGGACTTATCAAAGAGCACGAAGCATCGGAGAAATTGCTCCGGAACATTCTGCCCCATGAAATCGCGACCGAGCTCAAAGCCGCGGGGGTGAGCGAACCACGTTACTTTTCCGAGACAACGGTTTGTTTTACCGACTTTGTGGGCTTCACGCAGATATCAGAATCGATGACGCCTCGCGATCTCGTGCGCGAACTCGACCAGTGCTTCAGTTATTTCGACAGCGTGATGGGCCACTACAATCTCGAAAAACTAAAGACCATCGGCGATAGTTATATGTTCGTCGGCGGCCTGCCTGTACCGACGACAACGCATGCGATCGATTGCGTTCTGGCCTCGCTCGAAATTCAGGCATTCATGAACCAGATGAAAGAAATCAAGAGCCAGCAAGGGTTTCCTTATTGGGAGCTACGCCTCGGCATCCATTCGGGTGATCTCGTCGCAGGTGTTATCGGCGAGAAAAAATTCGCCTACGATGTGTGGAGCGACACCGTCAATACCGCCAGCCGCTGCGAGTCGTCGGGTGTCTCAGGCAAAATTAACATCTCTAAAAGCACATACGAACTCGTAAAAGAATTTTTCCAGTGCGAATACCGTGGCGCAGTACCCGCCAAGCACAAAGGCGAGATTGAGATGTATTTTGTAACCGGCCTTTTGCCGCAATATTGCGTCACGGGAGAAACCCGGGTACCCAACCCGTTGTTTCGCGAGCGCTATGCGCAGCTCAAAGTGCAGCAACCCACCAGCGCACCTGAAGGCGCCAAAACCTGACCGAGATGCCGCGTCAGATCAGTTAAACAGATAGCTCACTTCAGCCCAGTAGGATTTCCCCTGCGCGATCTCTTTGGCTTTAGTTACGAGAGCCTGGTCGAGTGTCTGAAGAATATCTTTCACGCGTACGCGGTCACGCTCTTCTAAATATCGCCCGAAAGAAAGAATCTCGTCCCAGTATTCGATCTCGGCCGCCATGAGTAAGAGATTTTTGATACGTTGGTCATCCAACAGGCCGACGGCAAAAGCAACGCGGTCTTTTTTATTACAGAAACGCGAGATCTCGAGCAGGTGCCGGTTGTCGCGAATCTCGGGTAAAAGCTGGCGGATAAGATCGAGCTTCACATAGTCGCTGAAGCTGCCGATGGCAAAAAAGCCGCCGCGCTCGGCCACCTTGCGCACGAGCGGTTTTAACAGATCAAGTGGCAGATGGTCGACGATCTTCGCGCCTTTTTCGGCGACCATGTTCTCGGTGACTTCGGCAAGGAATTCAATGCGGATTTTCTTCGCAATCGCAATAACATCCGAAATGGGCAGGTGGTATGACAGGTTCGCCGTAATATGCGGCCCCAGGATATCCTGCGCGATTTTCGCATTGATAAAGTTCGGCATGAACGAGGCGACTTTGGCGAGCTTCGCCCAGACGAGCGAGTGATCGAACTGCATTTTCTGTAAGAGACCGTTCAGGTGCGCAAGCGTGCTGGCATCGACACCCGTAAGCGGATGCAGTTCGTCGGGTTTCGCGGCGAGATTATGCGCGAGGCGTAGCATTTCGGTTTCATGGCTGATTTCAGAGTTATTTACTATCTGGCTGACTGAGGCTTCCATGGCCCACTCCAAACCAAGGTGAACAAACCGTCAATTTAAATTGAACACTTGTTCATGTTTAAGCCGATACATCCGGCATTACGGCCTGATCCGGATTTCCATAGCCAGCTATGGAAATCCATAACAAGGCGATTCTCATCACGGGCGCCTCAAGCGGTATCGGCCGAGCTGTCGCCGTGAAGCTTGCGGCCAAAAACAACCGCATCGCCATCACCGCGCGGCGGCGGGATCTGCTGAAAGAAGTCGCGGCAGAAATCGAAGCTGCGGGCAGCGAATGCCTTGTCTTTGCCGGCGATGCGACCGAGGCCGCGCATGCTGAAAAGGCCGTGGCCGCGACCAGCAAGCGCTGGGGCAGAATTGATCTTGCGGTACTCAATGTTGGCGCGGGCCCGGTCTCAAACCTGACGCGGGCTTCGGCTGAAAGTATTACTGACTGCATGCGCACAAATTACGATGCGATGGTACATTTTTATGTGCCGTTAATCCGCCAGATGAAGACGCAGACCAGTGAATGCCTGATCACACACATCAACTCACTGGCGAGTTATTTCGGATTACCCATGCAGGGCGATTATACCGCCGCTAAAGCTGCAGCGCGCATTTTTCTCGAAACCGCGCGCATGGAACTGAAGCACTTCGGCTTCAATCACATCTCGATACAGACGATTCACCCCGGCTTTATCAATACAAAGCCTAAAAAAGATGCCCTGCCGCGGCCCGGTGAGCTTTCGACAGACGCCGCCGCGGAGCAGATTTTGCGCGCCATCGCCAGTGGTAAACCCGAGGTACGTTTTCCGTTCGGCACGGCATTCGCGACGCGCATCGGCCGCATCGCGCCGCGCTGGCTCAAGACCTTCATACTCCTCAAGGCCGCGCGGAAGAGCTATTGAGGCAACGGGTGATCAAAAAGCTTCTTTGAATGTGAAATAGAAATTCACATCGCCCTGATTCGTAAAGCCGAGATCGAGGCGCATGTTGATCTTCTGTTCTTTATCGACGAGAATACGCACCCCGCTGCCATAAGATATCTTGAAGTTTGAAGAGAATGGCGCCAACAAGTCACCCGTGACATCGCCCACGCCGGTAAAAAGCACCAAACCAAAACGCCACCACACGGGCAGCCGGTAATCCGCCTGTGCAACCCAAAGATGTCGGTCGAGATAACGGCCATAATAAAAGCCGCGCATCTGAAACTGCCCGCCGAGACGCGGCATCGCATACCACTGCGCATCGCCCAGCGTTGTGGTTAACAGAGCGTTCAGCGCGAAAATATGGCCGAACCAGATTTTCTTAAACCAGCGATAATCGAATGTCGTCTGCAAAAGATTACCGTCAGCGCCGAGGCCCTGACTGCTATAAACCATACGGGCCTCGAACCAGTGCCCGCGTTCGGGGGAAAACGCGTTGTCGCGTGTATCGACGAGCAGGTGAATACCGGGGCCGTTAATTTTCGTACCGGCATACCCTGTCGGCTTCAGGGTCGAGAGATAACCGGTGTCTGATTCTGCCGAGATACTGTCGAACTGACTCTGCCACAGGCCGCCAAGATAGACATCTTCGGCAATGAGCCAGAGAAAGCTAGTGCGGTTCGCAAAACCGGTGGGATTAAATTTTTCTTCGTTGCTGTTCGGCGTTGTCGGCCCGATACCCCAGAAAAGATTCGGCTGCTTGTAGGCATCGAGGTTCTGCATCACCTTGAGACGGTGGCGCAAAAAGTAGGCCTCGAAAATCAGACCCATGCTATATTGTTTGTTCTGCGAAGCCGTGAAAAAGGTCGTGAGTTCACTGATGCGCTTACGCGGTGCTTCGGGCCACGGGTTGTACCAGAAGATGCCGCCGCCGGCGACCATAAAGCGTGTCTCAGGAGAATAGAGCGGGACCAAAAGCGGGAACATGCCCCAGGTTTCTTCTTTCTTAACTTCGGTGTTCAACCCGGTAGGTGCGTCCTGTGCTGCAAGCGGCACAGTTGCGAGCATAGCAAGGGCAAAAGCCGGCCACAGATTCTTAAACGGGTTCAAAAGCATGCCGGGAATATAGCGGATTTTTCGTGCCTGTCTATATAACTTTGGTTAATGTACCTGCTGCTGCCGCCGCACGAGCGCGGCTAAAGCCATGCGGTTATTCACACCGGTCTTCTTATAAATGTTGTGCACAAAAATCTTTACCGTCCCCTCGGTGACGTCGACCGCACGCGCAATTTCGCGGTTGCTCTTACCCGCAATAATCTCGGCGACAATGACAGCTTCACGGGGTGTAAGGCGAAAAGAGCCTGAAAATTCTTTACTCAGGCGGATTTCCCCCGGTGCTGTAACAGCGGCTGTAGGGGCAGGTCTTGCCAGAAACTTCACCGCGTAATACAGCGTCGTCAGATTGGCGGCTGCGAAAAACACACCAAAATGAACACGCCCATAAACGGCAAAGAACTCGTTTCTGTCACCCGTCGCCTGTTTCACTAAATAAAGTATCAGAAGCATTGCGAAGAATGCAAACGCGAGACTCACATAGCGCCGCAAGGCCACATCTTCAATATTGTTTGCATGCAGCCGCGGCGTCACAAAAACCAAACAGATCGCAGCACCAATCAGCAAGGCCGCTGCCTTCAGAAAAGCCAGTGAAACGGGCGGTAGGGCAGCTTCGGGAAAATAGAACACATCTGCCGCAACGACGGGGATGGCCGCAGCCACAAACAGCCATCCGCTATGCGCCATTCTCGGCCGTGAGAAAACTGCGCCATACAGATATGCCAGCGCAAGACTAAAGAGGCCGACATTCACCGCCATGAGAAAAAAGTAACCCCGGCGCAGGCCAGGCCGCGCGGCTGGCAGATTCGCTTCGAAATAGAGATCGACCATGCTCAGTACTGAGATCATGAGAAGCGAACAGAAGAGTGCAAAATAAGAACGAAAGATGCGACCCGGCGAGCGAAACCGTATCACCGCGAGCGCCAACAACGAGGCAATGCCGGTCGAAAACGCGGCGACGTTAACGAAAAAAATCCAGTGACTCAGAATACCCACTGAGCCGTGGTAAAACCCGCCGCGTAAAGCCGAATTAGCCCAGGGTCTTCAGATACTTGAAGAGGGCTTTGATTTCTGTGTCGGTCATCTTACTCAGGTTTTTCCACGGCATGATGGGATTTATCGCAGAACCATCAGAACGTTTGCCTGTACGCAGGGCCGTGATAAATTGTTCTTCTGTATAACCCTTAAGCCCGGCATTGGTTATGTTTGAAGCCGGCGGCCATTCGGGTGGCGCGCCCTGAATCGGCCCGCCTGTCAGTTGGTGGTTATGGCAGCCGGTACAGGTCTGCGCAATATATTTTCCATACTCGAGATCGACACCGGGTTTAACTTCGGCAACGGGTTGCGCTGTGTGATCGATACGCTCGGCTGAAATAAAAACAGGTATCTTACCGAGAAAATAAAGCACCCGCGCAACCGGCCCTGCCTTCATTGCCGGTGGCTCATTATCCACCGCGGGGGCGCTGCGCATATAAGCGATGATTCGCGCGACATCCTGATTACTCATACCCTGAAAATCCAGCGACGGCATAAAAACAAGCGCGCGGCCGTCTTTGCCGACACCATGGCGGATGGCCTTCTCTAATTCAAAATCGCTGCGTGACGCGAGGATTCCCCCCCTGCCCGCTGTAAGATTCGAACCGGCGTAACGACCCATAGCGCCGTCTTCGAGAAAGACTTTACCTGCGAGATTTTCACCATGACAATCGGCGCAGCCACGCGAAAGAAAAAGCCGCTTTCCCTCGGCGATATCTGCGAGGCTCGTATACACAGGTACGGGATGGTCTTTCACCGCAAAGGTTTTTGCCATGCGGCGCGACGTTACAAAATACACGACGCCGAGAAATACCGCAATCAGTGCGACGAGAATACCAAGGCCTTGCAAGAGCCGTTTGAAGATTTTTTTCATGGGATGGGCTTCTTGAGAAACCCCTTCAGCCTTGTAAAGAATTGCAGGCGCATCAGGGGCAGATTGAGCCACCCGAGAGTAATACAGTAATACTGGTCGTGAGGTGCCCTATGGTGTACCGCATGGTTTTCGGGTGATAGAATCAGCCCGTATTTTTGCAGAAAACGTATTATCGCGGGCGGGGTATCCGTATGCGCCCATTTATGAATCTGGTTGGTGAAGAAAATGGCGGTTAGAAAGAAAAAGGCGAAGAGGCGGAGGAGAAAATCCTCTTCGCCGGAAGTGAAACAAAGTACACAAATAACAACGGGCAAGGAAATAAGACAATTCGCACCATTCGTTTCGAGGTAACCGTGGCGGGTGATTGCCTTCGGATCGACGTGGTGCTCGCGGAATGGAAAAATGAAAACCCGTCCAAGAATGGGCGTATCCGGATCGCCAAAATTATCCGCCAAAAAATGCACAAGCCCGGAGACGAAATCTGCAGCGACGAGTGCGGCGAAGACCAGACCTGCAAAAATCCATTCGGCGTGGGGTAAGCGACCGAGCACCGCACCTGCACTGAGCGTCAGGGAAATGAGCAAGAGCAACATCGCCGAAACGAATGCTGACAACCCCGCGATGTCGAGCAGAGCATGCCAGGGGCCATAGTGCGTGGTTGTATGCAGCGCCGGCGCGCTTGCGGAAGAAGCGGCTTTCATCACCCTGAAGAACGATCATGGTTCATATCCAGATTTAACTTTTTTATCGACCAGCGCGAAAAAAAATAAATCCATTGCTCGCCCAAGGTCGTACTCGGTATGGTCGCCGAAGGCAGACCATGCGCGACGTGCCGGATCAAGAACTCATCCGCCGTGTCAGGGACAAAGACAAGGCGGCGTTTGCCGCTCTCTATGACCGACACTCCCCGCCCGTATTGGGTCTTGCGACGCGTATGTTGCGCGAGGCTTCGGCAGCAGAGGACGCCTTGCAAGATACTTTTATCACATTCTGGAACAAATCAACGCTCTACGATGAACGCCGGGGTGCTTTGCTCTCCTGGCTTTTCGCGATCTGCCGCAATATCTGCCTCGACCGGCTGAAGCGCCCGAACGAAAAACGCGAAATCGCAGTAGCGCATGCGGTTCTGAATAGCTTCAGCGCCGGTGATGCACAATATCATGCGGATAACCTCAGTTACAGTGAAGTACACGCGATGGTGTCAGGGGCGCTCGAAACCCTGGCGCAAGACGAGCGGCAGGTAATAGAACTTGCCTTCTTTTCAGGGCTCAGCCATTCTGAAATCGCGGCAGAAAGAAAAATGCCCCTGGGTTCGGTAAAGAGCCTCATTGCGGCTGCCTTAAAGAAACTGCGGGGAAACATCCGCGAGAACTGGCAGTACAACGGCCCGACGGAGTAGATATGAAAAAATGGCAACAAGATATCGCCGACCAAATTGCCAGCACAGGTAAAGTGCGCGGTTTGCTGAATCGCATATTGCCGGCACGGCGCCGGTTTGCGCAAGACACAGCCCGTTTGGCTGAGCTATTACACTATGGCGGTAAAACCATCAAACCCCAGGCCACGGCCAAAGACCGACTCTTGGCGAGGCTCGATGCCAGAAACGAAAGCGCCGATTCCTTTGTCGTCGCGGCCGCCGACCGCCAGTGGAACTCCATTTTCCCGGGCGTGCAGGAATGCGCCTTATCACGCGCCGATGGTAGGCTTTCGCGCCTCTTAAAAATCAAGAAAGGTTTCTTTCTGCCACCGCATAAGCACCGCGAAATCGAACAGGCATTCATACTCGAGGGCCGCTGCTATTCAGGCAAGGTTCTGCTGCAACAGGGCGATTATTTTTTTGCCCATGCAGACACGAGGCATGCGCGCGTGAAGGCGATTGAGGACTGCCTGATCCTCTTGCTTGCGCATTCTTAAAAGCGCCATTCTAAACCAAAATAGGGAATCAGAGTCAGCGTCGCATCACCTACGTCTAGCTTTGGGTTCTGGGCCGAATACGGCTGGTTATAACTCCACTTCTGCTCATTGGCTGCCGCGTAGTTGTAGATGTTGATGATCTCGATGTACCAACTGAAATAACCCCAGCTATAAGGAACTTTGCGGGTGAAACGAATATCGAGCCGGTGTGGAAACGGATACCGACTACCATAGAGATTGGCGGCATAACTCGGTGAATAACGCGCCGTGGAGGTATTGCTGCAATCATAGCCGGTCGAACAAGTCGAACCGGCGATTGCGGTATAGGGAAATCCCGAATAGAGCTGAAACTGTGCGCCGATGGTATTTGCGCCAAACCGGTAACCAGCAACGAGCTTCAATGAATGCGGTTGTTCGTATTCAAAATTGCCCCATGCCCCGTCGCGCCAGCGTTCGCTGCGCGTATAGGTATAGCTCAACCAGCCAAAAAATTCGTTAGCCGTACCTTCTGAATCTTTACGCACCGAGAATTCCACACCCCGCGATCTGATACCGCCCGCATTGGTGAAGAGCTTGCCGCTGGAAGCGGGAGCATATTCCAGCAGGCGATCGAAATCATTGGCAAAGCCTTCGAGCTTAATGACGAACGCATCGGTCTTTTGCTCGATACCAAAAGTTCTGTGGATTGCCCGCTCCGGCTCGAGATAATCCGCGACAACGACCTGCGGCTGGTAGTTGAATACCTGATTGAAATAAAATGTATTTGTCTGCGCAAAAGACTGGTATTGCCCACCGGCAACCGAAAGCGTCGTCTCGCTCGGAAACTCGAAGCTCACAAGGCCGCGGGGATCTATAGTCGCACGCCGTGTGCGATCGAGAAAATCGCTGCGAACACCGGGGATGATTGTTAAGCGTCCGAATTTGAATGGATTCTCCGCGGAGCCCGATATGACCTGATTCCGGTCTGAAAAATTGACAGGCACGGTTTGAAAGAGCGAGGTATTGGCGAGATCCCAGATATTGTTTTCGGCCAAACCTGAAACCAACTGCTGGGTTTGCCCGCTCGCTGAAAACGAGAACAGGTTATACTCTGCAGCCATGTTGATCCGCGCGAAGTCAGACCACGCGAATGACAGTTTATTCTTGAGACCTAAAATATCGGGATAAATTTTCAACGAGGTGTTGCTGCTGTTTGCGGGAGCATTGATCCCCAAATCGAAAGCAAAATAGCTATACGTATACGAATGGAACGCTGTGACCCGGTTTTTGAGTTTGGGCGAGGCAACATACTCGTAATAAATGCCCTGACTATGCGTTGAAACATCGTTGCCGAGATTGAGATTAGCCAATAGCGGATCTTCCCCTTTGCTGCGCTCCGCTTCACTTTCTTCGGGCGTCAGATTTCGCGCCAAACGCAGGCGATCATAGCTACCGAATACGAGTCCCGTTAGTGCATGCCGGCCCGCCGCATCGAGAAAGACCTTGCCTTTCAGCTGATAATCGTAGTATTCGGGTAAGCGCCCGATACTTTTTCCTGTGATCCATTCGTAGATCGGCGGCACGAGCAGCGTCAGGTAGCCGATGCGACCAGAGCTAATCCAGTAACCCGTCGTTTCTGACCCGGCTTGGATGGTCGTCGGCATACGCACATCGCCGCCGGTTTTTTTACCCCACGGGCTTTTGAGCAAAAAATTGGCCGAGATCAGAGAGACATCCACAATCCCGCCGAATTTATCAAAGCTATCGAGCGTTTGAATATCAATCACTGCACCCAGTGCCCCGCCATACGAAACCGGAAACGCCGACGAGTACAAATCGACTTCTCGTATCAGGTCATTGGATATCACCGATTGTAATCCCCCGAAATGCATCGGGTTCGGCACCGGAATATCGTCGATAAAATATCGGTTCGCCTTATCGGTTACACCCCGGATAATCAGCGGGCCGAAAAAACCTCCGGAACGCGCGACCCCGGGCAAGGTCGCCAGCGCGTTGATCGCATCGCCGAATGTAGCGGGAGCCTGTTTCAGCTGCTCTACCGTCAGCGTGCTTCGGCTCACTTTCTGAATGTCGCGGTCGGCGCGCAATTTTATTGTCTGCGCTTTGACCAGAGGTAAACCTAGAACAAAGTCAAAACGAGTGTTCGCTGCCACACTGATTTTTTTTACCGAATCGGCAAGACCTGGCGCGCTCACCTGCAGCGTATACTCACCCGGTACGGGTACGGCTACCGCGTAACTGCCGTCGGTCTGTACCCGCGCCTTAAATTTTATTTCGCTGATAATCACGGTACCGAATTCAACGGGTTGCCGCGTAGTCTCGTCGCGCACCTGGCCTGAGATGATCAATGGGTCGGCCCATAGGCTGCGGCCGAGGACTATGGAAACCGCCGCGAGCTTGAGGATTGTTTTTTTCATGGAGGGCGCTTTGGGGACATTACTCAACATGTAAAATATATTTGACATTAAGTCTGATAATATATATATTGTGTAATGTTAAACATTCACCGAGAACATAAAATTTTACTAGGGGCAAACGCATGACTTACCAGGAAAAACGGTCTTTAACCTTTATTTTGACCACCACCGCCGTATTCAGCGGTTATGCGGCCTTTATCTACATCTTGATCCCGTCGGGGATCTCCCCCCGACTGAATGATTTCGCGTTTTGGGGGAAAACATACCTGGGGTTAGTGCCTGTCGTCGCGGTTGCAAACATCATCGCGACGTTCACGCTGCGCTGGATCTCGAAAGCCATTGCGCCAGAGGCCCTGCCGGCAATTACAGATGAGCGCGACCGCTACATTGAACTGCGCGCGATCTGGCTTTCACACTGTGTCTTCGTCGCGGGATTTTTAGCGGCGATGGCCACGCAGGCTCTGGGTGCGGCACCCTACGTGATGTTCGTGACGCTCGGCGCGGCCGGCTTTTTGTCGGCGCTGACAACCGAAGCGGCGAAGCTATACCTCTACCGCACCGGGGCATAAATGGAAAAGTGCCATATCCGCAATAGCATCCGAAAATGCCGCTTTTTGCAAGACGAGCTCACGCAGCAACAGCTCGCCGAGCGGGTCGGAGTGACACGTCAAACCATCGTGGCGATCGAAAACGGTAAATATTCGCCCACGCTTGAACTGGCGTTTCGCATCGCCCGGGTTTTCGATAAACCCTTAGAAGAAATTTTTTCCTTCGTGCCCGATGAGGCTGAGGACACGAATAAAAAATAATGCCTTAAGCACAAAGGGAGAAACTATGAAAAAAATTTTTATCGCGGCGGTCCTCTTGGTCATGATTGGCTGCCAATCAACCGGGGAAAAAATAGCACAGCAGGCTGCTACCTGCAACAACATCTGCAAAGACAACCCAAACCTGAGCCATTTTTCGGCAGCGGGCGGCGGTGGACTCACCCTGCTCTTTGTCGGCGGCGCAGAAATTACCTGCGGTTGTCAGTTGCGCTCGGGAGTCAAATAATCGTATTCCCGGGGCAAAACAGATTTTTCGCACAGATCTTTCTGGTGCAGTGCCATTGGCGCTGCACCGGGTCTCATGATAACGCACTTTCGGGTATTTTTCGGTAAGCTCGGGAAAAACTACTGACTCGCATAAAAAAAACCCATCGCTGAGAAAAAAACCATCTTTTCTGGTATTTAGTTATTAGAGGGGTAAATCCCACTTGCCAGTATAACGCTGGTTTTAACAATTGAACAATAGTAGAACAGGAGACATAATTATTATGGTTGACGGAACACAAAAAGAAAGCGGCGCAAGTCCCAAGATGAGCGAAAAACCACAGACAGCGGCGCAAAAAGCAGAAGCCGCCGAGAAAGCAAAAGCACTCGATTCAGTATTATTGCAACTCGAAAAACAATACGGCAAAGGCGCCGTCATGAAACTCAACGGTGAGGCAATGAAAGAGATTCCGGTAATCTCCACCGGATCATTGACCCTCGATCTCGCGCTCGGCATCGGCGGCGTACCCCGCGGCCGTATCATCGAAATCTACGGACCTGAATCTTCGGGCAAGACCACGCTCACTCTGCACATCGTTGCTGAGGCACAAAAACTCGGCGGTATGGCCGCCTTCATCGATGCTGAACACGCTCTCGACCCCTCATACGCAAGAAAGCTGGGCGTCAACATCGACGAACTGTTGGTCTCGCAGCCCGACAACGGCGAGCAAGCGCTTGAAATCGCCGAGGCACTCGTACGCTCTAACGCACTCGACGTCATCGTTATCGATTCGGTCGCAGCGCTGGTGCCCAAGTCCGAAATCGAAGGTGACATGGGTCAGGCAACGATGGGCGTACAGGCACGCCTCATGAGTCAGGCGCTGCGTAAACTCACGGGAGCCATTCACAAGACCAACACGGTTGTGATCTTCATCAACCAGATTCGTATGAAAATCGGTGTGATGTTCGGCTCGCCCGAAACCACCACAGGTGGTAATGCGCTTAAATTTTATGCCAGTGTGCGTATGGATATCCGCCGCGTCGAATCGCTCACCAAAGGTGAAGAGACGATCGGTAACCATGTACGGGTCAAGGTTGTAAAAAACAAGATGGCGCCCCCCTTTAAAAAAGCGGAGTTCGACATCTTCTTTAATCAGGGTATCTCGCGCGAATCGTGCATCATCGAAGAAGCGGTGAATATCGGTGTGCTCAAAAAGTCGGGCACCTGGTTCTCTTACAACGACAATCGTTTAGGCCAGGGTAAAGAGAACGTGCGGCAGTATCTGGTTGAAAATCCCAAACTCACCGACGAGCTCGAAGCAAAGGTACGCGCGGCACATACCGACGGCTCTGCGAAGAAAGCACTCGCTGAAAAAGAAAAGCTGCCCAAGAACGCGAAAGACGCGGGCGCTGTCGAAGAAGTGGCGTAATCGCCACCTCGGGCCTGGCACTGTAAAAAGCATGCCAGGGGGCGACAGGCTGTCTTCAGTATTTTTACTTTGTCGTAGCCGAGTCAAACCGCTTCTCTAAAGGTAAGCGCCGGGGAAGCGGCTCTCTCGTCAAAATCGGGTCTGTCTCTTTATTCCCCAACGGGGCAGCGAGCACGGGCCGTGGCGGCGATTGCCCGACGGGCGCGGCGAGAATTCTTTCTTTAACGATCTTTTTACCTTCTAAACCAACGGCCATGACGCCGTTGTTGCGCAGAAAGTGGTTCATCGACTCATATTTTTTCGCCGCTTCGGCGAAACTGCGGAAAGCAAAATGAATCGGGTAGTTCTGCCCCTTGTAGTTATACGGGTATTCCTCCATCATCAGCAGGGTCACCCGGTATTCCTGGTTATGGAATTCCATAACCAGGTGGGAGACCTTGCGTTCCCAGACAATTTTTTCGAATAGTGTGTCATACACCGGGTACTTATAGCGCGCTTCAAACTCCTGCCGGTAATACTGCAGCTCGTCTCTACGATTGGCTTTTTCCGCAGCCAGGGGGAAAAGAGCGAGTAACACAGGTATAGCTAATAACGCGACATAATTCCAGCGCGGTTTCATACCTGCGTGCACAGTTAATGATCGTTGTTATTCTTCAAAGAGGTAAGCGAAAAGCAGGTTGCCCGCACCCCAGAAAATCAGCGCCGCGGCGACAATGAGCGCATCGTACCGAAGGGTCTCGGCGCCCTGTAAAAGGGCGGTAAGACGCCCCGTCGCGGCAATCAGTACCGGCAGGCAAACCGGTAAAAATAAAGCGATCGCAAGGAAGTTCTTTTGTGCGCTGTGCTGCGCGACGGCGGCGACAAGTTGTCCCGCTGGTGCAAGCGCGAGCCCCAGATGCAGAGCCGTCGCCAATACCGGCAACAATACGCTGGTCGGGGGTACATCCGCCTGAAAGAACAGGAAATAACCCGCGATGCAGAATACCCAGAGCGGCAGCTGCGTCAGATATGAAACGGTCGTCTTCGCGAAGAACAGCGCACCGAGCGAAACGCGGTTCATGGCATAATAGCGGTAGGCAAAACCTTCGCTCTCCCAATGCGTCGCCATCAGCAATAACTGCAAATTGGCCACACAATAAACGACAACGGGAAAAACTTCGAGCGAACGGGACTCACCCCCCTCGACGGGCATACCGAAACGAAAAATCGCCAGCAGCGACAGCGCAAGAATAAACGCAAACGCAAGCCCCCGGCCCGCGACATAGAGCCGCCACTCGTTTTTAACCAGCGCCCACCAGATTTTCATGGCAGACACCTGCCTTCGCTCATGCGGATGAACCGCTGTGCCAGCGAGCGGGCGCGCCGCGCATCGTGGTCGGAAAAAAAGATGCCCACACCGCGCCGCGCTTCGCTGTCGATAAAATCGCCGAGTAGCTTTTCTCCGTTGCTATCGAGACCGGTAAAGGGTTCATCGAGTAACAGTACTTTCTCTGCGGCAAGCATCGCGCGCGCGAGCAGAAAGCGCTGCATCTGACCGCGCGACAACGACGCGAAGGGTTTCGCGGCAAGGTGCCCGATCTGCCAGTAAGTCATCGCCGCGGTGATGTCGGTCGCGGCCCCAGTCTGCAAGGCTGCCGCAAGTTCGAGGTTGCGCAAGACGCTGAGAGCAGTATATGCCATGGGGTGATGCGCAACCAGATGGCAGCGTACACCAGCCGCGAGCTGCGCCCGCCCCAGGTGTGGCTTCAAAATGCCTGCAAGGGTGAGCAAAAGCGTCGACTTACCCGAACCATTCTCACCCTGCAGCGCGACGATTTCACCTGCGTTCAGAGTACCATTTGCACCCGACAGCGCCCATTGCGCTCCATAACGGCGCGAGAGGCCTGTGAACTCAAGGAGCTGCATGGCCCTCCAGTTTTTGCGCCAGTTTTTCGAGAAGATCGAGACGGCGCTTTTCGAAGCTACCGGACGCTGCTTGCAAATACGTTGCGAGGGCTCTTAACCCGAATTCGCCGTAATAATGACGGATCTCTTTTTTCAGAAAATAATCTTCGCGCGAAACCTCGCCTGCAGAATCGAGTCGTTTCGCCGCCGCGACAAAAGCGGCCAGTGCGTCGAAACCCGACTGGCGCACAGAGCTGGTTTGAAAGATGGCGGGGGGCTTTGTCTTCGCGTCGATACGCTGCATAAAATCGAGGCTCGACTGCAACTGGTAGAGGCTTTTCTGCGCCAGGTCTTCGGCGTCGCACTTAGTGATCACAAATGCCTGCGGTATTTCCATAATACCCGATTTCATAAACTGGATATGATCGCCGCTAAACGGTTGCAGCGCCAGCAAGGTCACATCGGCCAGCCGCGCAATTTCGATCTCGCTTTGGCCGACCCCGACAGATTCAACCAGGACGAGGTCGAAGAGGCGCCGTAAAAGCCGGCAAACCCGAAACGTATTGCGTCCGATACCGCCGAGATCGAGGTCAGAGGCCTGCGAGCGAAAATACGCACGTTCGTTCTCGCCAAAATTCACGCGCGTTCGATCGCCCAAGAGCGCACCGCCCGACACCGGACTCGAAGGGTCGACAGCCACTACCGCAATATTCCACTCGGGTTTCTGTAACAGGAGCGCATCGACGAGATGCTGTATCAATGTGGATTTACCGGCGCCCGGCGCCCCGGTGAGACCTACGATGATGCCCGCTCGCACAGATGCCTCATCTAGTTTTGCGTCGAGCTCGACGCAAAATTGCCGGTCGGCAATTTTCGTGGATTCAAAATACGAGACGAGTTTCGCGATTGAAAATTTGTCGCCTTGCAGGGCTTTTTTAATGAGCTCAACCATTCGCCACCGCCCGGCGCACCTTCAGCGTTAGTAATGCTACACCCGCAATCACACAGATGGTCCCGATCGCCTGTAATGAATTGATTTCTTCACCGAGAATCAGGTAAGCCATATAGATCGTCATGACCGGCCCGAGCGTACTTAGTATCGCCGCCCGGTTTGAACCGATAAGCGCAATGCCCTGCGCAACAAACAGCGACGGCAATACAGTACAGAAGACAGCCATCGCAAGAGTATAATAATAGACCACGGAGGGAAATCCCCATAATCTTTCACCCATCGCGACGCCGTGGATGATAATGGCAAGCGCCGACACAATGATTGCAAAGCTCGTGAACACCAGCGGTGAATAACGACGCGCAAGCTTTTCTGTCGCAACGAGATAAATAGCGTAGGTGATTGCCGCCGCAATAATATAGATTGCCCCGATGTGAGCTTTCGCGCCGAGCGTCGCTGTTTCATTATGGTAAGAAATACCGATGCCGACATACGTGACCAGCAGCGCCGCGATCTCGCGCCGGCCAGCGCGGCGTTTCAGCCAAACCAGGGAGATAAGAAGTACAAGAGTCGGATAAATAAAGAGCAAAAGACGCTCAAAGCTGGCTGAAATATATTCGAGACCGACGAAATCGAACCAGCTCGCGAGATAATAACCAAAAAGACCGACGATCGCCACCGAAAACCAGTCGGTGCGGAAGGCCTTGCGTGTCTCGGGGGTTTGTCGATTATAATAATAGGCGAAGATCGCCACATACATCGGCAGAGCAAATATCATACGCAGCGTGAGCGTCGCAAAGCCGCTGATGCCGTAGCGGTAACACAGTTTAGCAAGGATTGCTTTTGCGGAAAAACCTGCCGCACCCAGAACGGTAAAAAGAAGACCGGCGACGAAATTTTTTTCGGAATGCGCGGCGTCACCCGTCAAGGCCGAGATCCTTGCGGGTCAGTATATTTCTGAAGAAACTCCTGTTCTCCGGCTTCATCGCCATGATTTTATCTCTGATCGCCTCGATGGAAATTCTATGCTTATTCATCAGGTCATGGTTGAGCGAAACCTGACCTACGGTCATAAAATGCACGAGCGATTCATTCGCCGCGACTTCAGGGGGCAGCAACGTATCGATCGCCGCGATGACCTCCTCGACGGTGAGTCGCGCACCACCGGTAATTTCAGAGAGCGGCGCACAGCCGTGATCGGCGGTCAGCACTAGGACAAAACGATCTCCGTATTCGCGTGTAAGAAAGTCTTCAAGAGCGCCGATCTCTTTGTCGATCGCCGCGAGAGTATCGCGCGCTTCGAGCGAATGGTAACCAAAGTGATGCCCCACGGCATCGGCCGATTTGAAAGAGACATAAACCAGATCGGTAAAACCGTCGTTGTGTTTCTTCTTCTGTATAATTTCTTCGCGGATAACGGCACGAATCAGTTCGCCCTCGAGCTGGGTTTCGGCGGGTGTCGACATCATGACCCCCCAATTCTCAAACGCTGCCCGCGTATCGCGGATTGTATAACCTTCAAAGCCGGCCGGGTAGTTCTTCGTATAACTCAGCATCACATCGCTCGCCGCTGCGACATGCGGTAATGAGTAATACCGCGTATCGGTAACCCATTTGGAATTTGCCGCATCGAGCCAATATATCAGGTTATTGCCCGTTACGGCCTTCGCATATTCTTTCAACCCTAACGAACCATGCCCACCCATACCGATGGCTGCACGCAACGCATACGATTGTGCAACAACGATGCTCTTGCCGGCATACACCTGATTCAGCACATCGCCCAGAGTTTCACTCTTCAATTCTTCGGTCGTCACCTTCGTTTCATCGCGCACCGCGTAGATTTCATCTTTCCGTAAAATTTGTTTTCCGGCGGATTTCTCCATGGTAAAGAAAGTATTGCCGATCACGGAGCTTTTGCGCGGGAACGCACCGGTACCAATCGCCATGTGACCGACTGCGGTATGCGCATCGAGATGGCCCACCTGCGCATTGGTAAAATTTACCGATTTGGCCATCAATGCCGCAATGCGCGGGGTGACAGCTTTGTGCGCCTGAAGCAGACCCATGCCGCCCTGGTCGATCACTGCAACCAGGATAATCTCGGGTTTACCCTTCAGATCTTTCAGTATGGGTAGTGCTTCAATCTCAACCCCGCCCGGCTTTCGCACACCCAGAACTTTTGCCAATGTTGGCGC
>JAFLED010000048.1 GCA_017302045.1 Spirochaetota bacterium
ATTGCGAAGATTGCGGCGTTGTTGTCGGTCGGTTATACACTCGACGAGATTGCAAACGATATTACCGAAAAGACGCCGGCGTCTTTCGAGCCGACGATCGACTATGTCGTTACCAAGATTCCCCGCTTTACTTTTGAGAAATTTCCCGAAACCGCACGCACGCTCGACACGCAGATGCGGTCTGTCGGCGAAGCGATGGCGATCGGCCGCACCTTCATGGAATCTTTCCAGAAGGCGATGCGTTCGCTTGAAACGGGGCGTTTTGGGTGGGGTGGCGACGGGAATCTCGATTTTACGCTCGAAATTCTGCGCGTGGGCGACGAAGCCGCACAGCGGAAGCATATTCTTGAAAAGATCAGCGCGCCCACCGATGTCCGCATTTTTTATGTGCGTGAAGCGCTGGTGCGTGGTTTCAGCGTCGAAGAAATATATAAACATAACCGCATCGATCCCTGGTTTTTGACGCAGCTGAAACGAATTCTCGATATCGAAACGCGCGTTGCCGACGCCTACCGCAAAGGCGCTGCGCTGCCATCCGATTTAATGCGCGAGGCGAAGCGAGCCGGCTTTCACGACCGCCAGCTCGCGTACCTCAAATGTTTCGATGCGGTCGACGCGCTTGCGCGCGAGCTGGCGCGTTTAGAACAGGGGTCATCCGCCTTTATGGGTAAGATGCACGAACTGAACCAGATGCTGGCGCGCACCGAGGGTGAGATCACCGCCGCACGTCTGGCGGCAGAAGAAAAACCGGTCTATAAGCGCGTCGATACCTGCGCCGCCGAATTTGAGTCGTTCACGCCTTACATGTATTCGACCTACGAGACCGAGAACGAGGCGGAGATCTCACAAAAGCAAAAGGTCATGATTCTGGGTGGCGGGCCGAACCGCATCGGGCAGGGTATTGAGTTCGATTATTGCTGCTGTCACGCGAGCTTCGCGCTGCAGGAGATCGGTATCGAGAGCATCATGGTGAACTCGAATCCCGAAACTGTCTCGACCGACTATGATACCTCAGACCGCCTCTACTTCGAACCGCTGACCGTTGAAGACGTCATGCACATTTACCGCCAGGAATCGCAGGGTGGCGCCGTCAAAGGTGTCATTCTGCAGTTTGGCGGACAGACCCCTTTGAAGCTCGCCAAAGCATTGAGTGCTCAGGGTGTACCGATTCTCGGTACGAGCTTCGAGAATATCGAGCGCGCCGAAGACAGAAAGCTCTTTAACGAACTCATCGAGAAGCTGAAGCTGAAACAGCCGAGAGGTCGCATGGCGTCTTCGGTCGAAGAGGCGCTCGCCGGGGCCGCTGAAATCGGCTACCCAGTACTTGCGCGGCCTTCGTTTGTTTTGGGCGGCCGGGCGATGATGATCGTACACAACGAGGCACAGCTGAGAACTTATATGGCGACGAGCGTCGAAGTCAGCCGCGAACGTCCGGTGCTTATCGACGAATTTCTGTCTGGCGCACTCGAAGTCGATGTCGATGCGCTCTGCGACGGCAAAGACGTCTTTATCGCAGGCATTCTCGAACACGTCGAAGAGGCGGGTGTTCACTCGGGCGATTCGGCATGCATTCTGCCGACGAAAAATATTCCGGAGAAAATTCTCGCCGAGTTGCGCCGCATAACGCGCGAAGTCGCGCTCGAACTTCAGGTCGTCGGCTGCATCAATATCCAGTTTGCAATCGTCGACGGCGACGTTTATGTGCTTGAGGTAAATCCGCGCGCGTCGCGCACCGTGCCGTTTATTTCTAAAGCGATACGAACCCCGCTCGCAAAAATGGCGACGAAGATTATGCTCGGCCATTCGCTGGTTTCGCTGGGGCTGACAAAAGAAATTCTGCCGGAACTGTACCACGTAAAAGAAGTCGTGTTACCGTTCAAAAAATTCTCCGGTGCCGACACGATCTTAGGTCCCGAGATGAAATCCACTGGCGAGGTGATGGGCATCGGCCAGACGGTTCCCGAGGCGTTCTACAAGGCGCAGATCGCCGCGGGACAAAAATTGCCGGCACAAGGTACCATCTTCGTTTCGGTAAACGATGCGGCGAAAGCCCCTCTGATTCCGGCGCTCAAGGCCGCGGCGGCTGCGGGTTATAAAATTCTCGCGACTGACGGCACGGCCGCCGAGCTCACGAAAGCCGGTGTGAAAACCGAACGCGTCAATAAAGTGCACGAGGGCCGGCCGCATGTGGTCGACGCCGTTAAATCGGGGGATGTACAACTCATCATTAATATTCCCACCGATGTGAAAACACGCAACGATGCGCTGGAGATCAGGCTCGCGGCATTGCAGTATTCTATTCCCTATTTTACAACGGTCGAGGCCGCGCGCGAGGCGATTACCGGTATTGTCGAGATGCGCGGAAAAAAAGAACAGATCTACGTTCTATAACCCGGCCCCGCCGACGCAGAGAGCGCTGCGACCAGGGTTGGGGTCAGCCGTTGAGGTAAATCACCAGTTCTACTTCGATATCTTCGTCTTCAATATGAAACTGGTTTTCGACGACCAGAATCTCGCTGCGTGGTGTCTCAAGCCGGTGATCGACCAGCGCGCGTATCTCGTCGGGATTCTGCAGCAGCGTCGGTGTCGCGGGCTCTACGCTTTGTTCCGTGAGAAAGGTGAGCGTGTTTGTATAAGCACTGCCGAGAATGTTGGTAATCTCGAGCAGCGGGCTCGCATCGAATTCGCCCTCGTGCTGAATGCCTGCCGCGTCGAAGAGCAGCTTTGACATGCGTTCGGCTCCGGGTTTAGTCAGAATGAGATCGATGGCACCGGCCGCAGGCATCATCGGCAGGTGAAACAGATAGATGTCTTCGGCACGATCCATAATTTTTTCAAACAGGCTGCACGAGCGTGTGGCTTTTAAACGGGAGCCCTTGCTCTTTTTAACGGCGATTGCACTGTTGTCAGTCAGCATCTGTATACCTTTTACCGCCGCTTTATTGCTCTGCGATATCCATGTGCGGAGTAGTTCTTTGTCGTCTGCGTTGAATAATTTTTCGACGCGGGCTATCCCATTGGCGGGAGTTAGATTTTCGGACGTCGTATCCTCTGTCGCGCTGGTATCTTTTTTTGCTGCCATGCTGTCACTCCACGCGAGGCGTTCTCGGGAACGGTAAAGCCCGACGATCTCCGCAAGGTCAAGTATGAATACGATTTCGTTATCGCCTAACATCGAGGCGCCCGCAAGGCCGGGAACGGGGCGGTAATTCTCGTTGAGTGATTTTACAACAAGATCTTGCTTTTTGAGAAACTCGTCGATGCCGAGCGCGACCTTATGCCCGTGCAGGTCGGCAATGATTGCATAACGATGATCTTCGGGGCTTTCGTCGAGCGGGGGGTATCCCAGAAGACGATCGAGCCTTAGGTAGGGGAAAACCGTGTTGCGCGAATGCAGAATTTCTCTGCCGTCGACTTCGACGACGCTTCCCACTGGAACACGCAGGCTTTCTTCGATCACGGCGAGAGGTAAGGCGAAGACATCGCCGCGCACCTTGAAGGTCAGGGTGGTTAGGATAGCCAGCGTTAATGGCAGTTTCACCGTCATGCGGGTACCCAGGCCTTCGCGAGATGTGATCGACAGATCTCCCGACAGGCGTTCGATTGACTCGCGCACGATATCCATACCAAAGCCGCGGCCCGAGAGATCGTCTGCTGTTTCTTTTGTCGAAAATCCCGGCATAAAAATGAACTCGCGTATCTCTTCTGGAGTGAGCCGGGCGGCTTTGTCTTCACTAACAAGATTCTTTTCGAGAGCGCGTTTAAGTATTTTTTCGAGGTTCATACCGCGCCCATCGTCTTCGACCGATATCAGAATGCTGCTGCCTGCCTGCAGTGCGCCGATGCGTAATGTGCCTTCGGGAGATTTGCTCGCCGCAATGCGTTCGTCGCGGGGTTCGATACCATGGTCGAGTGCGTTGCGTATAAGATGTGTGAGCGGTTTTACGATTTCGTCGATTACCCGTTTATCGAGTTCCGTTTTTTCTCCAGCGACTTCAAGCCGGATAGCCTTGCCCGAGTTCTCGGCATAGTCGCGCACGAAGCGGCGGAAACGGGAAAAGACATGCCCGATCGGCAGCATGCGGGCCTGCATGACGAGATTCTGAATTTCCGTCGCGACACGGAAGATTTCGCGGTTTTTTTCGGTGAGGCGCAGTGCCTGGTTTTCTGCGCCTTTGGTTTTTGCGAGTTCGTCGGCGATATGTGTGAGCCCGCCATTGGCGAGCACCAGCTCGCCGGTAAGGTTGAGCAGCCGGTCGAGAACCTGGACAGAAAGGCGAATCGTGTCGCCCGAACCCGGCGCGATGTCGACGACGGGTTCTGTTTTTCCCGGTGCCTCTGCGGCGGCGAATAATGAAGGGGGCGCGGTAAGTTCCGAAACAGAAATGTTCTCAACCAGATCGACATTGAGGTTGCCGCGTATATCGTCGAGCGCCGCGTTCGTCTCGAGGGTAAAGATTAGCTGGCGGTCCGAGGCAAGAAAGTCCGGGCTTTCCAGTTTTTCATCCGCAGGCTCTTTCGCGACCACGGTACCCAGCTCGGCAAGTTTCGTTTCAACGAGAAAGGCCCGAACCGACGGAGCCAACTCGGCGCGGGCGATGTGCAGGCGCACTTCAACACGGCGCGGGGCATTTATGCCTTTTGCGCCACGGTCGCCTGTGTCTGATAACAGCAGAACCTGAAGCCGATCGGTAGCCGGCAATATCTGTATGGCCGCGGCGTTTTCACCAGAGCGCAAGGTTTCGCCGATTTCGGCCATGGCCGTGCGGCATTCGGCAAATATGCGCAGCGCCTCACGTTCGACAGCGAGATTTCCCGACAGGCATTCCTGTAAGGTGGTCTCGAGCGCATGCCCCAGCGCAACGAGGTTCGTCAGGTTCATCATCGAGGCATTGCCCTTGATGGTATGCGCGGCGCGGAAAATATCGTGGAGATAAGCGGTGTTGGCCGGCTCGGACTCGAGGCGCAGAAGGGCGCCCTCGATGGCTGCCAGGTTTTCGAAGAGATCCTCCAGAAATGCGGATGCCTCCGACGGCGCGGCCATGGCTATTTTTCGGCTTTTTACGGGTACGCAGAGAGAAATATTTATGTAAACGTTTGGGCATCCGGTCGATAACAGAGTATGGCGGTTCAGAATATCCAGGCCCTCAAAGGGGATAAAATTTCGATTAGGAGCTTCACTTTCAGCTTCGCCTTGGGTATTTTTCTGCTGGTAGAACTCGTTTTGCTTTCAAGCCTCACCGCCTTCAGCTTTATTTCACTCAAAGAAACCGCACGCCAGCTCGAGATGGGTTACAGCGAGCGCGGCCGTGAGATTTCGCTCGCCCTCGCTGCGAGTACTATCGCCACAGACGCCAAATCGCAGGCGAAACTATCGGCGCTTTTCGGCGGAATTGTGAATAAGAACCAGTACCTTGAAGGTGAGCGGCCGATCACCGAAGTTTTCGTACTGCGCAAAGACGGGCGTGTGCTGGCCCACAGCGACTACTCGCTGGTAACGACCCGTACGCGCGAAGCCGCCAACGAAGTTTCGGCTAAATACAACAACGAATTTTATCACTCTTCGCTCTTTTACGAGGCGAACAGCGTACAGCAGCAAAATCTCGATAAGCCCGAAGGTATTTTCCACGGCAAGAATTCGTTCATTGTCGATACGCTCATGAGCTCCGATGTGCATTATTCGACCGATTTTTCGACCGCACTGAAAGAGACGGATGCGCGCACGAAAAAAGAAAAATCTTACGCGACGCTGCACGTCGTGATGAACCGCCTGGGTGAATATTATTACCTGCAGACGATCTTCAATAAATACCTGCTGCTTTTTGGCATCGTGTTTCTTGCGGGATTTCTCGTGACCGGCATTATTCTCTTTGCTTTCTTTCTGCGCGCGCGCCACATACAGCGCGAATGGAAAAGCGCCCTCACCTATCTCTGGGAAAACGAGGTTATTAAGACCGAGGTTACCCACGGTTTCCAGGCGCTGTCGGGTAAACTGAGCGACATTGAAAAACGTGTGAATCAGCCACCGGCTTTACCACAAGGTCGCCCACAGACCGACATTCTCGATGCGATTCTCATCGAGCCGGTAAAATAGCCATGGCGGATGCAGCGCGGAGCGTAAAGAACCATGCTCGAATTTAATACGGCATTTGAAAAAGACATTCTGGTGATCGAGCTCGAGGGTTCGCTCGACTCGCACAGCGCTGCTGATTTTCGTTCCTGGTTCAATGAAAAGACGCGCGGCGGTTACCGCGCCTTCGCCATCGACTGCCTCTGCCTCGAATATATTTCGTCGGCCGGTATCAGCGCGCTGATCGACCTGCAGAATGCTCTTGCGGGTCAGAATGGCAAGATGGTGCTCTACCAGCTTTCGAGCGAAACCCGCCAGCTACTCAAATTCTTACAGCTCGAAAAAAAACTGAATCTCGCGGGCGATTACGACGATGCGATCGCGGCGCTGACGGGAATTAAGAAAATTATTAAGGAAGAGACGCCGCCGATCGTCGACGCGGGGGAAATTCGCGTGTTGCCAAAAGCGCCCGAACCCGAGCCTGCCCCGCAGCCAGAAGTGGCCACAAAACCCGCCAGCGACGAGATGCAGGTCGAAGAACATTTTTCAGCGGACAAAAAAGGTCTACACCCCATGCATGACGAGCGGCCAGCAACACCGGCCCCTCAACCTCAGGAACTTGCTCCTGCGCCTGTTGTTTCTGCGCCCGTTGCCGCTACCGCCGTAGCACCAGCGCCTGTGCCAGCGACACCTGCACCGCAGGCCGCCGCGCCAACGGCACCGGTAGTTGAGGCACCCTCGGCACCACCCGTCGTCGAAGACAAGCCATCCCCCGAAGCACAGGAGCTCAAGCTGAATGCCGCCGCAAAGCGGCTCATCACCTGCCCGAATTGTAAAAGTGTCTTGAGATTAGCGGTAGCCGGGGATTACCTCTGCCCGGCCTGCCGCTTTCGCTTTACCTACAAAGGTAACGCCGAACGCCCCGCCACCTGACCCGCATCTCAGGCGAGAAGCGGGAAAGCATGGCTTTTGGGCCGCGCTTTATTCCAGAACTGTTTTCAGATCTTTGGCAAACGCGATCGCGTAGACCGGAATCTCATGGCCCAAACCTGCGAGAGTATCCATACTGAGGCGCTGGCTGGTCTTGCCGGGACCAAAGTCGAGAATGTGCGTAATCGATTTATCGTTTTTCACGGGCAGCATCGATTTTTCCCAGTAGAGTGTTTTTACCATCAGGTCGTCTGTCATGCGCATGCCGAGTTCGGGTGAGTTCTGCAGGTTTGCGCCATCCCAGAACGAATAGACGGGCATTTTGAGGTCTGCGCCCTTAAAGTCGAAGCCAATCTTCGCGAGATCGGGTTTAAACTTCTCGAGAATCGGAATCATCAGTTCGCAGTGGAAAGGGCAGGTGGAACGCAGGTAGACAAATTTGATTTGTTTTGCTTCGAATTCTGCTTTATAGCGTTCATGGAAAGCGATGAGGTCTGCGCGCGCGCCCGAGAGAATGCGGT
Organism: Spirochaetota bacterium; assembly: GCA_017302045.1. GTDB lineage: Bacteria > Spirochaetota > Leptospiria > Turneriellales > Turneriellaceae > Turneriella. The sequence goes on from JAFLED010000048.1 coordinate 7,522, forward strand.
TTGCCGGCGTATTGTAGAGGCTGACAAAAATCTTTTTCGCCGCGCCGTTAAATTCTTTGACCCAGGCTTCTATGGTCGCGTGGCTTTCGCCGAGCACGGCTACCATCGGTGCCGGGCCCTTGGCGCCCAGCGCTTCGCTCTTCGCGTTCTCGTCGGCTGTCGCGTTTATATGCGGAAAGACCTCTTGCGCGCGCACACCCATCAGAAAGAGATATTGAATATACTTGTAGAGGGCATCGTTATAGGCCTGGCCCTCGAGGCCGAGTGCCGTGAAGCTGGCGGCAATGAGACCCTGGCTGTGACCCGTTGCCCCTGCGGTGTGCGCGAGCATCGTCTTGCGGTCGAAGCCTTGCTGGTGCAGGTATTCATAGTGCGCAAACTGGGTCGCCTGAATGAGGCCGAGAGATATCCCCGCGATGCACATAAAGTCGTCTGAGGGGGCCGAGTCGGCTTCGGTCAGCCACTTACGAAAATCGACTTTTTCAGGGTGTGCCGCCGTGCCCTCGACCATTTTCGCTGCCGCTTCGATCGCCGAAACGGCGATGTCGAAATACGGTTTCATCGAAGCTTCTGCGTAGAGCTTCTGCATTTCTTTCAGGTAGGGGGCGCCTTGCCCGCCAAATTGGAGAAGGAACTTTGCCTGGCCCGCTTTTGCGGCGTCTAATAGTTTGGACATTTGCAGCGCATACGGAGAATTATTCTCGGCGTCGAGGAAAACCCCTTATTTTCTGATGGCGGCTGCGCCGCGTTCGAGCACCGCCGTCAGCGTCGCAAAGCTGATGGGTTTGGCGAGAAAGTCGTCCATGATTTTGAGGTAGGTTTCCTGGTCGCCGGGCAGCGCGTTCGCGGTCAGCGCCACGAGACGCGGGCGGTCCGGCATTTTTTCGCGTAATTCGCGCGCCACTTCGGTGCCATCCATAACGGGCATCTGCACATCGAGTAAAACCAGATCGTACTTATTGGCGGCGATCGCCTGCAATGCGGCATACCCGTCTTCGGCGACATCGGGCATATAACCCAGCTTTTCGAGCATGCTACAGGTAACGAGCCGGTTTACCTCGGCATCGTCGACAAGCAGTAGCCGCAGGGGATTGCGTACCGCGAACTGCGCGTTAAATTCCTGCGGTTTGTCTTTGTGCAGTTTCGCCGCGTCGGTTGCCGCGAGCGGTACACGAATGCTGAAGGTCGAGCCTTTGCTTTCTTCGCTTTCAATAGAGATTTCGGTGCCCATGAGAACCGCGAGTCGCGCGCTGATGTTAAGGCCCAGGCCGGTGCCTCCGAAGCGTCGCGCAGTTTCGGCACGCGCCTGGCGAAAGGGGGAGAACAGTCTTTCCTGGTCTTCTTTGCGAATACCGATACCGGTGTCGCGCACCGCGAAATGACAAATACCGTCTTTATATGTGGCGCTGAGCGTGACCGAACCCTTCTCGGTAAATTTGATGGCGTTACCGCAAAGGTTGATGAGCACCTGCGTCAGGCGCAGCGGATCACCCATGACGGCCGGCGGCAGGTTTCGGGCCTCCATGATAAAATCGATTTTCTTGGCCGCCGCGGCATGCGCAAAGAGCGCTTTGACTTCGTTCAGCATCGCCTCGAGGCTGAAGGGCGTATTCTCGAGTTCTAACCTGCCAGCCTCGAGCTTCGAATAATCCAGGATACTGTTCACAAGCCCCGCGAGCGTGCGCGCCGTGTCAGACAGCGTGCTTACATAGCCGTTCTGTTCGTCGTCAAGTTTTGTCGTCTTCAGCAGCTGTGTTGCCCCGATGACGCCGTTCAGAGGCGTGCGTATCTCGTGGCTCATCATGGCAAGAAACTCACCCTTGGCTGAAACGGCCTGGTTGAGTTCGAGGGTGCGTTCTTGTACGCGGTCTTCGAGAGCGTTGTTCGCGCGTTGAATACTTTGCAGGGCCTCTTCTTGCGTTTCCAGCAGTCGCCTGTCTGCCGCCTCTTTTTCAGCGGCGAAGCGCTGCTGCGCGAGAAGAAAGTTCTCGCGTTCGTGCACGACTGCGGCGAGAATCATCGTCATAACGGTGAAAACGCTGATATACAGTTCGAGCAAGAGTAACGAGTCGTTAATCGATAGCTGGTTGCCTTTCATCACCGCGAAAGGACCCTGCTGCTGTATCGTGAAATAAATTGAGGCGAAAGAAATCATGATGATCGCGGTCACCGCGCCGTGCATCTTGAAGCGAAAAATCGCCCAGATGATAATCGGAATTGGCAGGTATGTCAGGTCGAAACCCGCCTGAAAAACGATATACGCAAAACTGACAAGCGAGCCCAGCAACAGCAGCGCTTCGACGTCGCGGTGCAGCGACCAGCGGATGACCGGCAGCTTCGACCAGGTGTAGACGAAAGGTGCAACGATGACGAGTCCCTGCATTTCACCGGTCCACCAGGTCAGCAACACACGCCAGTACGCCTCTTTCGGAACAAAACCAAATGCGAGCAGGGAAGTCACCCCGAGCGCAGCGCTCACCGCTGCGCCGGGCATCGTACCTACCGTCAGAAACAGAATTACGTTACGCACGCGCGTAAAGGGATTCGTGCCCGCGGTGAAGCGTCTCACGAAATAAGCTGCGAGCAGCACACTTGCCGTGTTGCCACAGGCGATCAGCGCCGCCGTCGGCAGATGCGGGTTATTGAGATAATTTGCAGTGAACGCACCAAGCATGACGCCAGGCGCAACCCGATTGCCACGCAGCAGCACAAGAGCGAGCGAGATACCCTCGGGTGGCCACACAGGCGACACCTGCGAATGCAGAAACGCGAGAAAAAAACCGATCTGTGCCCCGCCGACATAAGCCGCAGCGACGAAGAAAATTTCAAGAATATAGAGACCGCGGGCCATGGCGACTATTCATGCGTCACTTGTTCTTCGCGTCGGCAAGGATAAAAAAAATGACAGCGTGAAACCTCTTTGCACTCGGTCTGCCCTCATTGTGCCGTTTCAAATTTGCCAGCAAATCGCGCACTCGCGCAGCTTTCAGACATTTATCACCGTCGTCATCATACTCGCCAGCATTCTCGTCGGCGTCGAAACTTACCCTACGATGGAAGAGCGTTATGGACGCCTGCTACATATACTCGATATCGCGATTATTGCGATCTTCACGGCTGAAGTCATCATTAAGATACTTGCTGAGGGCGCAAAACCCTGGGATTATTTTCGCGATGCATGGAATATTTTCGATTTTATTATCGTGACCGCTTGCTTTTTACCCTTTGATAACCAATACATCACCGTTCTGCGCCTGATTCGCCTATTGCGGGTTCTGCGCCTCTTGCGCGCTCTGCCCAAGTTACAGATTCTGGTCGGGGCGCTGTTCAAGAGTATTCCCTCGATGGGGTATGTTGCGCTGCTCATGGGGCTGCTGTTTTATGTTTTTGCGATCGCGGGGGTATTGCTCTTCGGCAAGAACGATCCGCTGCATTTCGGCACGCTTGGTAGTTCGCTGCTATCGCTCTTTCAAACCGTGACATTGGAAGGCTGGGTGGAGCTCCTCAATATACAATTACATGGCTGTAACAAGGTGGGCTACGAACCTTTCAAGACGCTCTGTACGCAGCCTCAGCAAATCGCGATAGCGCCCGTGTTTTTTATCTCCTTTATACTCATCGGTACTTTCATATTGCTGAACCTGTTTATTGGCGTTATCCTGACCGGCATGGAAGAAGCGCGCAACGAGCTGGCCGAACATAAAATGAAAGAGGCAGCTTCGAACCCGCGCTCATACGACCTGAAAAAAATACAAAACGAGATTGAAAAATTGAACAGTGGTCTTAAAACGCTCCAGGTAACGCGGGTGCGTTTCCGCGAAAAAAACAGCGAGGATAGCTAATGGCAAAGACCTCTTTTAATATATTGAATAACCTCACGTTTACCGGCAAGGGCTCATTGCTCGAAGTCGAGAATATTCTCGGCAAAGTGACCTTCGGCCAGGGCATCTCGAAATCGATCGGCCTTTTCCAGAATATCGACCGCGAATACAAAAAAGCCGTGGGTAACGACGGCAAAATCGTCGGCAAAGAACGCACCGATATTCTTCTGCAGGTTGACCGGTTCTTTAACGGCATCATTCTGACATGGAAAAAGCTCGAGATGAACAATGAAAACCAGATTGTCATCGAAAACAAGAACGTAAATTTTCTCATGACGATCAGCGAGCGCAACGGCCTCTGGGAGACCAGCGGCACGGTACCGAACTTCTTCGTTCGGCCGGTGAAAAACTTTCAAGAAATTTATGCCAATAAGCTGACACCTGAAATCGTCGCGCTTCTCAAACGCTACGCCGAAGTTGTCGAAGACGGCATTATCGACGACGACGAGCGCGAAGATTTAAAATCCGGCATGCGGCGTGTGCTTTATTATACCTTCTTTCTGCGTACGCAGGTCGAGAAGTTGCTTGTACACGATTAACGGCTGAGGATAATATCGATGCGGCGGTTTTTTACCGCAGCGGGGCCGCGTGCATTATAGACGGGTGTCGAGTCGCCGAAACCCTGGTACGTGACATTCTCGGCCGCAATACCCTTGTCGACAAGATATTCGTAAATTTTCCGCGCCGCCGCCTCTGTGAGTCTGAGGCTGCGTTCGATACCGGCGCCGGGCGCAGAATGCACTTCGACTTTGATTTTGTATTTTGGGTATTTATTTAACAGCGAATAAACCAGCGCCATACCGGGGCCGGTTGGGTTGTCGAGATCGGCCGAGGGTAATCGAATTGCAAAACCGGATCCCTGAGCGGGCGCCAGAACGCCGGTTTCGAATCGCCGGGGTTCTGTTGTGCGCGTGTTGCCATAGGCATCGGTCGCGGTGAGTGTATATTGGTACTGCGTCAGGGATTCGACGGTAGACCCAATGTCGGTCTTACCATCCCAGAATATCGTACGGGGGATATCCCCCTGACCCTGAAACCGGCGCACCGGGATCAGTCTTATTTCTTTCTCGCCCGGTAACACCTCGTCGATGGCAAGCGTGTATGACTGAATCTGCGAAAGGTCGTTCGCGTTCAGGCGAAACGCCTGTTCTTCGTAATCACCGTCGCCGTCGGGCGTAAACTGGCGTACTGCGAGATCTGCGACCACTTCAAGTTCGGGCGGCGTTGTATCGAGCAGCACGTGAATCGGCGGCGATTCGGGAGCATTGCCGTTCTCATAGCGCCCCTTGAAAGTAATACAATACGTGCCGTCTGCGGCCCGAGTCTGCGAGGCCGCTTCGCCGCGCCAGGCAAAGCTCAGGGGTTTATCCTTTTTATTTGCCTTCTTTTTTGCCTGCGGCTTCAGATCGGTTACGGGTATCTTAAAGATGATATCTTCGGTTTTCTGCGAGCAGGTCTTGCGTATGAGTATCTCGCCGTCGATGTAACCATCGGCGAATGCCACTGAGGGAAAAAGCTCGATTTCGCCGAAATTCTTCTGTGTTGGATTGAAACCCAGGGCAGAGCTTTTGAGAAACAGCGCGTCGACGCGGCGCGAGATATAGAAGTTGGCGCTCGTGGCTTCGCGGCGGTTGCCCGCAGCGTCGCGGCCGATAAGCTGGTAGCGGTAAACCCCTTCGTCGGCCAGCTCGCCATTATCGCTGCGACCGTCGAAGTCGACCCGCGTGGGGGCATTTTCTTTCCATGAATAGCTACGGATTTTCTGTCCCGAGGCGTTGAGCACGAAAGCCTCATAGCTGTCGCTGGCCGAAGTGTCTTGTGTAATCGTAATTGTGTCGCGCTGCCCGTCGCCATTCGGTGAAATCAGATCATCGCTCAGTTCGACCGACGCCGCGGGTGCCTTGGTGTCGATGCTAACCTCGCCTGTAATATGCTTACTCTCGTTGTTTTTCTCGTCGATCACCCAGAATTCATAGTTATAAACGCCGTCGGGTAGGCTCTCGCTCGTTGTATCTTCTTCAAACACCGCATCTTTGACGGGTTTTTTCTTTGCCTGCGTGATACGGCCGTTCCAGGTGAAACGGTCGGGTATGTCGGATCGCCCGCGTGGAGCAATAAAGCTGCGAAAGAACAGCGAGAAGCTGAAATCTTTCTCGCGTATCCGCTCGTCGCCCTTTTGTTTGTGAACAACATTGCCCTTGGCGTCGCGGATACGGAACTCGTAGTAGACGATGGGGCTCTTGTCGGTGACCTTCGCCGTGAAGGCGATCAGGTCGCGCACGCCGTCGTTATCGGGAGAGAAGGATTTACCTTCGCTTTCAAAAACAACCTCGGGAGGGTCTGTATCGACACCGCCCAGCCGCACGCCGGCGGTGAAGCTGTGTACATCCCCCCGGGTGCTGTTGCCGACGCTGATGTTATAAAAGAGGAAAGTGTCGCCGAATGAGAACGGAACATGCGCTCCAAGCCCCAGCGAAATGCCGTTACCGGTGGTGTTGTAATTACTCGCACCGTAACCGGCTGAAAACATGAACCAGCGGTATTGTGTCTGTATACCGACGAGCACCGGCACCCGGTCGAAGCGGTCGCTGCCATAGGTCGAAGCCACCAGGCCCCAGTTAAAATGGGTACTTTGAAAGAGGCCTATAATGAGACCCACATGTGCCGAGGGTTTCGCAAGCAGGTCGCTTTCGCCTACGGGTATCGCAAGATTCTGCGTGCGGAAAAATACCGAAGGCGAATAGATACCAAAGCCGTCGTTGCCGGTGAATGCCGCATGCCACTTACTGTCGAAGAGCAGCGACGGGTCGATACCAAAGCCGAATGCCTGTATGCTGCCGGTTGTTGTGTAGCGCGGTGCCAGGCTGAGCCCCGTCGCGACGCGCCGCGAGAGAAACCCGCCATACGAAAAATTCAGCGCGGCGCTCTTATCGTCGCCCTGTAGGTAATCCGCACCGATGCCGAGGCCGCCGAATGGGCTAAACAGTGCCGTGTCGGCGAAGAAACCCGTGAGCCCCTGGCCGAAAATGCCACCCGCAAAAAACGCGTTCTGATCGCCGTAAGCCAGAAATGCCGGATTCACCGTCGCTGCGGCTTGTACGGGAATGTGGTGCGATACCTGGCCACCCACTGCTGCGTTGAAGGGCCGCAACGGAAGCGTGAGATAGTCGCGTGTCGCTGCGCCGGCCACTGCCGAAACAGCAAAAAGCGACATAATCAGAAGGGAGGCGAAGTTACGTAAAGACAATGCGGATTAGTTAAAGAAGAAACATACTCCGTAAAATAAGTTCTTTAAAAACGCGGCGAAACACACGAAAATAGAACATGCAGGATATCGATTTCAGCCGTTATTATCGTCGCCAGAGACGGCCTAATTCAGCCCCCGAGGTCAGTGAAAGCCGGGGTCGCTCTTTCCAGGTGAATAAGCTTTCCCTTTATCTGGCGATTGCCTTCTCTTCGCTCGCCATTGGGTTCATTGGCGGTACGCAGCTCCAGAAGAGCAAAATGACGCGCGAGATCGAAGGTAAGGTTGTACCCGACAGTATTGCGACGGCGAATGTCTCTCACCCCGCTACCGCGAACGATGAAGAGAAGGTCTCTGAAAATGTACGCCTGACGCGCCCCGATGAGAAAATCCAGACGGATAGCGCATCGAAAGAAGGCAAAGGTAGCTATCTGATTCTCGCCAAAATTTTCCCCGACGAAAAAGAAGCCTCGCTCGCCGGCTTGAACCTGAAACGCAACGGGCAAAAGGCCTTTATGGCGCGCAACGGTAAGAAAGTGAAACTCTATGTCGGCCCGATTGAAGGTAAGGCCGAAGCTTATGAGGCGCTCGCGAAACTCAAAAAGAATTCCGACTTTTCGGGCGCGATTCTTTACAGAAAGTAACCCCCTTCGCTTCACTCCCGGTCGGGAGACGAAGCTGGTCTCATGGCAGGGATAATTCGCGATGCAACACCCACAGACGCGGCGGAGATCGCTGCGTTACTGAAGCCGTATGTCGAGAAAAAGATACTGCTGCACCGTTCGCTGGATGAAATACGCGAAAACGCCGACAAGACTGTAGTCTATCTCGACCAGGGCCGCATCGTCGGCACAACCAGCCTGGTTTTTTTCTCGGAGACCCTCTGTGAGATACGCGCGCTGGTCATCGACGACACGGCGCAGGGTTCTGGCATCGGCAAGAAGTTGGTGCTCGCCGCAGAAGAGAAGGCATTGCGTCTGCAAACGGCACGCCCTTTGAAATTCTTCGCGCTGACCTACACACCCGAGTTCTTCGAACGCGTTGGCTATCAGCGCACGACAAAAGATATGTTCCCTGAAAAAATTTATGAAGTTTGTAATTTTTGTCTGCGCAAAGACGATTGCCACGAGATCGCGGTACAAAAAATTTCTGCAGGATAAAAAAATCCGGGCCAAAAATTTTTTAAACAGAAAATCTTCGAGCAAAAAATTTCCACGTAAATGATTGACGCCCCACGTGTCTTGGATACGATGTGACATAATTCCTGTAATGAGACATAATACGGGCACAGAGAACTTCGCGCATCCTACAAAAAAAATCTGATGGAAATTCTGCGCAAACTTCGCCCGCTCTTTCTCGTCGCTGTCGCGCTGACCGTCGCGGTGTTTGCGACTATTTATATTTTCAAATTCTTTAACCGCGCGAGTCTCGAAAAAGCCCTCAACGGCCGCGACGGCTTCTCTCTGCTGTTTGTCGTCACCTCGGCGCAAGACGACAAGAAGGTACAGGTTGTCTCGGTTGCGCAGATTTTTCCCGCGACGCAGCGCATCGGCGTCGTTTCGTTCTTCCCGGCCACCCGCCTCAAAGACGACGCTTCGAGCCTCGAAGAGATTTTTAAGTCGAAAGGTGTTTCCGGTGTCAGTTCGGCGGTTTCTGAGTTCTTAGGCGAGCGCATCGTCGCTTATGTCAAGGCCCGAGACAACAATCTCGCCCAGTTTGTCGATATTTTAGGTGGGATAGACTACTTTTTGTCTGCCGCCGACCTACTGAAAGACGAAAATCTCCCCCGTGGACAATTCATTCTCGACGGCAGCCTGGTTTCGCGCTTGCTGAATCCGCCTGAAAAAAACGAATATACCCCGGCATTTAAACTTTTTCGTTATTACTCACTTTTCCTGAACGCCTGGAACCAGCGCACTCGTCTGTGGCCCCTTCTTAAAGAAGAAAAGATTTTTGCTCTCGCTGTAAAAAATCTGGAAACGAATACATCCGCCTCTGACCTGTTTGCTCTCAGTCAGACCTTTGCCACTCAAAAGGGCTGGGTGCCGATTCTCGTAGAGGTGCCGGTGCGCCGGGTCAAAGACGCCTTTCATGTCGATAAAGATTCGGTGGCGCTTTACCTGCGCACTCTGACTAAGCAGCTCACGCAAAAAGATCACCCTTTCGTGAACGATCCGCCGAAAATGGAAGTTAAGAACGGCACGCATGTTGCCAATCTTGCCCGTACGATGCGCACCGAGTTATCCCGTAAGGGTGTGCAGATTCTTGAATTTACCAATGCCGATCATAACGATTATGAAAAGACGATTTTGCTTGGTACCAGCGGTAATGCTTTCTATCTTGAAAGTATCGCCCGTATTATGGGGGTTCAGAAATCGTATGCTGCAGTGAACCGTTCCCTGTTCACCGATCTCGTTCTGGTTCTCGGTAAAGATTATAACAAGCTCAAGGGTGAAGAGGTCGTGCGCTGATGGCGGTAACGGCACCTGTGACTGACGATCTGAAACAAATCGAGGTGCTGGTGAAGGCCCTCGATGACAAAAAAGGCGGTGATATCGCCGTTTTAGACCTGCGCAATCAGTCTTCTTACCTGAGCTACTTCGTGATTGTGACGGCCCTTTCACGTGCGCACCTGAAAACCCTTTTCGACGAGGTTCATAAAACCGCCGTTGAAAAAGGTATCGAACGTCCCCGGGCACAGTCGCCGCAATTTGAAAGCGGCTGGGTCACTTATGATTTTGGTTTTTATGTAATTCATATTTTCGAAGAAGAAAAAAGAAAATTTTATAATCTCGAAGGCATCTGGAAAGGTGCGACACGCGTCGAAATCGGCGCAGAACGTTCTCATGATTCAGAAAGTGCTCAACCGCCACGGAAAGCTGCTCCTCAAAAAGCAAAAAAAACCGCGGCGAAAACTGAAAGCTTTGTGAAGAAAAAGACGACAATTAAGAAGAAGACGATAAAGGAGAAAAACATGGCAGCAAAGAAGAAACCCGCAAAGAAAAAAGCGGCTAAAAAACCCGCAAAGAAAAAAGCGGCAAAAAAGAAGTAAGGTTCTTAGAACCAAACTTCGTGAGCTCTCCTATAGGGGGGCCACTGGTTAGGGGGCCGTACGGAATGGCGACATTCGGTAACGGCCCCTTTTTTATGGCTGTATAGCTTTGTAGTTACTGCAAAGTGCGGTTTGTGGGCACAGCGACGCCGGTATCTATTGCGCCGAACTGTTCTTCATAACGACGAACATTTTCTTGCAAGGCCTGCAACAGGCGTTTCGCATGCCCGGGCGTTAAAATAATGCGTGAAACCAGCTTGCCAAAGGGTGCTGGATGCTGCTGTATGAAAAGGTAATCGAGTATGAATTCTTCTTTCGCATGACCAATGTTGGTGACGTTAGCGAAGGTACCCTTGAGTATCTCTGGATCGAGGTGTATTTCAATTTTGTTTTCGCCGGCCATATTTTGCGGGGGATTCATGCCACTCAAAAAAGACAGGCTTACTGCTTGACAACGACAAAAAAGAAGCATGATAGCGCCATGTTGCAGCGTAAATATACAATCTTCTCTGTTCTGGCCTGCGCCGCGGCGGTCGCAGTAGTTTCTTGCGGCGAATACCGCGGCGATTACAGGGCTCCCGAAGACATCAGCTCTGGGCGTGAGCAATTCGTAGGCAGCGTATATTTCGGCACTTCATCCTCTGCGCTTTCAAAAGCCGCCCTCGCCGACCTTGGGCGCATGGCAAACCGCGTTCAAGAACGCCGTTTTGCCGGTGGTAGGGTTATCCTCATTGGTTATGCAGATCGCAACCGCGGCGTCGAAGAAAATTCGGAGCTGGCGGGCGAGCGCGCTCAGCGCGTGGCCATTGCCCTCGAAAAAAAAGGGATTGAGCTTGAGCGCATCGTCATCGACGGCCGGGGCGTGCGTACGACCCGCCGGCAACAAGCAGAGCGGCGGGTAGACATATACATCGAACAAGGTCAGGCAGCGGGTACCCGGCTTAATACTCTCTACCCGGTTTTAATCGGTTTTTTCTTGCTCGTGACTTTTGGTCTTGCCGTGGTGATTTTCCGGCGCAGGCGATAATGGTTAAGCGGGCTTAAAAAGCCCGTCGACAATTTCTTTCGCGCGGCTTAGAAAATCTTCTTCTTCGGCGCGCGTAAATGGTCCCCAGATCCCTTTTTGCATGCCGATGTATTTCACTTCTTTAGCGAATGCACCTTCCTCTTCTGCGCCGAAATCTGGAATGCTCATCAGCTCTTTCTGAACATTCATGG
>JAFLED010000049.1 GCA_017302045.1 Spirochaetota bacterium
AAAACGCTTCTGCGATTCGGCCCACTCCGTGAGCTTTGCGAGAATTTCCGGAAAAGTCAATGTTTCCGTGAGAGTGAAATTCAACTCTTCACCATCGCCTTGAACGGCCTCTGACTGGCCGCTGGCCGGGCGAAGCCCAGGCGTTGAACCGATATAAATCCTCATATCTTATCTACGTCGCAAATTCGCGAGGACGTAAGTAAAAATCCCCCCTCGCGGAAAGGGGGGCGTGGCGTCAGAATCCGAATTGGTAATTGGCCGAAAGATTTACAAACGCGTACGATGTGCGTCTGGCGTTTTGCTCGTCGAGCGGCTGAAACTTGCCGGCGACACTCGGCGTGTAGAACCCCTCGGCCTTGAGAATAATCCCGAAAATATTCTTCCGCAGTTCGAGGCCATAACGTACCCCGGTGAGAATTCCGTTGCGGTTCACTTTATCCCATGCCAGCGTACCCGAAGCGCTGCTCAGCGTCTGGCCTGTCGAATCGAGAATCGAAAAAGCCGTGCCGACAAGCGCCGTCGCAGAAACGGAGATCACGGGAATAAAATACGAAACGGTCGCAGCGCCTTCAAGGTTCCAGAGTATTTTAATGTTATCGCTGGTAACGCCCGTGACTTTCGTCGAATAGATATCGAGATAGCTGTCGAAGTCGACACCGAAGTAAACCGGACCGAGGTTAAAGAGCCGAAAGTTTGTATTCGTATACGCCGAGGCGCTCCAGTTCGCGAGATCGCGCACAAGCGAACCCGTGGGATTTACATCGGAAAAGTTACGGTAGTTGAGGCCGAAAATATAATCTCCGTAGCGGTCGCCGATCTCAATGCCGATGGTTTGGTTGCCGTTATTTTTATACGCCGCGGGAATCCCCTGCCCCGCAGGTGTCTGCGGCAACGCCGCGCGGCCATAAATTCTGAAGATACGCGTTATTCTCAGATCGGCGTTCACGACCAGCGCGGCCGAAGGGTACTGGTAAAACTGGATATGGCGTTCGACCGCGTTTGTCTGGTAGCCGACACCCACACCGATATAACGGTCTTTCTCACGTTGGTAATCGCTATCTTCTGTTTTTGCGGCCGGCGCAGCGGGGTCGGGAGTTTTCGACAGCGTGATCTTTTCGCCGGCCTTTACCGTCGCCTGGTTCGCGGCCGCACGCGCCCGCGCTTCGGCCTCGATCGCAGCAACGATTTCGGTCGCAACTTTATTTGTGGCATCGAACAACGTCGCATCGGCGTTGTTTGCCAACGGCGTCACGTTGATAAATTTATCCGGGGCGATGAAGATACGGGTGTTGAAGATGATCTGCTTTTTATCGGCACTCAGCGTATAAGAACCTACGACAACATAATCGCTCGCGGTCGCAGCGGCAATCTGGCGGATTTCCGCATCGGAAGGAACCTTGTTCGTCTTCCAGGCTTTTCTCGCCTCGCCCTCGACGGTTTTCGGGTTTGCGCGCGCATAGTCGAATTTCTGCTGCATCGAAGAATCGACCGCATCGGTGAGCGATCCGCTCAGATAACCGTAGTTCTGCGAGCCCGTGGTATCGATGTACGCGGGTATCGCAACGACGGCGAGCGCGCCCTGGCGTGGCCCGGTTTCAGGTGCGCCGCGGCGGGCTTCGACGGCTGTACTTAATGCCGCTGCTATGCATAAAAATGGAATCGTTTTCTTTCTCAATCTGTTTCTCCCCAACTAAATTCTTTGAGATAGAAAATGAATATGCGGGCAGTGCGTCAATTTCGGGGCAGGAGCAATGTACGGCAAAACGGCGTATTTTAAATCGGTCGAAACGATTCTTTATGGTTCTATTACGGCGTTGTCAGCACGTGATCGGCCCCATAGCGTTGAATAACGCAGCGTTTGTCGTTACAGGCAATTTTGGCATGATGGCTGTGCCGCGACGGCAGTTCAACCTTGGTCCATGTGAAACCATCGGTTGAAAAACCGGCGTATTGTCCTTGGCGCCGTATAAGGACGCATATTCTGGTTCGTTGCTACCTGGCCCCGCACAGATTCTGTTTTTTTTCTTATCGGTTCTCTGCGTATTTCCGCTGACGGCCGCGCCGCTGCAGTTACCCGACAATATCACCGAACCCATCAATGTAAGTACGGCATTCGAAAGTTATGAGGGCGAAGTCGATGGCATCGACAGCGTGCGCGAATCCACGGCGTTTCGGGCTGCTCCCGCCATTACCATACACCGGGCTTTCTCCCGTAAACCCGTTTGGTTTCGCTTTCGTTACAGTTTTGCCTCTGACGAGGCCGGCCCTGCGGTGCTGACTCTGGGTAATTATATTTTTCTGCGCGTGGATTTCTACATCGTGCGCGGCGGTGCCGTCGTCGCCGAACACCACACTGGGTCGGCACGCCCCTTTGCAACGCGGCCGCTGCACCTGCGCGATTTTACGCTGCCGTTACCCCCGACGACTGAAATTACCGGGGTTTATATCCGCATCGAGAGTACAACGCCGCTCAATTTCACACCGCGTGTACGGTCGCTCAGCGATACACAAGAGAAAGAAAACACCGACCAGATCGTCGCCGGGTTGCTGTTTGGGGCGCAGGCGATTCTCGCGCTTTATAATTTTTTTCTCTTTATCAGCCTGCGTAACCGCAGTTACCTTTTCTACTCACTCTACATTTTCGGCTGGCTGCTTTTTGAAACAAAGACAACCGGATTCATTGCCCGGTATATACTGTTTGCAGCACCCGCGGTGGATGTTCTGCTTTTACCGGGTACGCTCTACTTTACGATTTCGGCTTTCGTGCTCTTCACCGAACATTTTCTCTACCCCGATGCCGCGACGCGTACTGCACGCTGGGCGCGTGGCATCGGTTTGGCGGGTATGATGCTGGCAGTGCCGCTGATGTTTCTGCCGCAGCATATTACCATACCCGCGGCGATTCCGGTCAACCTTATAGTCACGATCTATGTCACGTCGCGTGCATTTATGGCCTGGCGGCAAAAGGTGCCCTCGGCAGGTTATTTTCTGAGCGCGGTACTGTGTTCGATCGCACTGCTGCCGTTTTTCGCGATCACGCGCCTGATTCCGGTAACGGCCGGTTTTAGTTTTTTGCATTTTATTTTTCACTACGGCGTACCGATGATACTTCTCGCCGAGGCATTGCTGCTGAGCTTTGCGCTCGCCGATCGTTATCGGCGGTTACGCGAAGATAAAGAACGCCAGGAGGCCGAGTTCAACGCCATGTTACAGGCAGAGAAAGCGCGCATCAATGCCGAACTACACGACGTGATCGGTTCAGATCTTTCATTGCTGCGTTTTTCTCTCGTCTCGAAGAAGCGCAGGCCCCGCCCCGCTGAACTCGAGGCAAAGCTCGATCTGACGCTCAGAAAGCTGCGCGAAATGGTAGCACTGAACAATATTGACCCGGCTTTGCCACAACACCTCTGCAACGACTTGCGCACGCGGGCTCATGAAATCGGCGCTGTCACTGGTCTGCGCGTCGACACGGAAATTACGGATATCACATTGACCCTGCCGCAGGCCTTTCACCTGCAACGGATCTATGGCGAGGCGCTGACAAATGCGGCAAGGCATGCGCGCGCAACGCAAATTCGTATCCGGCTGAAAACACAGGGCAACCATGTCTTTCTCGCCATCGCCGACAATGGCCGAGGCATGGCTGCCGGTGTACGGGTGAAAGGGGCTGGTCTGCAGAATATCGCCGACCGGGCAAAACGCATCGCCGGTCGGGCGCGCCTCTTTTCGGGCGACAAAGGTACCTCTGTCGCCGTGCGATTCCCGGTTTAAAATCAACGATAAACAGACTACGGCGGTTTGCCGTATCGTGTAAGGACTTTCCACTTTACTGCGGGGCTCTTTTCCGAAGCCAACAAATCCCGGCATGCTCAGGTCTGCGCTCGCGCTTTGTTTATTTTTTTTAAGCCGCGCCTTTGCGGCAGACGTTGAAATACCCGCACAAGAAGAATTTTCGGTATCAGTGCGGAAACAGACCGAATTTCAAAGCGAAAATTCTGGCGCATCGCCTCCAAGACTTTCGGCCAAAGTGGCAACATACAGAAAGAACTCCGGCGCGACGTCAAAATACGCCGTCTGGGGAAAATTCAGTTATCGTTTCACGGGTGCGCCAGTCGAAATTTTGCTTTCGCTGCGCGACCGGCGCATCCGCAGCCTCGAGGTTTTTATCTTCGCTGCGGACGAACTCGTGAGGCAAAAGAATTTTGACGCAGCTGGCGCGGGGGGGCCACGCGAGGTATCCCTGCATGAATATCTCGTGAGTTTACCCGCGCGCGACGCCGAGGTGATTTTTCGCGCCGAAGCAGACACAGCAGTGCAGCCAGACCCCCACCTCTTGTCATGGCAGACGGCGCTTACATTTGAAAACCAGCTGCAGGTCACATTCGGTATTTTTTTCGGAGCGCAGGCAGTATTGTTCGTGCTGAGTCTTTTTCTGTTTGCCGCATTGCGGGAGACCCATTACTTATATTACGCGCTTTATACAGCAGGCTGGTTGGTTTTCGAAATTGTGGCTCGGCAATTTCTGTCACTCGGCATGTTCTACGACAGCGGAGAAGCGGCGCCGCCGATTCTCTGGATTTATTTTGCGCAGGGTTTTTTACTGCTCTTCGCGCGGCGCTTTCTGGGCTTTGCAGGTAGCGGCTCACGCATGGGGCGCGCGCTGCTCGCGGCGGCAATCGTCGCTTTTCTGCTCGCCCTCACCGCCGGCTTTAAACCTGAAAGACCGATGCGTATACTCGCGGGTGTTTTTTCATCCCTGACGACGGCCAGTGTTCTGGCGCTCGCCCTGCGCTCTTATCTTTCAGGTGAAAGAAATGCGCGGCTTTTCATACCTGCCATGTTATGCCTGCCTGTCGTCGCGATAGTTTATGCGGTGATGCGATTCAGCGCGACGGGTGCCGGCCGACTGACGGATTTCCTCATTCTGGACTTTACCATTCCCGGCATGACGACTATTACCACAGTTTTTCTCGGCGCGGCGCTGGCCGATCGTTACCGCCTGCTGCGCGACGAGGGTGAGCGCCGCGAACGGAGTTTCGCAGCCACGCTGCGCGAAGAAAAACAACGTATCAATGCCGAGCTCCACGATGTTGTGGGCTCTGATTTAGCCACGATGGTCTTGCGACTGAGCAGCGAGCGTAGCGACCCGTTGCTTACGGAAATGGGTATGCGGCTACGCGGCATTCTCAACCGCCTGCGCGAGATGGTACTTCTGGCGAACAGCGAAGAACCCGGCAACCTGCTGGCCGACATGACCGAACGACTGCGCGAGGTCGCGGCATTTGCGGGGTTCCGCGCTGCCTTCGAAGGCGAAGGTATCGACGCGGGTAAATACGAAGCGTTTCACCTGCGGCGATTTTTTTATGAAGCACTGACAAATGCGGCGCGGCACGCGGGCGCGGGTTTTGTCAGAGTGCGCTTTCGGAACCGCGGCGACTGGGGCAGCCTGATCGTCGCCGACGACGGCTGTGGCTTCGAAATTCAGAATGCCACCCCGGGTTCAGGACTGACCAATCTGGGCGAACGTGCGCACCGCCTGAATGGAAAGTTCAGGTTATTTTCGCGGCGCGGCCGCGGCACGGTGCTTGCCCTACGATTTCCGCTGCGCTGTTGAAACGCCTTTACGGCAAAACCCGTTTCGGCTACACGGGCAATAATGCCTATACGGGTGCTGATCGTCGAAGATGAAGCCGAAATGGCATTCGCGCTGCGTACGAATTTCGAAAACCGCCGCGGCTTTATCGTTACCGGCGTTTACCCGAGTATCGCACGCACGCGGCAGGCAGCGAAAGAATCAGACGTCGCGATCATCGACATCAAACTGCCCGACGGCTCGGGCACCGATCTTTTGCCCTTTCTGCGCGAAAAATTTCCGCAAATGAAGATGCTGATTCACACTGCGATCGAAGATGGCCCGGTACTGCTCGGTGCGATGTCGCGCGGCGCATCGGGGTACCTGCTCAAAGGTACTCCCATGGAGCAGATGTTCGACCACGTTCAGGTAATCATGAACGGCGGATTTACCTTTTCGGCGCCAGTTGCCTCTGTACTGCTGGGCCTGCACAAAAAGAAACCCGAGGCAGATATACTTACCGACAGGGAAATCGAGGTCGTGCGTAACCTGGCGCTGGGTTTCACCTCGGGCGAGATTGCCAAAGCCATGGAGCTCAGCGCGGCGACTGTACGCAAGCATCTCGAGAATATTTACCGCAAACTCGATGTGAATAGCAGGTCGGGGGCAATCCTCTTTGGTATTGAGTCGGGAATTCTGCGGAAACCGTAGCTCAGTCTGAAGCAAAACAATAAAAACGGTATTGGCCACCACAAGAGGAATCAGACGCATAACTCCAGGCAGAGCCCGGAACTCCAAATGAAATATTCCCCGATGCCGAACAAGTTAAGCGGAGCACTCCCAAAGCGTTGCTTCCGGTCATGACAAAATCCGAACCCGTAACATTCTGCTTCAACTGCGTTAAAAGTCGCGAGAGGGGCGGTTCGGAAGCGTATAACGTTTCGATACTGGTAGCAAGCAGTTCTCCGGCAGAATTATACCATGGCCCTTTGCCAATACGATCGCGCGCGTGCTCTGTTGTCGAACTCAAATACGCTCGCCATGTTCGTTTACCGCAATCCCCCACGGGCGTCGCAAGTGCCTGGCACTGCGCATCAGCCTGAGTTGTGCTTATACCATCACTCGCAAGCGTTGTGGAAACGAAAAAACCCATCTCACAGGTATAATACTGATCGATAAACCGGCTCTTCGCATTCGCACAGCCCATTAACAACACGACGACCGCCAGCCTAAAAGCCATACAGCACCCCCAGTTCTAACCCTATCGCTAGCAGCGGGTTAGAAGAGTCATAGACATAAGAAAAATTATTCTCGGCGAAAACAGCGAAGCTATACAGCTTGTAAGAATACCCCCAGCCCAGCGTGGTACCCCCGACCCAGACGGATTCAGAAAAGGTTTTTGCCCCCGTCAGCCGCTCGTTACTGAGCCCCGCCGCGAGTTTTGCAAATAGCCGATGTGATTCTGTCAGCGGGAAAAACCGGCGCGCGCCGGCATAGAGACGATAATACTGGATCGTCAATTTATCGCCCGCATACTTTTCAAATTGCCCGGCGACGGTTGCTGATCCCAGATACGAAAAGATACCTGGCAAAGCGTAACCGTATTCGATACCGACACGATAACCGGTCTTGATAAAACTCGTCAAATTACCGGCGACAAATCCCACGCCTCCTGTGGCGGCGATGTACATCGTCTCGGGTGCGCGCGGCGATTTTGACGGTTTCTCTTTTTTGCCCGGGGTTTCGACGATAAGACGACGCGGCAGGGCAATGACAGTACCAGGTGCGGGTTCGACTTGAATCGCGCTGCCGCCTTCGCCGATGATATATCCCTTTACATCGCCCATACTCTTTAGCGTGATCGTCGCCTCGCCCGCCGCGGTCAGACTCTGCACGCTATCGCGCGTGACATGATAGTTGTCGCCCAGAATCGGGTGTTTCGGAATCAGCACATCACCATTGGGTAATTTCTGCACCCGCGCAAAAACCTGTGTGCCGTCTTTGAGACGTAGCTTCGCGAAAAACTCGTTCCCTTTCGCTTCGGCGTCGCCGATTTTTAGCCCCGTGATATCCGATCGCTGTATATCCAAACGTTCGGCGGCGACATCTGTCTTATCCGCATCTTCACCTAACACACGGCCCATAACCCGATGCCCCGGGGTAAGCCTGATCTCTTCGGCGCCGAGCGAGAAAGATGCGGCGGCGAAAACCGGAAAAATAATACTCAAACGCAAAGACATGTTGTCTAACGACCGCGTTCGATTTTTTCGATTTCGGAACGCGCAATGCGCAATTCGCGCCCCTGCGCTGTTTTCAGAACGATCGCCTCCGCATCTTCGCCGACGAGAGTCCCCGAAATCACCTGCCCCAGCTTGAGGATCACCCGCGTACGACTCTTCGGTTTCTCAGTGGGTTTCGGCGCTTCTTTCGCGACCGGCTGAATCTCCGTAACCGGAGTTTTCATGTCTTCGAATTTTTTCGTATAGGATACCAGTTGCTGCTCCGTCACCGGCATAACACTCTCTGTTTTATCGGACCAGGTATTACCTGCACTGACATCATACGTTTTACCTTGCCGTTCAACGCCAACTTTTCCCTCGCTGACAACAAGGCTCACCTGGCCCGCCATGGCCTGCACGAAAAAGCGCGTACCGACGATAAAAAAGCGCGTATCACCGACGGCAATCGTCAGCTTCTTACGCTTCTCTCCCGGATGGTAATTTGCTTCGAGAAACCCCGATTGCAGGCTGATGTTCAGCGCTGCAGAATCACTTTTTGCCGTAAGCCCGTTCACGCCACGAATACGGAGATCAAGATCTTCGACGCGGGCGCTCACGAGTTGGGCGTCGTGGGTTTTCAATGCACCGCCGGTGCGGTCGGCGGCAGGCGCACCTTCAACGACGATGGGCGTGTCGGCTTGCCCTCCGCGCAACAACCAGAAACCCGCAAAGACGGATATCCCCACGGCCGCAGCGACTGCCCCCCAGCGCGCGGCGGGAAAACTTTTCACCTTTGTGGCGGCTTGCCTTCTCGCTAACAAGTCTTCGAAGCCCGCGGCGAGCTGTTCATCTGAAAGTTCTGCGCTCTTTTTCAACGCCTGTAAGCGGCGGTAAGCGGCGAGGTCGGCGGGCTGGTTGCCCGATAAGCCGAGCAGGTCGTCGAGCCCGGGGATATTCCCCGCTTTTTTTTCTTCATTCGCCATGGCCGCCTCCCCTGAGTTCTTCACCAAAATCCTGTTCGATAATCGCCCTGACCTTTTCGAAATGCCGCCGCACCGTAATGAGCGGCAGATCGGTGCTTTCGGCAATCTGCGCATGCGTCAGGTTCAGATCGAGCCGCAGAATAAAAATCTCAGCTAATACCGGTTTCACTTGCCTGAGACGCTCCACGATACGGTCGCGTAACGCAGAAAAATCGGGGCGATCTTCGGCTTCTGGTGCGGCCGCGGGTTCGACGCCTTCAAGCGACTGTTCGCCGCGGCGATTTTCGCTCATCGCCGCCTTTTTGAACTGGTTGCGGGCGATGCCGATGAGCCAGGCCTCGACGTTCTCGACTTTTCCCTCTTTATAGTAGCGGTCGGCGGCAAGAAAGGTTTCCTGCATGAGATCGAATGCCCATTCTTCAGAACGCGTGAGGGAATTCAGGTAGCGATGAATTTTCTTCGCATAACGAAAATAAAGATCTTGAAGAGCGTCTGTTTCCATCGGTGAAAAGCGTCGGCAATCAATGCCGAGAGAAGGAAACACATTGTCGATCGCTATCAACATCCCCACTCCCTTGCGATTACAATTATCAAATAATCCGGTTGTTTCACCGCAGACCTCCCAATAAGGTTCCCCGCCGGTTGGGGCAGGGATTTTCCCGGATCAGATATTTGTTCGTGCGATACTTATCTGCCCCGGGTATTTTCAGCAAACTTATTTTCTACAACGAACCCGGAAGGATACTTTACCTGTCGTTACCCCTCCTTGAAGAATATTGCACCCACTTGTTTTCAGTTCGAAAATCGTCGCCGTGTTTTCCATAACTGTCGCGGTGCATCCTGTCCCTGCTGGCAACCACGCGCCACCCGGAGTTACGGCATCAATATCCATATGCCATGCTCCGGCACCGCCCTGGACCGTTACATTCCCCTGAGCGTTCAAATCTGCATCGTGAATAAACAAAGTCGGGCTTGTAAAACCCGGCATCGAAAATCCGATATCGCCTGGGTTGCCAGGTATACAGCCATTCGCTTTATTCGTTAGAGTGTATCTCGTGCCATTCAATGACATTTCTACCGTATCCAAAGCCGGTTGCGGTAAGTCATCGGGCGTAGGTTGCTTGGTACCTCCGCTGTCGCCAGTATCTCCAGCGCCACCAGCATCCGCTGAATTTTGACAGCCCAGCGCCAAAAGGCTAAAAAGTAAGATTAAACTCATCCATTTCATCTGATCTCCTCGACAGTAATCTGTCTCTGTGCGGGAGAGTCACGGGACGAGCATTCGTGCTCATTTTTTCCAAAAAAAAACCCAAGGCATTTGCCTTGGGCTTCAGAGTCGTACGGCGAAGGGCACGGATGCCCTCGGGTTTGCGGCCGACAGGATGTCGTCGTTGCCGCAAACCGAAGGGCCCAACCTGGCGCTAACCAGGTTGGGCTGTAACGCCACCGGATTAACGGAGGAGCTGCAGTACGCTTTGCGGACGTTGGTTCGCCTGTGCGAGCATCGCCGTACCAGCTTGAGTAAGAATCTGGTAACGTGTGTAGCTCGACATAGTTTCTGCCATGTCTGTATCGCGGATGCGGCTTTCTGACGCCTGGATGTTCTCGTAGGCGTTCATAAGGCCTTTCGCTGCGTGTTCGAGGCGGTTGTAATAAGCGCCAAGGTCAGCACGCTGCTTGCTGATGATGCGGAGCGCTTCATCAGACAGACCGATAACAGAGTTCGCCTTGCCCGGTGTAGAGATCGAAATGAACGTCAGTACAGTCGGGTTACGCAGCTTCAGCGCAGCAGAGGTCATCGTTTCGATGAACACGCGCTCGCGTTGATGCATGTTTGCGCCCATGTGGAACCACATAGAAGCGGTTGGGTTCAGACGCGCAAACGAACCGGTGAGGAGTTTCATTTTGTTGAACTCTGCCTGCGAAGCGATACGATCGACTTCGTCGATGAGTTCTGAAATCTCTACCTGAATCTGCTGGCGGTCTTCGTCAGTGTAGATACCGTTGGCTGCCTGAACCGCGAGAACGCGGATACGTTGAACGAGTTCGGCGGTTTCTTGCAGGTAACCTTCGGTTGTCTGGATGAAGCTCATACCGTCTTCGGTGTTCTGCTCCGCCCGGCGCAGACCGTGTACCTGCGTACGCATTTTTTCTGATACCGCGAGACCGGAAGCATCGTCGCCGCCGCGGTTGATCCGCATGCCGCTCGAAAGCTTTTCCATGTCTTTATCCAGAGACCAGTTCTGGAACTTCAACACGCGGTGCGTGTTGATCGCAGACATATTGTGGTTGATAATCATCTGTTTCCTCCGTGAAACGTGTTTTGCCCGGGCGTCCTTGCCCAGTCTTACCATTAATGTCGGCGGATTAAAATTTTACTTAATCAAAAGGCTGAAAAAAGGGTTTCACTTTTTTTCATTTTTTGGAAAAAATGCTTCAGGGATTTTAGGTTTGTGCCGAGCGCAGGAGGCGTAAGGGTCGACGGCGGACACGGCCCTCTTTGCCGTTGACCGACGGGCCCGAAGCCCACAGGCGCGCTGCCGCCATAAATGGCAACCGCGCAGCAAACGCCACATTCCCCGTGCCAAAAAAACACCGGAGTACAGAGATGGAAACCCTCAAATCTGTTTACCGATCGCCCGGTGTACAAAAAGGGTCGCATCCACGAAATGCTCCGATCGCTGCTGTTTATCCTGCTTTTTCTGACTGCGCACATCGCTGCCGCCACCGTGGCATTACGCTTTATCAGCGGCAACGGTATCGTCGCCAGCTTCTGGCCCCCGACGGGAATCGCGCTGGCTGCGATGCTATTGGGGGGCTGGCGGTACCTGCCCCTGGTTTTCGCCGGCGCTTTCGCGGCAAACTTTTGGGCGGGCATACCCTGGTGGATAGCCCTCGTCTTTGCGGCGGCCAACGCACTGCAGGCCGCTCTGGGTTATCTGCTGCTCGCTTATCTGCGCCCGGTCGGCCTGCAGTTGAACCGGGCACGAGACTACTTTAAGATTTTTCTCTATGGAGGAATTTTCGCGCCCTTGCCCAGCGCGCTCATCAGCGCGACTGCACTGCACCTGGCGCACCTCACGAGCGAGACCTGGCTGCAGAATTTCCAGTTCTGGTGGATGGGCGATTCGCTCGGTATCATCGTGCTGACCCCGCTGATACTGATCTGGCGTCGCCTTGAACCGCACCGCATTCGTCCGATACAGATCACCGAAGGCGTGTTTGCGCTTTTACTCGCTTTTTTAGCGGGGCAGATTATTTTTCTCGGTTGGTTCACCGGCACCTCAGGCATCGCTCCGCGTGCTTTTATCATCATGTTTTTCGTCATCTGGTCGGCAGTGCGTTTCGGCCGGCATGCGACGCTGGTAGCGCTCATGATGATTATTATCCAGATATTCATCGGTTCCGCTAGTGGTCATGGTTATTTCCATGCGGCCGACCGGCGGATTGAGCTCGTCAATATCTGGCTGTTCATCGCGATACTTTCGGTCACAGGTATGGCGCTGGCAACGTTCATTAATGAGAGAAGAAAATCTCTCGAGACGCTCGCGCGTACCACACAAAACCTCGAGCAGGTAAGCGCGACGGCGCGTATCGGCGGGTGGGATCTCGACGTCGAAACGCAAACCCTGTGGTTTTCGAAAGAGGCGCTACGCATCGTCGACCTGCCGGCCGATGCGAAGATATCGATCGCCGAGGCGATCGGCTTTATCGAAGAACCCGAGCGTCGGGCACACGAGGCACGCGTGCGCCTGGCAATCGAACACCGCATCGCATGGGATGTCGAGTTCGGCATGACGACCAGCAGCGGCAGAAATATCTGGGTGCGTTCGCAGGGCGCACCGGTGCTCCGCGATGGCCGCGTCGTCAAGCTCTCGGGCATAGTACATGATATTACCGAAAGAAAAAAGTCGGATAACCTCATTGCCGAAAGTAACGAACGGCTATCGCTGATCTTTCGCACCCTGTCAGAGGGGGTAACGCTCAGCGAACTGGTTTTCAACGAAAGCGGCGAAGCGATCGATCACCGCATTCTCGAAGTCAACGAGGCTTTTTACAGAACGGCCGATTTTAACCCCGGAGTCAAAATTCCCGGTGCGCTTGCGACCGAACTCTATGGGCTGACGCAGGCTGAGATTACCGAATTCTGGCAGAGACACAGGCACGCAAAAAAATCCGTTGAAATGGAGTATTTCAGCGCACGCAGCCAGCGGCATTTTCTGATCACCGTTTCACCCTACCAGCGCGGTAAGTTCATCACCTCTTTCTTTGATATATCAGACCGTAAGAAAACAGAACTGGCGCTGCGCGAGAGCGAGCAAAGATACCGTAAGTTTGTCGAATCTTCCGCCGACGCCATCATTGTTCATCAGGGCGGAGTTATTAACTATGTAAATCCGGCAGCGGTGCAAATACTCGGGGCAAATTCAGAAAAAGAACTTATTGGCGGCAATATGCGCGAGATCGTACCGCTCGAACACCGGGCCATGATCTTGCAGCAGACCGCCGCCCGCGAGGGACAGCTCATGCGCACAGACGGCACCATCGTCGACGTCGAAGTCTCTGCCGCTGAAACCAGCTATGCCGGCCAGTCTTCGATTCTGATCATCGCGCGCGATATTTCAGAGCGCAAGCGCGCCCAGGAAGAAATCCGCTATCTCGGGCAACACGACATTCTCACGGCATTGCCGAACCGCGCGCTGTTTGCCGACCGGCTCTCGCAGGCAATCGCTCTTGCAGAGACACACCGGTCGACCTTCGCGCTACTCTTTCTGGACATCGATCACTTCAAGAAGATTAACGATTCGCTCGGGCACCATACGGGTGACATCTTCATCAAAGAAGTGGCGCGGCGGCTGACCGCCGCCGTCAAGACGATCGATACGGTTTCGCGCCAGGGTGGCGACGAGTTCCTGTTATTATTGCACGAACTTGCACACCCCGAAGACGCAGCGATCGTCGCGCAGAAAATCTGCGCCGCGTTGACCGAACCTTTTTTTGTGGAAAAAAACCGCATCAATGCCTCTGCCAGTATTGGCGTCGCGATTTACCCGCGCGACGGCACTTCACCCGAGACGCTCATCAAGAACGCCGATATCGCCATGTACCATGCGAAAGAGAGCGGCCGTAATCAGTTTCAGTTTTATTCAGAAGACCTGAATCGTATTACGCATGAAAATCTGGAAATCGAATCGGCGCTGCGCGACGCCATCGCTCTGGGCCAGCTCAAAGTATATTTTCAGCCGCAGCTGAACCTGAAAACCGGGAAAATAGAATCCTGCGAGGCGCTGATTCGCTGGATTCACCCGCAGCGCGGTTTTATCTCGCCCGCGCGCTTCATACCGATCGCCGAAGAATCGGGTCAGATTCTCGAGATCGGGCGCTGGGTACTCAGCACGGTCGCCGAAAATTACCGGGCGCTCGCCGACGCAGGCTTCGCCGATATGCGGATATCCGTCAATGTCAGCGCAGAAGAAATCCAGAATCCGGATTTTACCCGACACCTGAAGACAGCTTTGCAGAACGGGGTGATTCCTGCCAGAGCTCTTGAACTTGAAGTCACCGAAAGTATGATCATGCAGGATACCGCGAAGGCGATTGCGGCTATCAGGGACCTTTCGGATCTCGGTGTGCGCTTTTCGATCGACGATTTTGGTACCGGCTATTCGTCGCTGAGCTACCTCAGGCAGTTGAAAATACATAACCTTAAAATCGACCAGTCTTTTGTACGCGACCTGATGGTAGACGCAGACGACGCCGCGATCGTACGCACGATTATAGGCCTCGCGCAAAATCTGCGTCTGCAAGTCACCGCCGAAGGCGTCGAAAGCGCCGAGCAGCGCAGTTTTCTCAAAGACAACGGCTGCGATGTCATACAAGGTTATGAATTTTCCGAAGCGTTGCCGTTTACAAAATTTATTTTATTTCTCCAAGGCCATGTGCGCAAAACAACGCCGGGTAATTCACGCAAAACGCAAAGCGGCAACTGACATTAAAATAGTCTAAGGCTGACAGGTCACTGTGCTTTACGGTGACTTTCTTTTCCCGCATTGAGCGCTCCATGGTATTCGATGCGCAAAACCTGATTCAGGAACTAAAAAATCTCTATCAGCGCGAACGTACCGAATTCTTTCGCATCATCGGCTTCGGCGTTGTGCAGGGTATATTATCTCTGATCGTACCCATCGCCGTGGGCAACCTGATCAATGCCGTTTCTTTCGGCGGCCTGCTGCAGCCCGTCGTGATTCTGACCGTGCTGGTACTCGCTTTTCTCATCGTGAGCACGGGTGCACGCCTGCTACAGGTTTGGTTTATCGAAGCGCTGCAAAGGCGTTTGTTTTTGCGCGTCACCAACGAAGCATTCGAATCGGTATACCGGGGCGACAGCGAAAAAATGAACTATTTCGTCGAAGTGTTCAACTTGCAAAAAAATCTGGTAGCCCTGCTCACCGACGGTTCGACGGCGATTCTTGCCATCGCTATCGGCATGCTGGTCGTATCGCTATACCATCCGTACTTCATTCTGGTGAATCTCATCATACTCGTTGCGGCAGGGTTTATCGGCGCGTATTATTTCACGCGCAAGGGCCTGCCCGCAAGTTATGCGGAGTCGAACAGCAAATACAACCTGCTGCGCTGGCTGCAAAACACGAAACATAATCCGCGAAAATCGCCGCCGGCATCTGAGATCGAGGCTCTCAGCGACGACTATATGGTGCAGCGCGCCGGTATTTTCAGCGTTATTTTCAAGCAGCATTTTACCATGGCGATACTGCACATCGCCGGTAACGGCATGGTACTCTTGCTCGGCGGATATCTCGTACTAAAGAAAGAAATGAGCCTTGGCCAATTGGTCGCGGCCGAAATCATTGTCTCGAAAATGCTCGATGCGATCTCAAAATTCGGGAAATATTTCCAGAATTTTTACGATACCAGCGACGCCCTGCTGAAACTGAGAAAAATCGGCGCCGTACGCCAGCCACAACCCATTTCAGAAGAAGTACTTTTCCGAAGATACGACCGCTACCTGAACCCCGGCTGGCGCGATATCAGCTGGAAAAAATATTTTCTCGGTTTTGTGCTTTTTGCCACATTTATACTGATCTTACCATGGCAGCAGACTTCGTATGGCGAAGGCCGCGTCGTCGCCTTTTCGCCCACCGAGCGGCAACAGACCATCGAGGCCCCGGTATCAGGCCGTATCGGCCACTGGCATGTCCACGAAGGGTCACTGGTGCGAAAGGGCGACAAACTGGTGACGATCTCAGACCTTGACCCACAGATCGGCGACCGCCTCGAGCAAGAACGCGCTGCACTCACCGATCGTGTCAGGGCAACGCAGGGGCGTGTCGATTCGATAGAATCGCGGATTACCGCGTTGCAACTTTCCCGCAGCGAATCTGTGGGCGCCGCCGAAAACCGTGCCGCTATGGCTGGCGAACGTGTACGGCAGGCGCAGCAGGCGGTGGCCGCAGCCGAAGCGGCTCTTGATACAGCAAAGGCAAATTTTGAAAGACAGAAGTCGATGGTCGAACAGGGTTTGGCATCGCAGCGAAACCTTGAACTCGCCGAGCTGGATTTTAAGCGCGCGAGAACAGAAGAACAGCGTGCTATCGCGGGGCTCAAAGCCGCCGAGCAGGAAAAAACAGCTTTAAAACGCGAAGCACGCCGCATCGCGAAAGATGCCGATGCACTCATCGGCGACGCACGCGCCTCTATGCAGGGCGCACGCAGTGAACTGGCGCGCGCGAACGAAGATTTGCCGCGCATCGAGCTTAGGCTTTCACGACAGAAAACTCAGGAGGTGATTGCTCCTAAAGATGGTATCATCACGCGGCTTCTGGTTGCACAAGAGGCCGAGTTTGTCCGCGAAGGTAAGGGGCTTTGCGTGCTGATTCCTCAAACTGGTAAACGCGCGGTCGAGATCTGGGTCGACGGCAACGACATTCCCCTGATCCGCGATGGCCGCAGCGCGCGCATCATGTTCCAGGGCTGGCCTGCATTACAGATTTCAGGCTGGCCACAAGGTGGTTTCGGCACTTTTCCCGCACGGGTTAAATTTGTCGATAACGCCGACGACGGGCATGGTAAGTTCCGGGCGGTTCTCGTACCAGAGGAAAGCGCAGACGAACCCTGGCCTGAGGCGACGCTACTCAAGCAGGGTGTGCGCGCGCGCGGCTGGATATTTCTCAACCGTGTGACCGTGGGCTATGAACTCTGGCGTAAATTCAACGATTTTCCGCCGGCAATTCCCGAAGAGTACGATTCCCCGGGAGGAAAAAAATGAAATACTGGGTCTGTCTGTCCTTACTGGTTCTGGCGCCGCTGCTCGGCGACACTCCCAAAAAAATCTTGTCTCTCGACTCTGTGTATACAAATCTCGAAAAAACTTTTCCGGTCATCCTGTTGTCGATGCGGGAAATCCGCAAAGCAGAATTCGATATTCTCTCTGCACAAGGTGCCTTTGACCTCGCGCTCAAAGGCACAGCCACGAACAATACCGGTTACTATGACAGTAACCGCCTTGAAACCAACCTGGAGAAACCGACGTCGATTTGGGGGACATCCTTCTTTGCCGGTTACCGTGTCAGCTCGGGCGATTTTCCCGATTATTACGGCGAACGCCGCACTAACTCGGCCGGCGAAGTGCGTTTCGGTGGACGTATACCGCTGTGGCGCGATCGTTCGATAGATCAGGGTCGGCTCGACCTTAAACAAAGCGAACTGAACCGCGGCATCGCCGAAAATATTCTTAGCGAACAAAGGCTCGGCGTCTATCGCGATGCCGCGGTCAGTTACTTTAACTGGCTCGCCGCCGGCCAGAGGCGTAAAATTGTACAGGATCTTCTGACGCTCGCGGAGACCCGTAACGAGCAGATCAAAAAACGTGTCAAACTCGGTGATATACCCGTGATCGAACAGAAAGAGAACGAACGCGCGATTCTGGCCCGGCGTGAACAGGTCACAGCGGCGGAGAGGCTGCTGCAAAAATCGGCTCTCTACCTTTCGCTGTATTACCGCACTCCCGACGGGAAAATGATATCTCCCCTCGTAGACGAACTTCCGCCCGCTTTCGATCCCGAATTACCAGTCAGCGAGGGCAATTTTGAAAAGGACCGGCTACACGCGCTTGAAAACAGACCCGAGCTAAAACGCATTCTCAATGAAATTGAAATGGAGAAAAACGCGCTGGCATTTCATGAAAACCAGCGCGGGCCGCAACTCGACCTGATCTTGCGGGGTTCGCGCGACATTCAGAGCGGTACGAATTTCAGGCGCGATCCATGGGAGGGGGATTTCTCCCTTGTCTTCAATATTCCGTTACAGACACGTAAACAAGACGGGAAAATCGGCGGCGCCGAACAAAAAATCGAAATCCTGAAGACAAAACTTTCTTACCAAAAGGATAAAATAAACATCGAGACCCGCGATGCGCTCATCGCGCTCGAAAACGCCCTGAAACGCCTGCAGATTATACGCGAAGAACTGGTCGTCGCCGAAAGCCTCGCCAAGGCTGAAAAAACACGCTTTGATCTCGGCGACTCGACTCTGCTTATCGTCAACCTGCGTGAACAGAATGCTGCCGAAGTAGCGTTACGCCTTATCGGCGCCGAGGCGGATTACTGGAATGCGAAAGCGGACTACGATGCTGTGATGATGAAAATCCCGCGTTCCTAAGCCGGGATCATCGCAACTGTTCCGTTGCGGGTTCTGCAGCGCCCGGTATACGACTTTGCATAGCTTTTATCCTCTACCCCGAGGGTAATAAACACAGTCGCTCCCGGCTCTAAAAATTCATTCGATATTAAACGACTTAATCTCGATTGAGTTTTTCAGGGCAACGCGCGCCGCCACCTTTATCTTCAGCGCATGACTAGCCCCAGAATCACTGTCGCCGTCGCCCCGGGCGACGGCATTGGCCCGGAAATCATGGATGCGGTACTGCGCGTGTTTAACGCCGCGCAGGTACCACTGCGTTACGACTTCGTTGAAATGGGCCGCGACATCTACCTCGCGGGCCATTCGACAG
>JAFLED010000005.1 GCA_017302045.1 Spirochaetota bacterium
CCCGGAGATTAAACTGCTCCGTCCAGCGCAATCGCCGGGCGGTTAGGCGGCGCGTGCTTTTTTGATTGCTTCGACGGGGCGAGCGAGTACCTTCGCAATCTCTTCGTCCGTCAACTCGAAACGATCGAGAATTTCGACTTGCACCTGGAGGCTGGCCGTAATCTGGTTGAGCACGCAAAGATATGCCAGCATCAACCGTACCGAACTGTCTGCTTTCATGGGGAGTCCTTTAGAAAAAATTCGCCGGCGAAGGCGTCGGGCAAGAGTCTTTGTTTCCGCGTCTTGTCAACAGATCGCGTTAAATCGGCGCCCCTCGCCGGATTTCAAGCTCTGTTTGTTTATTTCGCCCAGGCCAAACCTTCGTCGGCGTATTTACTTCCGGGAAACATCAGTTTCACTCGTTCGAAATTCTGCCGCGCACGCTCCTTTTTTCCCTGTTTGAGTTGCGCCCAGCCGAGGCCCATCAGAACTGTGGCATCCGAGGGGTATTCGGCGGCCAGCTCGGCATAATATTTTTCAGAACGCGGGAAATCCCCCGTGAGGTATGTGGCATAAGCGATCTTGATGCGCGCCGTATAGTTTCTAGGGTCGCTGCGCAGCACGGCCTGCGCTTCGATCTCTGCCTGTTTATACTGCCCGAGTGCGATCAGCGGTAAGAGCTTGCCGAGACGGGGCTCGAGCGAGTCGCTTTTGAGCAGCAGCGCATTCTGGTAATGTTGCAACGAACGGGTGTAACTGCCCGCAAGATAAGCCACGTAACCGGCGCGCAGCGCAAAAAAATATTCTTTGGGATTCTCCGCTGCGAGTTTTTCCATGCCCGCAAGCGCGTCGGCGTATTTGCCGTAGTATTCTTGTGTGTAGGTGTCTTGCAGCCCCGCGCCATAGAGCGAGGTTGCGCAGAGCAGAATGCCGAAGTATTTCAAAATAAGCTCCCTGTAGCCGCGAATGTGAATGTGCCTGAGACTGGTGTGTCGCCGTTGATCGCCTTCCAGCGGCCATACGTATAAGCCGCAGATATTTCAAGCCCCGCAAAGGGTTTGATGGCGAGGCGGCCAAAGGTAGAGAGTTCGAGCTCATCGAGTACATAGGTGAGTATCAGGCCGTTTTCCGCAAGCGGCGTAAAAAGGCTGCCATAGAGAGCACCAGCGCTGGCACAGAAAATCGAGAAACAATAACGCAACGACGCCGATGCCGCACCATAAAAACTTGTCGTTTGGGTGTATTTAATGGCCTGCAGATTTGCGCCGAGCCCCAATGTCAATCCGCGGGCGAGCGGCATCTGGTATTGAGGGTTGAATTGCAGGCCCTTGTGACTGGGAAAAATCAGCGCATCTGCGCCAAAGCTGAAGTTTGAATAGATACTCGTTTTGTATGTTGCGCTGATCGTCACCGCATTGTCGAGCAGGCTGTAATTCGAAGACAGGTAGTGCCCCGTAAGGTTGAGGTGAGAAAGGTCAGAAAATAAAAAACCGGCCATGGCTTTGATCTCCCTGGTTTCATAGCCGCTGGTCGATGTGGGATTTCCCAAATTGCTCTGCGCATAACCCGCGCCGAGGCTCATACCCGATTGGAAATTCCAGGTTGCGAAGGCGCCCGAGTCATAACCCGAAGACTTGAGGCGCGAGCCCGCGAAGTTTGTGTTCTGGTAATACGACATCAGCATGCCTGCGGGCGCAGCCGTCACAGCCCGCGCACCGTGTTCGTCGATGAGGCCAGTGTAGATCTCGCGCGCACTCGACGAGTCGCCGTTTTCTTTGTACGCTGCGGCGAGGCGCATCTTGACCCAGAAGTTTTGGGGGTCGATAGAAAGCGCCGCGCGACCCCATTGAAGACTTTCTGAATATTTTTCGGCGCCGAGGTAGGCCCACTGTGCGCCGGCCTTCGCGTCGAGGTTTTGCGATAACGAATCTGCCTTGAGATAATCTTCGCTCGCCGCGTCGTATTCGCCCAGCATCAGGTTACAATAACCACGGTTCATGAGGGCTATCGGGTAGTTGGGTTCGCTCGAGATTACCTGGTTCCAGATGCCGAGCGCAGAGAGATAGTTGCCGGATTGCATTTCGGAGAAGGCTTTTGTTTGGGTTTGAGCGAGAAGAGAACTCAAGGTGGCTAAAAAAATGATAACTCCAACCCCTATCCCCCTCCCCATGACATGGAGAGGGGAGAAAGATTTTGCAAATGCCAGGGTGGAGTTCAAGCCGCTGACAGTACCCATTTGGCTCCATTGCGTTCTGCGGTAATTTTTCCAGGGAAGCCGCCATTGAGTTCGGCCGAGGTCGCGAGCACGACGCGCGTGCCGTTGGTGATCGTCGAAACCAGCGGCGCACCTGTATACGATTGCGGCACCGCGCTCCAGCGCAGGGCGACGCGGTCGGTGAAGGGCAGCAGAATATCTTTGATGAGCCTCACCGGCAGAGAAACGAAGTATTTGTAAGAGATATTTTCTCCATACGCGAAGCGCGCCGCGGAGAAGGGCACGCGGTAATAGGCATTGAAGAGTAAAAAGAGTGCGCTCTGGCGGCTGCCGCTATAGTCGAGTGCCGCAAACCAGTCATTCGACGCCGAATACAGCAGGCGGTCGCCTTCGCGGTTTTCGATGAAGCGCGTACCGAGAAAGTCGATTTTGACTTCCCACTCTTCCATGAGCTGTTTTTTTTCGGGCGTCTCCAGCGCGACGCGCATGACCTGCCCCGGGGCGAGCGTGAAAAACGTCTTCAGGTTAAAATCGGGTGCGAGGTTGGCGACCACCTCGCCGGCTTTGGGTACGCCGTTGAAATGGATTTTCGAAACGCCGTTGTGCAAGATGTACTGCGTGAGCGCAACAGGTAGCGTGGCGCTGCCGATCTCGGGTGTTGCCTGAAAGTGCAAATGCAGGTGTGGTTCGGCCGAGCGGCCCGAATTGCCGGCCTGTGCCAGCTTTGTGCCGGCGATGACATAGTCGCCTTCTTTGACCGTGACCGAGTTTTTTTTCAGATGGCAGACAAGGGAGAACAGCGCGGGGCCGTGCTGAATGAGTACCAGATTACCCCAATTCTCACGCAGGTTCATGGCTCCGAGTTCATTGTCGTCGAGATGCGATACCACGCGGCGCACGGTGCCGGCCGCGACCGCGAGCACGGGCAGGCCGAAGGTGTAATAATCTTCTACCGAGGCGGATTGATTTTTGCGCAGAGCACCCTCTTCAGAGAGAGCCATAAAGTCGAGACTGGCATACCACTCACCCTGGTGTGTGTATTCGCCGTGGTAGCCCTGCGAGACCTTCCATTTACCCCAGAACGGCAGACGAATGTCGAGTCCCAAATCGCCGAAGCGGCCTTGCCGCGATTTAAAAAAATCGAGATTATATTCGGGAGAGCCAGGCAGAAAATCGACAGGCCGCAGGTTTTTGTTGTAGAGCAATTTAATACAGTATAGAAAAAGCAATGTCGTGAGGGCAAATGGCAGCGTGAGCACCGGCATGTTGAAGCTCACGAAGAAAATCTTGATGAACGAGGCGACGGTCGCGGTCGCTAGTGTCGCGAGTATGGCCAGTGTAAATGCCGCAGGCCCTGGAACGAGAAAGATGCCACCGAGCGCCATGGCGGTGAGAATATAGTTGAAAGCGACGAGCCCCCCCGTCATGTCGTTGAGGTCGCCTTTCAGAATGAGGTGAAATGCCGCGCCGGCGGCGAAACCTGCGAGCGAAAGAAGAAATCCTAACCGGCTCGAGATAATGAGCGCGAGCATGATTGTGAGCCCTGCCCACGGGCTCGATTGGAAAAAAATCGCACCCAGCGACTTGAGGTAATACAACGCATAGCGCGGGATTTCGGGAAAATAAACATCGTAGGGAAATGCCTCGGCCTTTTGCAGCGCGGCAGCGTCGTAGTTGTAGAACGCGAGATAGCTGATCGAGCTGACGAGCACGAAGGGAATCGAGAGCGCCGGTATATTAAAGAAGTAACCGAAGATATGATCCAGCGCAATGTTGACAAAGATCAGAAGAACGACGGCAACGAAGAGAATAAAGAGAGCGGTCGCGCCAAAGGCATAGTAGTAGCTGAATGAAAGGCCGAGCAATAGGGCGTTGAAACCGATCAGGCCCTTACGGATTTTATCTTCGTGCACACCTACAATACGCGCCAGCAGGTTGGCGGTCATTATGGCGAAGATGCCAAAGAGCCCGGCTTTGAAGTTGAAGAAGGTTGCCCCGAGAGCGATCAGACCGATGAGCTTTCGGTCGCTGAAGAGTATGTTCGAATAAGAGCGGAGAAGGGATTCAACCCTCACCCCCCAACCCCCTCTCCTGAAGGAGAGGGGGAGTCTGAATTCCGGGGTGGGGTCAGCAAAAGTATCCACGATTAGCTTTCCATCGCGACCATATCTTCCATCGTCTCGCGGCGCTTGATGAGTTTGACTTCACCCTTGGGCGAGACGAGTACCACCGCAGGTTTCATTTCGATGAACTGCATCGACTGCGTCACGTTATAAGCCCCAACCGGATGAATAACCACCTGTTCGCCGCGGTGCAGATTTGGTAGCAGACACTTCTCGCGCACGACGTCGATGTTCATGCACAGTGGCCCGTAGAGAATCACATCTTCCCAGGCACCCGAGTAATGCTGTGTCGGCGAAACTTTCAGGTCATACCAGGTGGATGTATAAAGAAGGTTCACCCCTGCATCGAGAATGAGCGCGCGCTGCCCGCTCGCGAGCATTTTCGAACCCGCGACCGATGAGATCAGAAATCCGGCCTCGTCGACCAGAGCCCGCCCTGTTTCCAAAAAGAGTTGCGGCGGCTCTTCGCCGGGAAAATTTTCATAGAGTGTATCGCAGATGGCTTCGGCATACGCATCGAAGCTGGGAATCCAAGAGCAGTCTGCTTTGTAGTGGGCTTTGAGTTTATTTTTCGAGGCGAAACCGCCGCCGAGATCGATGTAGCGCACGGGCTGCGAAAGTTCTTCGCGCAGCTGTTTGTAGAACTTGCTGACCTTGTCGGCTGCCTTCTTATAAGGGCCCGTTTCATACATGAAAGTGCCGATGTGTGAATGGACTCCGATAATTTTGAGTTTGCCATCCGAGGTTGCAATCCGCGCGGCCTCGAGCGCATGACCGCTTTCGAGATTGAACCCGAAGCGGCTCCACTGCGGCACCATGCCGGTATCGAGATTGAGTCGCAGAGCAATTTCAACCGGCCGCCCCAGCTCGTCGGATATTTTCTTTAGATCGCGTATTTCGTCGAGATGGTCGGCATGAATTCTCGCGCCTTCGCTCACGGCCCGCTTTAAAATTTCATAGGTCTTGTAAGGGCCGTTGAAGATAATTTTATCGCCGGGAATGCCGTTATGGCGGGCCTTCAGATATTCGAACCCCGAAACAACCTCGGCCCAACTGCCTTCGCTATGAAAGACATTGCAGATCGCGTCGAGGTAGTTCGTCTTATATGACCACGCGGCCTGAAACGAGGGGTAGCGCGATGAAAATGCCTGGTTGAGCTCGCGCACTTTGCGGCGTAAGGTGTTCTCAGAGTAAACGAAGAGCGGCGAACCGAACTTTGAGACGAGTTCTGCGATCGAAACGCCGTCGATGCTCAACACGGGTTCAGGTACGCTGTAACCGCCGAATTTATTGGCGGCACCCATGTATTGTTTGCGTATCACCGGGCGCGCATATGGTTTGCGTGCACCAGCACCTGCTGTGCCGCGCAAACCATGGACATCCGTGCCATCTGTATTGCGCGCGGATGGGCCTCCGGCGGGGCTGTTTTGTTCGTTGTTATTTTTCATTTTTTATCCTTGTGCGAAGACACTCGCCCGCTGCGCGGGCATTGTTTTTAGAGGGAGACGGGTTTGAGTTGCGTGTGCGACCATGCCGCTTGTCGAAAGCGATTCCAGCTGCGCCATCGGTATGATCTCATCGCGCGCGTGGCGGATGAAAACCTTACCGACGTCGTAATCGGTACGCGGTTCGACAGGCGCACCGAGCGCGAGTTGCACATGCATCGCTGGCAGATTGATGCCCGCCGCAGTCGCGAGGTAAACCCAGGCGGGAAACCGTGGATTCATTTCGATGAGAAATACCTCTTCGGTTTTGTTTTCGACGATGAACTCGAGTTCAAAGCCGCCATCCCAGTTGAGATATTGTATCAGCCGGCGTGTCATCTCGAGAATCTTTTCGTTGCGTATCGTGACACCCGACCAGGCCTTGCCTTTATCGGTGAGAAAAAGTTTTTTCATCGCCACGGCGCCATAGAGCTTGCCGCGCTTCGCGAGGCCTGCGACATTCATCTCTTCGCCCTGGATCATGTTCTGCGCGATCACGGGCACTCCCCACTGTGAGGCGAGCTTATAAAACCAGCCGACGGCTTCTTCGGGCGAATACGCGGCATACGCTTCATAGAACTGCCCTTTGACCAAAAGGGGAAATCCCAGTTGATCGAAGGCATCGCGCAGCGCCGACACGTCGGAAATCCGCACGGTCTTGGGTGTTTTCACGATATCTTCGGGGATTTTTTCTGCGAGCGTGGGCTTCTCGCGCATCGCCAGACTTTCTTTCAGGGGCAGTAAGAGTTTAATGCCGAGATAACGCAGCTCGCCTTCGATAGCGATATAGTTCTCGAGTTCTGAGTCTAACGTCGGTACAATCACATCGATTTTTTCGGTCTTGTGGATTTCGGCGATGCGCGTTAAGAGCGCGCGCGGGCCTGTGTTGGGGTAGGGAGTGAGATAACAGGCCGAGACGAGATCAGACATATAGTTACCGGCGTCGAGCACGCCGTACGTGATACCGATATGGCGCTGGCGAAAACCTGACTCTTTCAGCGAACGTAGCACCGCGAGACCCGGTGCCGGGCTGTCGGCGGCATTGAGGCCCGTGACGCAGATCGTCGGACTCATGCCGCACCGCCTGTAATGAGGCCCACTTCTTTGAGCTGTAGCAGTGCATCGCTGACGTCTTCGAGCGCCTGCGCCGGCGACACTTCGAAATCTGTGGTGAGCGCCTCGGCGATCTGCCGTTGCTGCAGACCGTGCTTCAGCGCTTTGAGAATAAAGATCGCCGATTCATTGAGGGTGAATGTATTACCCGTCGCCGGATCGAACAAAAACCCGGTTTCCGAGAGCGCTAGATTCTTGAGTTTATTGAGTTCCATATTGGCCTTTGTAGTGTAGAGCCCCGACCACCCAAAGCCGGACAAATTTTTGTTGCCTTGCCAAATCGCTTTTGGGCCATTAAAGAAGATTTCGCGCGCCTATGCAGGAAATACCGCTACACCAGATCGATAATTTCCTGATGCTTCTCAAATGGGCGCATCAAAAGGGATTCGAAACCGCCGAGCCGCATATCATGGAGCCATTGCGGTTATATTACGGGCATAAAGACCATGAGGTGCATGAAAACCTGCACAAGAATCTCGAGCTGCAGAAGAAGGTGAAAGAGTGGCGCATCGTCGCCAACATCTACCGGCACATTTTTCATGTCCTGTGTTTCGAGCCAGACCATCATCCCTTATTCAAGATGCTGGGCGCGTTTCTCATCGATTTGCAGGCTGAACCGGCACTGCGCAAAACGACATTCGCTTTCGAATTTTTTAAGGCATTCGAATTTCCGTTGAAAAACCTGCAGTCGCTGGTGTCTAAAGAGGTCATGACGGGTATTCAAGAAGTCTTCGAGAGCCACGACGATGTACATGTTGTGGTTTCGCATAACCTGACGACGAACCAGCGCGAAGCCCTAAACGCCGAAGCGCGCGAGCTCTATAACAAGATAGAACTTGCTTATGCGCGCGGCGACGAGGCGAATCTCAGCTATCTGCTGGCGCAGTTCACCGGTCGTTTCTGCAATTTCCCGGAAGTGAAGTTTCGTAACGAAGTCGATGCCATCATCGTCAAGATCGCCGAAAATAACGGCGCCTTCAAGCAAGATATGCGCTCGCGTCTTGCCGTCCGCCTTTTCCAGTCGATCGCGCGTTCGGCCGAAAAAATGGATATCAAGACTGCAGTGCGCGGTATTACGACTTATATTATTACTTTCCAGGACGATCTCTCGCTGCCTTACCGCGAAGAGCTCGACCATATCGAAGAGAAGATGTATCACTTTATTCAGCAGCACAACCTCTGGCATCGCGTGAAATTGCAGACCAGCAACTCGCGGCCGCAGGTGGTCAGGTCATAGGGGAATCATGAGCATTCGGGTATCAAAACGCAACACAGAAAAAGACGCGATTTTTCAGTTGGAGGGCAGGCTCGACACGGCCGGCAGTGCAATTCTCAAGCTCGAACTGGATATGGCAACGCAGAACCCAACCGGTAACATTATCATCGATATGAGTAAGGTCAGCTTCATCAGTTCTGCGGGTATCGGCATTACTGTCAAAGCGCAGTCGATTCTGAAACAGAAAGGTTTCGAAGTGCGTGTCGCCGCAGCAACTGAAGAGGTCAAAAAGGTTTATGATCTGCTCGGTTTCTCTCATGTGGTGAAGCTTTTCCCAACGCTCAACGACGCGCTGAAAGCCTGAGTTATAAGCTCGCGAAGCTGCGTTAAATCCGCGAACGCGGCGCGGCAATTTTTCTCTGCACCGATACAGGCCGAATGGCCGAAAATGGAAGTAGCCCCCAATGCACCTCGGCCTACGGTTTCGAGGATACCTGGGGTATATTCTGAATTATGCGACGCATACGGTCATTTGCAAAAACAACATCGTATCTCCTGACTTTTATGATTTTTTGTGGGGGCATCGCGCAGGGCGCCGACACAACCGCCAAACCTGCGGATTCCGCACTGGCTAAAGTCGAGAATTTCGGTCCTAACCCCGGCAACCTTTCGATGTACGAATACGTACCCGAGTATGTCGCCGAAAACAAGCTGGCGCTGGTTGTGGCGCTGCACGGATGCAACGGTTCGGCGAAACAATTTTCGAAAGCGGGCTTCAACGAACTCGCGGAAAAGTACGGCTTCATCGTACTTTATCCCGAACAAAAAACGGAAAATAACAATATCCGCTGTTTTAATCACTCGCGCCCGAATATGGCATCGGCGCGCGAGCGCGAGTCTGCGTCGATCTTACAGATGATCAGTTATATGATTGCAGAACATGGCATCAGTAAGAAGTACGTTTTTATTACGGGGTTCTCTTCAGGCGGCCAGTTTGCGAATATTCTCGCGGCGACATACCCCGAAACTTTCAGGGCCGCGGCTATCATCGGCGCGGGAGGTTATGTCTGTAAGCCGGGCCACGCAGGTATACGCGAGTTTGCCGAATGCGACGACGAAGAAGACGAAATGGACGAGGCGCTGCTGCACATTCCTGGAAAGCCGCTGCGCTGGCCCAAGATCAGCATCTGGCACGGCAAAAAAGATAAAAATGTGCCTTATAGCGCCATGGAGCTGGCGGTCGAGCAATGGAAGTTTGCGCATAAGATTCGCCGTAAACGCCATACGAAAAAGAAGCTACCCGGTGACATACTCTACCAGGCTTACAAAACTTCGCGCGGGCATGTCATGATCGAAAGTTATTCGATGAACTCGCGCGCACATACGGTGCCCGTGAGTGAAAACTGCGGTATTCCCGGCGGGGATTTTAGCCTTGAAAAAATATGTTTTGCGCGCAAGGCGATTCAGTTTTTTGGCATTCATTGAGCGTCTCCGGGACGTATAGCCCGCGAGCCGGGCACTAAGCCTGTGGATATACCCCGTAAAAAAATATCCATCATCACCAAGATATTTTCTGTTTTTTTGGCGATTACGGCTCTCGATCTTTCGGCAATTTATATTTTTACAGCAACCGGGCAGATCGACCAGATCGGCCGTAACGGGCTGCTCATTGCCGAAAATGCCGCGTTGAAACTCCTGCAGCTTTTGCGCGAAGTAAAATCGATCGACCCGATGGCCGATGCGGGTTTCAGAAAGAAATTCGCAATCGCAGCCGACTCGGGCAGCGCTTCGTTTAAAGACTGCGCGACGATCGGGCCCGACGGCAAGCCTGTGGGCGATACCGGCGGACGTATTTCGCCGCGCGCGCTCAAGGCATTGCGTCTTTATGAAGCCGAAAGTCGTCTGTTCTTCAGCGATCTCGCGCTCGGTGATTTTTCTGCGGATGTTTTTGTACCTTTTCGGCCCGGCGCACAAAGCGGGCTCTATGTTTTTGCCTGCAGCGTGCCGCTCGAGTCGATACGCGAATCTTTCGACAGACTCTTGCGTGTGAGTCTCATCATTCTCGCGGTAACGCTGGTCATGCAGGCGGGCCTCGCCTGGTTTATCTACTTTCTTTTCATACGCCGCCTGCGCGCGCTCGAAAAAGCCACCGTCAAGATCGGCCAGGGCGATTTCAGCGAGGTGTTCAAGACCGGCAAGCGCAGCGACGAAATCGATCACCTCGCCGAAACATTCAACGAGATGCGTCTCGCGCTGGCAGAAAAGACCCGCGTGCTCGAGAATACACTGTTCGATCTTGAGAAGGCAAACTTTAATCTCGAAGGCGATCTGATTCTTGGTGAAGAAATTCAGCAAAGTATTCTACCGGAAAAAAATGCGGGAAAAAATCTCTCGTGGCAGGTGACATACCGCCCGCTGAGCAAAGTTTCCGGCGATCTCTACGACATTTACGATCTCGCGGGCGGGGCGACGGGTATTCTGCAGTTCGACGCGTCGGGCCACGGCGTACCGGCTGCGCTGTTGACCATGATGGCGAAGACCGCTTTCGTCGAAGCGATTCAAAAAACCGTGTGGCCCAACCAGGTCATTGCTTTCGTCAACGACGAGCTCTCGCAGCATCTGCAAAAAACCGGCAACTTTCTCACGGCGTTCTATGCCGTTGTCAGGCCGAACGGTAAGATGACCTATTGCAATGCCGCGCACACGCGTATCGTGATTCTGCGCGCGGGGGGCAAGATTGAACTTCTCGACCCGACCTCGCTCAGCATCGGCTTTGCACCGCCGGGTATCGGTTCGTTTCACGCCGCCGAGGCCGATCTACACCCCGGCGACCGGGTGATTGTACATACCGACGGTCTCAGCGAAACCGTCACGAAGTCGGGAAAACCCTTCGAGACAGACGGGCTTTTGGCTCTGCTCGAGGCGAACCGCCGGCTCGATCTCAAGGCGATGCATGCCGCGGTCGTCGACGGCTGGAACGCGCAGGTCGAACGCAGCGCGATCGAAGATGATGTGACTATTGTTTCTTTCGAATTCCGATGAGTAAAATGCCGACGGCATACCATACCGTAGCGCTGCCCTTTGCCGTGCTGTCGCTGCTGTTGGCGCTCGGGTTTCTGCGCTTCACCGCCGGCATTGAAACCGACGGATTGCGGCACCGCCTAAATAGTCTGACCTTACGCGCCGAATCGGTCGATGCTTCCGATATTCTCATTCGCCTCGAAGAAGAACTCAAAAACAATACTCAAAGACCCGAGAAAAAACAGATACCCGAAGAAGAGCTGCGTCTATTGACCGCTTTTCCCGAACGCGCCTCGGGCGATGCGGGCTGGCTTTCGGCCGAATCGCTGCCGGTGAAATTTTTCCGCTCGCTGATTACGCTGATGCAGCGCGCCGCGGGAGTGCGCCCCGTGCAGCACATCTATCTCGACGACGAACTCGATCTCGTGACGCTCGCGTATAATCTCGAACGCCGCCGCTATTATGCCGAAGCACTCGTCACGTTTCAAAAGGCTCTGAAACCGCATGTCTCGCCGGCCACACGCGATTTTATACGCCTGCATTCGGGGTTTGATTTCTTTTTTCTCGCCGAATACGAATCGGCGCGCAACGCCTGGAAAGATGTTGCGGCCGCACCGGCGAGCGAAGCGAACCGGGTGTTGGCAGAAAAACTCATCGCCTGGTTTGACCGCTTTATGGCGCGGCGTGACAAAACACAGCTCTTGCCCGACAAAAAAGCGCGCGCTCTCGGGTTTTACCGCATCATGGCATACAAAGACGCGCTCGAGTCATTGACACAGGTTGCTGAGAACGAACGCGACCAGAATTATTATTACCTGCGCGGCCGCGCGCACGAGGCGCCGGGTGAGTACCAGGCGGCGGTTGAAGATTACCGTAAGAGTATAGCGAAAAACCGGCAAAGCGATGTTGCGGCGCTGGCGCATCGACGGTTATATCTCATGGGTGCGCTCTACCGCCGCAACGACCGCCTTGCCGAAGCGGCTAAAACCGGTGGCACAGCATTGGGGGATGCCCCCTTTTTCGCTGCAGTGGCGCCGTATGTGGGAAATCCCACCCCGGTTAAAGGCGCGAAGTCTGAAAAAGATTATGTGCCCGAGGAGGCATACCAGGATCTCATACGTGCCGCAGGAGAGAAAATTACCGAAAAGCCCGAGCCTGTGAAAAAGAAGTACCTTAGGGTGCGGATAAAAACCGTGAACGGTTCGGTCATCACGGGGCGACAGCTGGGCGCCACAGCAGAACTGGTCATTGTCGAAAACGAGAATGGACGATTCCGAATCCCAACCGACGACATCGAATCGAAAGAAATTGTGTCCGGTAATTGACGCACCGCACTCTGCCTATAAATGACTTGTTAGAGCCTTTGGCTTGCCGATCATGGTAAAAATGTCCGGCGACAGAGAGCTGAACGAGTCTCTACGCAAAATTTACGAGGCGGAGGGCCCTAAATTGTACGGATATCTCGTCAAAAAAGCCGGCGCGACGCTCGCCGAAGACATCATGCAAGAGGCCTTCACCCGGCTCTTTACTCGCATGCGCAAGATGGCCGATATCGCCAATGCGCGCGCCTACCTGTTCCAGATCGCGCGCCACCTGCTCTACCATGAAACTGCGGCTTCGGCGAAATTCACCTCCGATGCAATGCTCGAAAATAAGCCCGCCCCGCAGGGTAAGGCCGATTCAGACCGGCTGGCCGAGAACGATCTTCTGTCGACTTTGGGTGAGGCGGTAAAAATTCTCAACCCGAAAGAAGCCGAGATTTTCGAAATGCGCTGGAATCTCGATCTGACGCAGGTTGAAATTGCTGCGGCGCTCGGCAAAAGCGAGCGGCAGATACGCCGCGATCTCGAAAAGATTGTGTCTAAGC
Source organism: Spirochaetota bacterium (assembly GCA_017302045.1). GTDB lineage: Bacteria > Spirochaetota > Leptospiria > Turneriellales > Turneriellaceae > Turneriella. The sequence goes on from JAFLED010000005.1 coordinate 13,019, forward strand.
TGCGCGCTTTCTTCAAAGAAAAAGGCTGGGGAGACGCTGCGACGGCGCTCGAGGGTTAAATGAAGAAAGAAGAACTGAAAGAAGAATTCTTTAATTATCTCACCGAGACCCCCTCGAAAGGCCGCGACAAAATTGCGCGCCTCGCCGCAGATGAAATTCAGGCGGCATCGCTTGCGCCGCCCGACGCGCTCTGGCTCAAGATTCAAAAAAAAATCTCTGAACAGCGTGCCGTCGAGCCTTCGGGTTTCGGTGCGAAGCTGAAATCCCTGTTCTCGCCGCCGCTGATGCCGGCGCTGGCACTCGGTGCGATCGGTATTCTGGTCGGGGCATTCATTCTTCTGAACCAGGGTAGTACGCCGAAAGAAGTGCCGCTCGTTGAAATCACGAAGGCGATTCCCAAACAAAAGGGGGATGTATTGCTCGCGCAGGGTATACGCATCGAGAATCTCGGCGGCGGCTCTGTTTCTCGCGTGGCCGGCAACACAGATAAAATCGTCTTATCCAGCGGTTCGTGGCAGATGGTGCTCGATCACAAGGCGCTTGAAAAACCCGTGCAGTTTATTTTTCCCGGTGGAGCGGTCGAACCCCTGGGTACGGCTTTCACCGTAAGCATCGGCGCCGACGGCACCGCCGTTAATCTGACAGAGGGCAGAATTCGCCTTTATGAACGCGACGCTACCGATACCCAAAAATGGAAAACCCGTGAGGCCGCCGCGCCGTTTCAGGGCATGCTGAAACCATCGCCCGTTGAAACCGAAATAAAAACCGAAACCGAAGTTGTCGAAAAAAAGAAAGAGAAACCGTCGAAGTACGCTAACTATGTCGGTAAAAATATCACGGTCGAACTCAAGAATGGTGACCGCCTTTCGGGCAGGTTGCGCGCCGCAAAAGACGGTGTGCTTTCGCTGGCGGGTGCGTCGGGCAATTTGCGCGTACGCGAACGCGACGTTGTCGCTATCAGCAGAAACTAAAATGCGTGCAGTTCTCATTGCTCTCGTGTTCATGCTCTCCGCACCCGTTTTCGCAACCGTCATCGTCCAGAAAAACGGCGACGTTATCAGCGGGCGTATTCTCGAAGAGAAGGCGGATAAATATGTCTTTCAAAGCCCTTACGGTAAATTGCAGATAGCTAAAGCCAATGTCGCAAAACTGATTCTCGATGAAAAAACCCTCGAGCTGAAGAATGTTACGGTGGGGGATAAAACCGTGAAGGCGCGGCTTGTCGATCAGAACAACAATACATCCGTCTATCTGACCGAAGATGGCCGTACGATTCGCAAAGATGAAAAGAAAGAAGACGCTGAAAAAAAGCCGGTCGAACCGGAAAAACCGGCCCAGCCCGCGGGTAAGGCCGCGCGCGACTGGCTTTTGGTTTCGCTGTCGGGCTCTTATGGCCTTGGTAGTTTTCAGCAGGTCAGTTCTGATGCTTCTACCGGTGGCATGCCCCCGTTCAGCCAGGCTTTGCGCACGGGTAGCCTCGGCGTTCAGGTGAACGCACACTATGTTCTTTTCTCCTATCTCGGTGTCGGTGTCGCCGGCGCGTTTCAATCGTGGTCCAACAAGGCTTCACTGCCCGGTGGCAACGGCGGCCCGCCGATTGGTTATGATACCTCGACCAGCAACATGTCTTTCTTTGGCGGCGGTGCGATTGCGTTCTCTTTTCTGGGCAATTTAGGCAGCCGTGGCGCTGCGCATGATTTGCGGCTCGAAGTACAGGGGGGAATTTCCATGAACCGCGCGAACATGGATCTGACTTTCACCAGCGGCGTTTCAGGTACTGCAGCCGCCAGCGGACGCAATAACACGGCGGCGTTGCAGGCACAGCTTGCTTATTATTACAGTTTTACGGAGTCGTTCCGTTTGCGCCTCGGTTTCGGTTACTACCGCGCGTTCTATAGCCAGATCTATGATCCCGGGTTACAGACGAATGCCGCGTTAGGCAGTTTCAAAACTGATTTCGAGAAAAACCTGGGCAGTACGGCCAGCAATCCGCAGGTGCTCTCAGTGCTGATTGGCGCCGAAATCGGTTTCTGAGCCGCGCTGCACTGTCAGTTTTTTTTCAACAGAAACCGCCAGCAGGCTTACTTCGGGTACGCGAAGGGCAGGCTCACCGGTTGTCCCATGATGTTAAATTCGACCGCCGAGGTGAAGCGGTAATCGGTCGAATTCAGATCGCGCAATTTGGGTACGAGATCGACGATGTCGCGGCCGCGCAGGTTTACCGGAATACTGATCTGCGCATCGGAGTTTTTCGTTAGGGTCTGGTTTTGTTTCGTGCCGCTCACAACATTCGTGCCCGCGGCGGTAAATCCGTATTCTATCTTCGGAATCTTGATGTCGAAGGGGTTCGAGTTCTTGACATTGAACTTGAGATTGAATGTCGCACTGGGATTCAGCGGGTTCGAGAAGTTCATGCTGCCGAAATCGAGTGAACCGAATGCAACGTGGGGCAGCTTGGGTACCGGAACGACTTTGCTGCCTTCGATGGGCACTTCGATGTTGCCGATCATCTGGTTGACATAGATACCGACGGCGCCCTTGAGCGCAATTTCAACCGAATCTTTTTTCGCGAATTCAAAGATGGCCTCGACCGTCTCGACATAACGCACGCGCTGTACGATAGAAAAGTCTGTCGATTCGTTCGGCTTAATCACTACGTTTTTATCGTTCTGCGCGTCGATCATGCGTTTGCCGTCGACGGAGATCTGGAAGGCGAGTCTGGAGAAAGTAATACCGAAACTCACTTTGTTTTTGATGGTGTAGATATATTCGATATCGGCGCCTTCAAAATCGAAGCCCTTGAGCTGAATGTCTTTCAGCGTGATGGTGGGAGCGTATTCGCTGAGTGCGTTTTGCAGCAGCGAGCAGGAAAGTACGGGAATCAGGGTGACGAGCAGGACGAGGGGTCTGAAAAAACGACGCATGGCGCGTTGAAAGGCAACAGAGGGGCTGCGTCAATCAAAACATCGGTGGTACGAAGACTTTCAGCTTCAGGCGCTCCAGCGTCAGCGCTTCTTTGCCGGTTTTGGGGTCGACTACCGTCTGGTCTTCGTTAATTTTGCGCGTATACGCCTGAATGCCGCGGACGGCTTCTTGTGCTATGTCGTTTACGGTTGTGAAAATACGCGCATCGGCCGCGGCCTTACGGGAGTATTCGGCGAGCAATTTACGGTGGCGCAGGGAAAAAATCTTGCCGGCAATGGTTAATTGCTCCGACTTTTTCCCTTTTGTGCCCGACGCCGTTTCGCGCGCATAACTTCCCAGAATGAGGATATCCGCCTTGCCGCCGGCAGTATCGAGAATGTCGTCTTCTTTCGTATGGGGTAGCGGATGCATTTGCACTTCGCGGAAATCAAACTTACCCCGCATCGCATTACGAGTCGCATCGCCCAAAGATTCGGAAAGATAGTCGAAGTCTGCGCTGGCGGTTTGGTTGGCTTAGTTAAGCACTGCGATACGCGCGTAGTTTTCTGTTGAGTTATGGTTTTGCCTTGCCGCGCAGCTTGTGGCGAGTATGGCGATGCAGATTCGGTGGCTCAAACGCATGCTTTTCTCCCTAGAATACCTTGTAGATATACGCAAGCGTTAGTGTGTTGATAAGATCGACGGCGCCGTCGGAAAAAAAGCCGTCAGAGCTGGTGAGTTCGGTGCCGTACTGGTCGACCGTCGTGCGGCTGCCCGAAAGCGCACCCATGCGAAATACCTGAAACTTATAAGATAAAAGCAGAATATGAGTTCCGGTTACAGAATAGCCCAGAGAAAATGCCCCCGAACTACCGAGACCGAGAAGCTGATTTTTTTCATGCAGCGAGAACCGGTTATCTGCAGAGTAATAGACATAGTCGGCTGTGCCGCGCAGAATCAAAAAACCGGCCTGCAGATTAAGATACCAATTCTGCAAAAAATTCAGCGTATACCCGATACCGAGCGCACCACCTGCCGATTGCGCGCTGTAGTTTGTCGTTGCTCCGGGCGATTGTCCGCTCGCCGTTGTGGTTGTGGCATTTACCGGTGGGCCGATCTGCGTGGTTGTCGTATCGTTGTTCCCCTGCGCCGGGCGTTCCCCATTCACTGCGTAATACTGGTAACGTAAGGCGGCAAAAAGTAACCAATTGGATGACCCGAGTCTGCGGGTTACAGAAAGATCGTGATCGGTGCGAGTGAGATTTGCCGCGAATGTGAACGAGGGCGAAAAATGCGGATCGAGCGTTCTACAGGTCAAGGCGGTTGGAGTACCGCACTTCTTCAGTTCAATTTTCTGCGTGGTCGGATTTTCAAGCCACGTCGCGCGCGCGATGTTGCCGCTATAACCGAAGATCCATTTCTCATTGTGAACCAGAGAAACATTCATGCCAACAACGGGCACCGCATAAAGAATCGCTGGCGTTTTCGCCACGGAATCGAGTGAATCAAAGCGATACAAAATTTCCCGGTTGCTGTAGAGCCCCGGCAAGAAGAGCGATGCGCCTGCGTTGACGCCGAGATACAGATTGTTCTCCGCAATCGCAGGCGAGAGCACCGCGAGACATCCGCACCATAAAACGATGAATTTCAGTTTTCTCGGTTTCAGAATGCCCCACGCGTTTCAGTGGACAACGGTTCCGCATTGTATTCAGCGTAAATGCGGATTCACGCTTTACAAGATACTGACATTTTCGAGCTTAAATGTCATGAGTAAAAAGAACCTGCTTCTCAATCCCAAAAAAGAAACCTTCGCCCACCTCGACGAAAAATCGCGCCGGCTGATGACAAAGACCATCGAATATTTCGAGAAGAAAGGTTTGAAAAGCCTCAAGCACGACGATCACGAGCGCGTCTGGTACGCAGATTTTCTAAACGTGATTAAAGAAGAGAAGATCTTTGCGACGCTGATGACGCCTGCGGGTTATGGCCCGAAAGATTCGCGGTGGGATACCTACCGTAACTGCGACTTCAGCGAGGTCACAGCCTTTTATGGTCTCGCGTATTGGTACACCTGGCAGGTGACGATGCTGGGCCTCGGCCCCATCTGGATGAGCAAGAACGAAAAGGTCAAAAATAAAACGGCGGATTTACTCCAGCAAGGCGGCATCTTCGCGTTCGGTTTGTCCGAGCGCGCTCACGGTGCTGATCTCATTTCGAGCGAAGTGACGCTGACACCGAAGGGCGACGGCACGTATACCGCAACCGGGCGCAAATATTATATCGGTAACGGCAACAAGGCTGCGCTCGTATCGACTTTTGGCAAAATTGCCGGTACCGGCGACTATGTGTTTTTTGTCGTCGAGTCATCCCACCCGAAATACAATCTCGTTCAAAACGTCGTCAACAGCCAGAACTATGTTTCGGAGTACGAGCTCGATAACTACCCCGTTACCGAAGATGACATTCTCGCCGTCGGCCGCGAAGCGTGGGACATGTCGCTCGCGACAGTCGCGCTGTGTAAATATAATCTTGGCTGGGCGTCGGTGGGGATTTGTACGCATGCTTTCTACGAAGCGATCAACCATGCCTCAAACCGTGTGCTGTTCAAACATAAGGTGACGGAGTTCAGCCATATACAACAGTTCTTTGTCGATGCGTACACTCGCCTCATCGCGATGAAGCTCTTTGCGCGCCGCGCCTCTGATTACATGCGTGCCGCGTCTGAGGAAGATAAACGTTACCTCCTTTATAACCCGATGGTGAAGATGAAGGTCACGATGCAGGGTGAAGAAGTTATCAACCTCTTATGGGATGTCATCGCCGCGCGCGGTTTCGAGAAAGATCTCTACTTCGAAATGGCTGCGCGCGACATACGCGGATTGCCCAAACTCGAGGGCACAGCGCAGGTGAATATGGTGCTTATTCTCAAGTTCATCGAGAATTTTCTCTTTAACCCGTCTAACCTGCCCGAACTGCCGAAAAACGACTCGCTCGGTAACGACGCGTTCATGTTTACGCAGGGCGCGACGTCGAAGGCCCAGAACAAGATTCTCTTTCACGACTATAACAAGGCATACGAGCAGTTCAAGCAACTCGAAAATGTGAAGATATTCCTCACGCAGATCGACGCGTACAAATATCTGGTGAAAAACTGCGAGCCGGAAAAAAACCAGACGCGCGACCTCGATTTCATGCTGATCTACGGCGAGCTTTTTACACTCGTCGCTTATGGCCAGCTGATTCTCGAGGCCGCGAAGATCGAAAATCTCGACATCGACCTTGTCGATCAGATCTTCGATTTTATGGTGCGCGATTTCTCCAAATACGCGGTACAGCTCTATTCGAAGACCAGCAGCACGCCCGCGCAGATGGAAGCTTGCCTGAAGATGGTAAAGAAACCCCTCGCGAACCCCGAGCGCTATGAACGCGTGACGAAAGAGTATGTTTATTCGCTTGCGGGCGAGTATGCGATGAACCCGTAAGTTTACCGGTCGAAGATGTCGACGATTGTTTCACCCCGGTAATCAGCGGGCAGAGGAATGTCGGCGCCGTAAATGTGCTCTCCCTTTGTTGCGTCGCCGCGCATTAAATTCAGGTTTCCTTCGCCGATGACGCGCAGGCCGTCTGCGGCTTTGACGCGGCAGCGCAGTTTGCGGTCGGGTTTGTTCGCGACAAAGCGCACGGGATAAGGGCGCGTGTTCATCCACACGGGAACATTCGCCGAATGACCGTTGTCGACGCTCAGCTCGAAGTGCAGGGTAGAGACGCGCGGCGTCGTTGCCCCGTCTTCGTATTCTTTGATCGTGACGGTCTTTTTTCCGTTGCCGGCGACGCTTACCGGTATCGCGCGCACGAGGCGCTGTTTGGGCGCTAAGTTGAACTCCTGCGTCTTACCGGCAGGCAGCTGCAACTCGGCATCGGGGCTTTCGACTTCGAGACGAATTTTTTTAGGCTGCGCCGTCGGATTTTCTCTTTCGATGTAAACATAACCGAAACCGCTTTTGGCATCCTGCACATCGACAAAAGTTTTTTCTTTGCGCTGAAAAACACCGAAACGCGTCGCGACGCGGCGGGTGCCGCCGTTTTCAACCGGACGCGGTTGCCACCAGAGCAACGCCGCCGAATCGCCGAGAATTGTTTTTTCCGCGCTGACGGGGTAATCCCACTCGCTACGGTAAGCCGAACCCCATTGTACGAAAGCGAGCTGATCGGGTGCGACAAGCCCCGGGCCATTCAGCGTATTGCGCAGGTAGACATAACCGTCGCCGCCCGCGTCTACGGTTTCCCAGATGGTCGAATAGACGGGAGTAAACTTGAATTCTTTGGTGTGCAGCGTCAGTTCGCCGGCGGCAGCGGGTGTGATGAACGGCACGCCGTCGGTTTTGCCGGCCCACGTATCGATGAGATAGCGCATGCCGATTTTTTTGGTTTCGCCGGAGTTATTTTTAACTTCGATACCCAGATCGTAATTTTCCTTTTCTGCTGCCTGCATCGTCACAACGACGCTGACATTTTCCGGGGGAATATCCGCCTCGATGCGCAGTGTTTTGTGGTCGTCGCTTTCACCGCGTTTTTGCTGCGGCAATTTGTCGAAGCGATAAAGATTACCGTTCACGTTGAGGGTGAGATACGACGACCAAATACCGTCGGAGTATTTACCGTTGGGGTGGCCGAAGACCATGTCATAGGGCTCGCCATTGCGAGTGCCACCCATGGTGAATTGGCCGTTCATGCCAATCGTGGCTTCGGTTTCTTTACCGCGTAACGTACGCCATGGCGCCGAGGGCGTTGCCCCCTGCGCGAGACGTTCGTAATCCGCAGAAAAATAGACCGGAACCTTGCGTAAGGTATATTCGGCGGGGGTGACTGTGAAACTCAGCGCCGGCTGCGCACCCAGCGGCAACAGCGCACGAAATGTTTCTGCGAAGCGCGGCTCTGCGCTGAAGCGAATGCCGTTTTCTTCGCGTTTCGTTGAAAGTTCTGAGACGGGAATTTCCGCACGCGTTTCGGCGAAGATCGGCTTCACCGTTGAAATCTCAGCGCTGCCGAAGCGTACTTTATCGGCTGCCGCAATACGCACCGCGAAGTGCGCGCCGAGATTCGTGGCGCCGCAGGCCGCTCTCGCAATCGCGGGTATCGGATAGCCTGTGCTGATATAAGCTTCGCCGGGCGGCTCCGTGATACTTAAACTGCAATGCGCGCTGCCCCGCAGGCGCGCCGCAATGGCCTGGTAGCGCGTTTTGAGTTTGTTGTCGCTGCTCAGCTCCGGCTGAATTTCGAATGCGCTTCGTACCAGTTCTGCGGCAGTCGTATCGTCTAGATCGGATTTCCCGGGATTTTCAATCGCTGTCAGTACGGTGTTCAGGTCTTTCCCGGGTTGCAGCGCTTTGTCGTTCAGGCGCGCGAGATAGTTGGCGTAATACCCCGGTCTGTCGACACCGGGGATTTTCCCCAGCTCCGCCGCGGCCTCGCGGAACCTACGCCTCTGTTCAAGGTCGCGGGCAGCCTTGACTTTGGCGAGAAACTCGCCGAGCGCCGCATCTTGTGAAACCAGCCAGACGCGGTCGTCTTGCCCCTTGAGTGCGGGCATTCCCCTGAGGTGTTCTTCGGAGGCGGCAGAGCAGGTAATCCAATTGGTCGTTTCGCCCGACTCCTCGTGGCAGGTCGGGTCGTCTGTTTTCAGTTCGGCGATGAGCGACGCATAGTCGTTGCGTTTATCGGTTTTTTCTCCGTAAACGGCGACCGCATCCGCACCGAACGCTCTCTCGCGGCTCTCACGAATTTGCTTTGTCAGGCCGCCGCAAGAAACCGAAAGCAGCGCCAACAAATATGGAGTACGGATTTTCATTTTTGACCATCCTTGGGGGTCAGAATGGATTTCGGCGGAGGCGCAGGCGACTTGCAGCGGAAGATCTCGGGAGATTTGGTAGTATTGCCCGCAATATCGACCGCGCGCACCTCGAGATAAAATTCCCCGGACTGCGAAACTTCAATCTTGTCATGATGCAAGACCAACCACCCGGCCGAGGGCGAGCGGCGAATTTCGATTCTGTTGATTTCGCTCGAAGCATCGCTGGCCGCGACTAAGACCTCCGTTTCAGGCCGGCAGACAACTTCATTCCCTTCTTTATACAAAGGTTTGTTCGTCCGTAGCTGTACGGTGGGTTCGTCGCCGTCGATTGTCAGTTGCACCGAACGAATTTCAGAGCGGTTATCGATAATGTCGTCGGCCATGACACGAACGGTAAAGCGACCGGCCTGGTTGAATTCGAGTGCCTGGTTTTCGCTCTTGCGCCAACCAGAGCCCGAATCGATATAGACACCCTGCACGCCGCAGGTTTCGTCTTTTGCGGTGATGAGCATCTTGAAACCCGGGCGTGCGAATATCTGATTTTTCAGCAACAGGAATTCACCCTGCGGTGCGATGGTGACAAGCGGCGCTGTTTTATCGACAAACAGACGGATGCCCTGCTGTTTTTCGCGGTTGCCTACCCGGTCTACACTTTCCCACTTGAGCCAGTGCCGGCCTTCTTCGCGGACGCGTACCGGCCCCCGGTAATCGTTCCAATCACCGTCGTTGAGACGGTAGCGAATCTGTACTAGACCGCTATGGTCGTCGTCGCCTTCAAATACGAGACTCGCGAGGCCATTCGAGCAGTAGACGCCGTCGGCGCGTGTGACGAGCCGCGCTCCCGGATTATCTTCGGTCAGGCGCGAAGAAAGTTCGGCGCTTCTGCGTGCGGCGATTTTTGCCGAGCGCAGCTTTTGATTCTCCGCTTCGGGAACCTCGTTGCCTGTGGCTTCGGGTTTACCGATAAAAACTTTATCGGAGGTGAGTGGCGTTTCTGAAAAAACCGCGGGCTGAGCCGAGATCAAGAGTATGGCAGCGACTGCGGTAAGGCGAAATTTATTCATAAGGGGATATCCACCGGCGTATAGGCAGATTGTCCCCTGCCGTAAATTCTGTTTTTTACGTCTGCGCGCGCATCTTCGCGAGATAATAGCCGCTGTAACCGGCCTTATCTTTTGCCGCCGCGAGCTCGAAGTAGCGCCGCGCCTCTTCAGTCTTGCCCGCGCTGAAATAGTTGCGGCCGATTTCTTCGAGCAGCAGCGGGTGCTCGCCGTGTTTGGCGATCTCGTTGTGCAGTTGTTTCACTGCGGCGTCGAGACCGCGTTGTTTTTTGAGCACGCGAATCAGCGAAATCGCGGCGCGAATCGGCAGTGTGACATTTTTCGCGAGTATCTCTTCGATGCGCTGAATATTCCCTTCGGCGAGCGCGGCGCGGCTGAGTTCGATATTCTCAACCAGGTCGCCCGAGGCGGCGCGCGAGACCGCGCGCGGTTCTGCCAGAATATCGACGGTGACAAGGGTGCGGTCGTCGTTGGCGTTTTCGGTTCCGAAAAAATGGTCGGTTGCCGCAAAAACCGCAGCTGTGAATTGTTTCGCCCCGACGGCGCTGTCTTTGAGCAGCTCTTGTAAGCGGCTTTCGCCCCAGAATTCGCCGTTCTTGTGGCGCGCCTCGGTAATACCGTCGGTGTAGATCAGTAAACGGTCGCCTTTTTTGAGCGCCGTGCGGCGCACGGGAAAAGTCAGCGCGGGTAACTTGCCCAGAATCGTGCCTTCGCTTTCGAGCGATTGCAGTGTGCCTTCGGACAAAAGAAACATTTCGGGGTGAGCCGCGCCGCAATATTCGAGTTCGAAAGAATCGGGGTTGATCTTACAGAGAATACCGGTCAGGTAGAAATCCGTCTGGCCGATGATGCGGCACATATCGTCGTTGATTTTACCGAGTACGCGCCCGGTGTCGCGTTCTCCCTTCGCCGCGTTCTCTAAACTCACCTTAAGCATCGCCGTAATCAGCGCCGAGCCCGCGCCATGACCCGAAACGTCGGCGACGAATACGCCGATCTCGCCCGAATCGAACCGGAAAATTTCAAAATAATCGCCGCCCACCTCGAGCATGGGTTTCATCTTGCCCGCAACAGACAGGCGATCGTCGCTGTATTCGTGGTTCGCCTGAATCGCCTTCTGTACAGTGGCGGCGATCGCCATGTCAGACGACATCTCGTGGTTACGTTCGGCGAGCACACGGCCCTGATCGAAATAACTTGCCTCGGATTTTTGCAGGCGCAGCACGACAAAACCGAGAATGCCGACGACGGTAAAAAGGGCCGTACTGACGACGACCATGTGCAAAATCGCCATGATGTTGTTGTATGCGGGTATATTCAGTTCGGGCGGTAGTTTGCCCAGCAGGTAGAGGATTCCCAACACGCAGTAGCCGGTAGAGGAAAACGCCGCGGTGAAGAAGCCGTATTTGAGATCAGTGACAAGCACCGTAAAGGCCGCGACGACGATCAGCACCATCGTGAAGGGACTCGAAAAAAGCCCGGTCGCCGAGAGTGCATAAAGCAGCACGAGGCTGTCGCTCGAGATCATGAAGTAGATCATGACGCGGTCGCCCTTCAGGTTCCAAAATGAAATCAGCGCAATGGTATTCATCACCGCGAGCGCTGCGCCGGCGATCGTGATGTAGCCAGCGAACGGTATCTTGAACCAGTTGATGAGTGCGGCCGAAAGTGCGATCCAGAAATAGCGTGTATATACCGCCGCCAGCAGCTGTTTGCGGTAACGCTGGGTTTTTTCTGTGGCGAGGTGATTCATACGGGCGGCACTATAAAAAAATACCCGCCCGCGCCGTCAGGAAAATTTTTCTGGTTTTTTCAGAAAACCTTAGCGGGCTTCTGAGAAAAAAAACCGCTAATAGCTGCCGACATTCACAACCTTGGCTGCCCCACCAGAGGGCGCAATGATCGTGAGGGGGGCTGGCAGGCCTTTCGCCGGGTCATTTTTCGCGATCCAGACGGTATAACGCGCTCCTGCGATTTTTTTCGAACCATAGCCTTCGCCATTCGAAACCGTCTTATTGACGCGCGTAATCTGTATCGGATAGGCATAATGCTTAAAATTATTAAAGTCTTTCTTCAGGCCGAATTGTTTCGTATTGTTCGCAACCGAGCCATTTTCATTGACCAAGGTGCCGCCCGCAATTGCAGCGAAAGCCGTGGCAGCGTCTTCAACCGAAGCGCTGTCTTTAAGTATCTTCGTATACGTTTCGACGACGGCTTTCACGTCGGCAGGCAGATCGCCGACCGGAATGTCATCCGCCTTGTTCCAGGCTGTGAGCGCGAAGGTGCTTAACAGAATAGCAGAGATGAATGTAGTTTTTCTCATGTCTTAGAGTACCCGGGCGATGGCCCCGGTCAAGCGCAATGTAACACGATCCGATTGACAGAGCCGGGCCGCCGTGGGTAGCGTGCCCGATGCGCTTGTTCGCAGCGGTTGCGGTTTTTGTGCTTTCTCTCGGCCCCGCGATGGCTTTGCAAAAAGTCATGATTTTACCCATCGTCAATATCGATAAAGACGCCAATTTCGCGTATCTCGAGGGGTCGATCACCGACAGTCTTAAAGAGCGTCTGCGCGAAAAACTGGCCTTCGACGAACTGCCCGAAGAAAAGTGGAATCTCATCGCCGAACAGAATTTTATACTGCGTGACGATTTTCACACGCGCACTGCGGCGATGAATCTTGGTATACTGACAAACCAGGATATCGTCATCAGCGGCGGGTTTAAACCTGTGAATGCAAAGCTGGGTGGCGGCAGAATCAAAACCAGCATTCACGCGACCGCGTATCTGCTCGACATCAAAAAGAAAAAGATCATTGCGACGGTCAGCGTCGATTTACCGGCTGACAGCGAACTTTTTACCAGCATCAACCAGGTAGCCGATCGTATGGAAGCCGAGGCCCGCAAGGTGATTCCCAGCAAAGAAGACGCGGCGCGTTCCGGATTACAATCGGCGGGCGAACCTTTTTTCAGCGATTGGAGTATCGGCCTGAATGCCGGCGCGGGACTCTATGTCTCGGGGTATGCGAAATATTTTACCCCGCAACTGCCCGCGCTCGGCGCAACGATGCGGGCGCGCATGCCGCGTTTTGCGCGCAACCTGGTCGTAGCCGGCGGTTTTAATTTCCTAAATCATAAGCTCAAAGAAGGCGGCGACTCGGCGTTGCAGTCATTGGGGGCATCGTCTCTCACGACGAACTATATGTTTTCGATGGCGCTGGGGTATCAGCTGGGACTGGGCACGAAATTTTACCTCGAACCACAACTCGGCGGTGGTTACGTTCTGCAGAGCACTGCCGTGACGGGTAACGGTATCAACTCGACTTTATCGAATGGTTTTCCTTTGGCGCGTGCCGGAGCTACCGCGTATTACCGGTTGAATCCGATTGTCGATGTTTCTTTGGGCGCCGAGTCGCTGATGTACATCGAGCAGGGTACAATGACATTCGTGCCACTGGTATTAGCGGGTTTGCATTACAAGTTTTGAACCGCAGGTTATCTTTTTCTGGCGATATTCAGCAGCGTCTCGTTCCAGCGGTTTAACGATGCGGCCCTTGCACCCAGGTAATGCAGCAGCTTTTTTCCCGTAACGACATGATCGGGCAGATTCGAATAGACAAAGAAGTGGCGCATCTTGAGCAGCTCTGCCTGCGGATGTTTTGCGTCGAAGCCGCGCGGCACCTTTTTGGCTTTATCTTCTTCACCCAGGACCGGGAAATCTTTACGGAATGCTTTGTCGGCGAGCATCGTCACGATGCGGCTCTGGGGCGCGGCGACATCTTTGCGCAGGTTTTCTAAAACGGTCTTTTCGGGCATATAATAACCGCCCGCAAACATCGACTGACCACCGGGTTCGAAGTGCAGATAATACCCGGGTATGGTATCGCTTTTGCGCCCGCCTGCGCAAATATAGGCACCGAGGTGGCTTTTATAGGGAGATTTATCTTTGCTGAAACGAACGTCGCGGTAAATGCGGAAGACACAGCTTTTTGGGTCAATCGTCGTAAAAGCGTCGTCGTATTCGCTGAGGGCGAAGATAAGGCCGCCGACCAGATCGAGAAAGTTTTTCTGGGCCGTATCGGCCTCTGCCTTATGCTTCTGGAACCACTCGCGGTTGTTATTGCGCTTTAAAGCTTTGAGGAACTTCAGGTCGCTCTCGGTCACGGCATACGAGTTGTATTCGCCATCACGCCTGCAATAAATTTACCTGCTATGCGGTGCCGCGCGTAATACAGGCGCCGGCGCCGGCAGTGCCTCGGCCTCAGTCTTTTCGGTTTCGCCGTCGTCGATTTCCCAATACTGCGCCGTGAGGCGGTAATAACGGTATGACGACGAATCTTCAATCACACGGCAGCGCGCGTCGCGCTCGGTATGCCGCTGCCTGACGGTGATGCGCCCACTGTCCTGGTTATCGCGGGACCAGAGCATTGTTTCGCCCGCCTGACCATTGCAGCGTTTTTGCCAAGTTTGGCTGAAGAAAATCTCGCTGCCATGCTGGTCGCGCGTCGGCTGAATTTCGCCCCTGTCTGTCACGGTGAGTACCTGATCTTCGCTATGTCTTTGATCCGGATCTTCACTTTCATGGCGCACGAAGACATATTTTGTCATACCGATATCGAGTATTTCAGCGATTTCGCCGTCGTATTGAATCAGAAATTCGCATCCTGTTGTGCCGCCAAAGAACGAAGTAAACACCGCCGGTTTTAACTCCGGTTCTTCGGCGTCTGCCGGTGCCGCAAACTGTAGTGCGCTGATCGCCGGCGTGATGCGGATAATTTTGTGCTCTATGGAAACCGGCTTCTCTTCGCTGCCGAAGTTTTCGGCGAAATATTTTTGTGCCGTGTCTTTCATATTGTGGCAGCCGCCCGGGGCCTGTGCGAAAACCCGGGCGCCGGTGGGGGTGAAAGCAATAAGTGTCGCAAGAAAAAGCAGGGTGCGCATATTTATTGGACGCCCGTTCCGGCACCGGGTTCGAAAAAGATTTACCGGTGCTCAGCCAGTGGGATTAATCCCGTGATCGTATGTTACTCGAGTGGCTGTGGCAACAGAGTTTCGTTTCGGCCAGCGCCGTTTTCTTCGCGCTGAATATCCTGATTTTTGCAGGTGCGCTGGCGGCGGGTAAGTTTATCGACCATTTTTTTAATCCGGGAAAAGAAAATGCCGGGCGGTTTACGGCGACCGAATTACTGCTCAGTTGCTCAACCGTCTGTATCAATAGTGCGATTACTTCCGGTGGCTGGCTGTTATGGAAAGCGGGGGTAATCCGCCTCAATACCCAGGCTGCGTGGTGGCAAATACTGCGCGATACGGCTGTGCTGGTGCTCGCGATGGATCTGGCGCTCTATATTCTGCACCGCATCGCGCATATACCGTTATTCTATAAGATTGCACACTATAAGCACCATGAATATAAAGAGGTCACGGTGCTGACGCTTTTTGTCATGAGCCCGCTCGAAGCGCTGGGTTTCGGAACGCTGTGGGTGTTTACGCTGTGTTTTTTTTCGTTCAGCATCGAAGCGGTGGCGCTTTTTCTGAATATGAATCTATACTTCGGCATCACGGCACATGCGGGTACTGCGATCTACCCCGAACGCCTGCGGCGGTTTGTGTCGGCGCTGGGGTTTACGTATCCCGATTTTCACAGGCTGCACCATGAAAACGAGAGGGTCAATATGGGTTTTTATACCCGCATCTGGGATGTGCTGCTGAAAACCAGCCGCGAGGCGCAATAAATATAAAAAGAGCTATTAATCCATTTTTGATTGACTATTTGGCTCGGATAAATATCCTACCGCATGACATCTTTACTTATCGAAACAGAGAGATTAAAAATTGTCATCGACCCAGAAACCCTGATCCGGTTTCGCAAGTTCTGGCGTGAGAACGACTTCACGCTCGGCATCGAGCTTCTCGACGCGCAGCATATGTGGCTCATTGCCCTGCTGTTTCACCTCGAGAGCCTCATTGCCGTTCCGGGTGAAAAAGATAAAAAGCAAATCGACGCCGTTTTCAGCGAAGCGATGCGGTATGCCGAAACACATTTTCAAGCAGAGGAGCTGGTGCTGCACGAATACCGGTTTCCGCAAGAAGAAAACCATGCGGCGCAACACCATGCATTCAAAGACAGCATTCGCAATATACTCCATGCGCCCGGCAGCAACGACGCCGATCATGCGTCGAAACTGGGCCGCTTTTTGCATAACTGGCTGGTGCAGCATATTAAAAAAGAAGACATGGCTTACCGCGATTTTTTCCGTGGCAACGGTATCGACGCGAACAGCTATTTTCAGCGTCTCATCGCCGGCGGTTCCGAATTCGAGCTGTCAGAAACGCAGATGAATCTCTATGCCGAAGTCAGCCAGAATAACGAGGTGATTCCGGGAATTACCAATGAAGTTCTGCTCGAAGTGAAACGCATGTGGAAGAGTTTTTCCATTCGCCTCTATGTGCCGCTGATCGACATGCAGCATCTCTGGCTGATTAAGATGGTCGTCGAGCTCGAAGAAGCGCTCAAAGCAAACTACGACCAACGTCTCAACCTGCTTATAGATCTTTTGCCCGATGTGAAGAGTTATGTCGAAGAACATTTTGCCGCCGAAGAAGCCATGATGGATGCGTTGGGATACCCCGCGGCGCAGGGGCACAAAAAACTGCATGAAGTTTTTACCCGTACTGTCACGTCGCATGACGCGGAGTACGCGACGCGGACACGCCATGGCGCGGCGGTGCTGGTACATGACCTTAAAGACTGGCTTTTAACGCATATCGTTATCGAAGACGCTAAATTCGCGAAACTCTGCCGTGAGAAAAGCGCCGAGGCAATGAAGGTTTCGAAACAAATCATTGCGGAAAAAAAAGCGAAGTTTAAAAAAGTGCAGATCTTGTTATACCAGTATATTACCGGTAAACAAACGTAGCGGCAGAGATCACAAGGCTGCGCCGGGCAGTTTTTTAATGTCCCGGCGCGGCGTGGGCTAACGCATCAATCCACTTGACGTTAAGAATGTGGAGTGTTTACGCATCCCATGTACAGGCGTTTCGAGCACTGGTCGGCCGCACATATTCTCATTGTTGCACTTACGGGCATAGTGGCAGCCTGCCTGATTTTTCTCGCCCGGCGCCATGAGGGCAGAGCGTTCACGTTTAAGATTGGTCACGCGCTTGGCGCCATTCTGCTGCTGAATTATTTTGTCTATGTCGGCTACCGCATTCACGCCGGGCTCTGGATGATCCGTTACGACCTGCCGATGGAGCTTTGCAACTGGGCCGCGCTCGCGACGATGTTCGCCTTCTTCACCCATAACCGCACTCTCGCCGAAATCGCCTATTTCTGGGTGATGGCGGGTTCTATCAACGGGGTGATTTCGCCCGATCTGCCCTTTTCCTTTCCGCATATTTATTTCTTTATTTTTCATATTGCCCATTCGGGTCTCGTGATCGGTTCGTTGTATCTCGTCTTTGGACTCAAATGGTATCCCCGGCCAGGGGCAATCCGCCGCGTGTTTATCGTCTCGCAGATTTACCTCGCGACCGCGTTTGTTATTAACTATGCGCTGGGCGGTAACTATGGTTATACCATGGCAAAGCCGCAAGCCGCGTCTTTATTCGATTACCTGGGGCCCTGGCCGTATTATCTGTTCAGTCTCGAAGTAATGGCCTTAATTCTCTATACCTTGCTTTATGTCCCATTTTACTTCTACAATCGCCGAAAAAAAGCGTTTTAGAATTTTTTTTGCTCAAAGTATTTTTTATTTTCCCGACATTACCATTAGGGGTGAAAAGACGCATTTTTTCTTTATGGAGGTGAAATACAGATAAAAATGGCTGTTTTTGTCCAATAGCTTGATTTAACTTCATTTATTGTGATTTATCCGGGTTCCACTTGGGTAAGACATTCTCCGTTCTTCAACCATAACCCCGCCAAGGAAGGCGGGTAGGGTAGTCCGCAAAGACGGCCCTGAGGACAACGGAGGGTTAAATGATTATCAACCATAACTTGAGCGCGATCAATTCGCATCGCGTGCTGAAGTTTCAGAACGAAGAGCTCAGCAAGAACATGGAAAAGCTTTCGAGCGGCATGCGGATCAACCGCGGCGGCGGCGATGCTTCTGGTCTTGCGGTTTCGGAGAAAATGCGTACGCAGGTGGCGGGTCTTCGCCAGGCTGAGCGCAATACCGAAGACGGCATGAGCATGATTCAGACAACCGAAGGTTACCTGAACGAACTTTCTGAACTGCTGCAGCGCATACGCGTCTTGGGCGTTCAATCTTCAAACGGTATCTATACCGCTGAAGACCGCCAGATGATGCAGGTTGAGGTATCTCAGCTGATCGACGAAGTCGATCGTATCGCATCTCAGGCCGAGTTCAACACCATGAAGCTGCTTCAGGGCGACTTTGCGCGCACTTCGGCAACCGCTTCGATGTGGTTCCACATGGGCGCGAACATGCACCAGCGCGAGCGTGTCTTCATCGCCACGATGACGGCGCAATCGCTCAACCTGCGTACGCAGGCGGGCGGCATCGAGTCTATCTCGACCGCGGCGAAGGCGAACAGCATCATCGGTCTGATGGACGAAGCTCTGCAGATGGTGAGCCGCCAACGGGCAAACCTCGGCGCGTACTTCAACCGTCTCGAGCATGCCGCGAAAGGCCTCATGAACGCCTACGAGAATATCCAGGCGTCTGAAAGCCGCATTCGCGACACCGATATGGCAGAAGAGATGACCAAGTTCACCAAGAACCAGGTTCTCATCCAGAGCGGTACGGCGATGCTCGCGCAAGCGAATCAAAAACCGCAATCGGTGCTGCATCTTTTGAGATAAGTACCCCACCCCCAACCCCTCCCCACTAACGTGGAGAGGGGAGTAAGAGCCTAACCGCCCTCTCCCTTTGGGAGAGGGTCGGGGTGAGGGCACAAAAGGCAGCACAGGCTGCCTTTTCGTGTTTGGCATACTAATATTTCAGGACCTCCCATTCGGATGCCCACTGGAGTACATCAAGGTGTATTCCATATGGTGTCTGATTGGGAGAGACCTGTCATGCGAGTGACAGAGCTTTCTGTGCAAGGATGTACGGAAAGCGATGTCTCAATCACGGACACTATCATGCAGAAAGCTGGGGTCTTAGGGGAGCGCAGCTCCCCTAAAATAATAGTTTATCTGCAAATAAAGACAAAGGAGTGTCTATGATCATTCGCAACAACCTGAGTGCGATCAACGCACACCGGGTGCTCAAGTTCAACGAATGGAACTCAGACAAGACGATTTCGCGTCTGGCGTCGGGTGAGAGAATCACCAAAGCGTCAGACGATGCGTCGGGTCTCGCCGTTTCTGAGAAACTGAGAACCCAGGTGCAAGGATTGCGCCAGGCAGAAAGAAATACCGAAGACGGTATGAGCTTTGTGCAGACAGCCGACGGTTATTTAAACCAGCTCGGCGATCTGCTGCAGCGCGTACGCGTTTTGGCCGTTCAGTCGGCCAACGGTATTTACACGGCAGAAGACAGGCAGCTGATGCAGGTAGAGATTTCGCAGCTCGTCGACGAGGTAGACCGCGTCGCGTCGCAGGCGGAATTCAACCGCTTCAAGGTATTGCTGGGAGACTATGCAAGAACCTCGAAGACCGCATCCATGTGGTTCCACATGGGCGCGAATATGCACCAGCGCGAACGCGTCTTCGTCGGCACGATGACGGCTTCGGCTCTCAAGTTAAAAGAGAACGGAGCTTCCGAATCGCTGTCGACGGCGGCACAGGCCAATGACCTCATTGGCGTAGTCGACGAGGCGTTGTCGAAATTGCTGAAACAGAGAGCCGACTTGGGGAGCTACTCGAATAGATTGGAGCTGTCTGCGAAGGGACTGATGAGCGCTTATGAAAACATACAGGCGTCAGAAAGTCGCATTCGCGATGCGGACATGGCCGAAGAAATGGTCAAGTTCACAACAGGGCAGATTCTGCAACAGAGTGGTACGGCGATGCTCGCCCAGGCGAATCAACGTGCAGCAAGTGTGATGCGTCTTCTGGGACGTGAATAGGTCGACTCTCGGTAGAGTCGACTCAGGGTTTTCGGCAGTAGCCGAAATCCCTGGATGAAGCACCCGCCTTTTCCTAACGGAAGGGGCGGGTTTTTTTTTGACCCACCCCGGTCGGTCGGGGTCACTTCGTTTCAATCGCAGTCATAATGCCATGCGGTGTGAATTCGAAGTTCAGTCTGAATTCCTCCGTTGAAAAAAAATCGGCGAATAAATCTTCAATCGCCTTCATGTCGGTGCGGCTGGCGGCCTGTGTGCCGAACATGCTGTGCGTAGGATTTCCCTCTTTTATAGAATATTTTCCCCCCGCGGGACAAACGGGTTTGAAACCGTAACGCTTTTGCATCGCTTCGGTAGCGTCTTCACCTGGAAAAACCAGTGCCGCCAGTTTCACGGTGCCGAGGTGTGCGAGACAACCCTGCTGCACCTTTTCGGCATTACTCTGTACGATTGCAGCCTTTTCGCGTACAATCTGCGCCGGTCGGTAAACAGCCACCAGGCTGCCGCGCTGCACCTGGGTTTCTTTTTTCGCGTCGATAAACTTCTCCGCGTATTCGCGCGTCGAGGTAATCTGTACGGTATTACCGTCGACCCAGGTGTGAAAGCGAAAGGTGAGCGTGCGGAAAAAACTGATAACAAAAACAGTGATTTTTTTGCCTGCATAGGTATATTCATATGTGCTGTAGTCACGGTGGCGCCGCGCCTCTTGGGAGAGTTTGCTCTGTGCCACGGCGATCAGCCGTTCGGCGTCCGTTGTTGTCGGCGCTTCAACAGCAAGCCGCAGCGGATGAAAAAGAGACCAGGCCAGCACCCCGAAAAAAACATCGGGTCGGGAACGGCCGCGCGTCAGCTCGCGCATGATGAGCCCGGGCTCGAAATCAATGGTCGGAAAATTATCGAGGCCATGCAATTGAATATTGCCCGTGATGTTTAGTATTGGTTTTCCCGGTTCGGGTTCGATCAGGCCGAAACGGTAGATCAAATCGGGATTCAGCCGCGCCGCTAGAGAGAGCGTTTCTCCCGCCATCGACTTGATGTTGTGTGTCGTCGTCGCCGCACCCAAGAGCGCTTTCACCTGGTTATAGATTGTGTTTTCGATGAGCGGTAGAATGCAGATCTCGATTTTGATGCCGCTGTCTTTCTTTTTAAAGCGAATGCCGATCGGGTCGAAATATTCGCGCCAGAAGTTCGAATAGCTTTCGACGAAGCGGGTATACCCTTCCGCCTCAGCCTGGTTTACTTTCGCGACGGTAAGTTCGAGATTTGGTCGTAAAAAACCGATGGTACCAAACTCAGGGTGCTCCGCGCGAAAACCGTTGACGCGGATTCCCGCAAAGGCGCGGCGCATTTCGGCGGCGTTCTTCTCATCGATCGCCGTATTCTGAACCAGTTCGTCGAAATTTGCCGGGGTTTTGCCGTAAGCATGCTGGTGCAGCAGAATCAGTTTTTCAACCTGCGCCAACTGAAACGCGGTTTGCATGCGGCGCGCCTCGGCGATGCGCACCTGCGGCGAGACTAGCCGGCGGATAAACATGTCGGAAAAATAGATGAAGCCGTCTTCGGTTTCTTTGTTCGCGGTGTAGACGCTGCGCATGTATTTGAATTCGTCGAGCGAGGCGAGCGCGGCTTCTTTTTTCTGGGCGATGCGCAGAAGGCGCGCCATCGCCACCGGAGAATTCGAAATTATCGCTGTCTGGCCTTCGAGATAATAATAAGACCGCAGGCGCATATCCGGTGAGAAAATCATAAATTCGCGTGCGCCCGGCGTGTGTTGCACGAAACGTTGCCGATACGATTGAATCGTGGTTTTAAAGAGGTTCTCCGCTTTTAACCGAAAGAGCAATGATACATCGGTACCCATGCCGAAAAAGAAATCGGAACTGACTACCGCCATCTCTTCGATGACGCTGTCGTAAAACATGCGCGCTTCTTTATGTTCTTCGATGGCAAGTTGGGCCAGAATGCGCTTTTTGAGAGCCGAATCGACCGGCGCTTCGCTGAACCGGTTGTAGAATGCGCCGCCGGTTTGGTTCAGGTAGTCGCCAAAATCGAGCGCGCGAGTGAGCGAAGAGAAATGTGCATAGAACCAGTCTGGCGGTACGTTTGCGGCGAGCTCGGAACAAGGATGTTCGAGGCCCGCCGTGCGCGTGGAGGCGCATCTTTCGGCGGGCGGCGCTTCGGATTTTCTGCCCTTCAGCATGTCGGCAAAAGGATGCGATTTAACCTGAGGCCCCTTGAGCGTCGAGATATCCACGAGGCGGCTTGCGGGCCCGTTGCCCTCTGGCGCACCTGCTCGAAGCGAAGAAATCTGCAGCGATTCGCGAATGGCAAGCGTACCTGAAAAAAGATCGAAAGGGGAGAGAGGGTCGCGCTCGCGCCAACGCCTTTCGTCGTGGGGTTTACCCCGGTTGAGATAACCGAACATCGCCTCGGCGTATCCGAGACGATCGCCTCCCGCATTCTCGATCGCGATCAGCTCGGCCTTAAGCCGGGCGGCCACTTTAGGGTCGAGATACGCCGACGCAGGGCCGGCGAGAAAGTAAACGATAAAGACCGGTAGCAGTAACTTCATTACGGCTAACGCAGGGTAACGAGGGTGCCCGCAAACCATTTTTGTCCGAAATGCCGCCGGAAAATTTCTTTGCGTCTCATTCTAACGCACATTTCACGTTCCTTACCAAAGTGCGAAAAACTCAATACCATCTTTTGATTCCCTTCACTCTCTGCGGTTTGTTGCTTGCGGGTGCAATCTTTTGGCAGGTGGTTCATGGGCAGCGCCTGGGTGCACTCGAAGACCGCCGCCAGCATCTCGGTCGCGAGATTCGTGTCGCACGTTCTGTGGTTACGGGTATTCTCGACGCAGAGACCGGCCAGCGCGGCTTTTTGCTGACAGCGGGCAGGGAGCAATACCTCGAACCCTACAACCGGGCGCGCGAAAAACTCAAGGCCGATTTTAAGGAACTGCATCAGTTGCTGGCAAAGGAAACAATATACGCCGATGCGACACGCCGCATCGAAAAGAACGTCGAGATTAAATTAAAGGAGCTCGACGAGACCATTTCGGCCTGGCGCCGTGGCGACAGGGCTGGCGCACTGCAGACCGTGATGACTGATCGCGGCAGGGCATATATGGATACCGTGCGTGCTCAGCTGGCTGCGCTGATCGATACCATGAGCGAAGAGCGGTCGCAGATTTGGGTTGAGGCTGCGCAGCGCATCCATCAGGTACGCAACGGTTTGATCTGGATGAGCATTTTCATCGGCGCAATTCTCGTCTTTACCTACTTTCTGGTCGCGCGCGCCGAAAGCCAGCGCGCCGCGTTTGCCGCGCATCTCGAATACGCGGCGCATCACGATCAGCTAACGGGGCTGCCTAACCGGCACTACCTGAAATCCCACTTTGGCGAACTTTTGCAGCAGGCGGAAACAAAACGCGAACGCCTGGCGCTTTTTTATATCGATCTCGATCATTTCAAGGCTGTAAACGATAAGTACGGTCACGATGTGGGCGATAAGGTGCTCAAAGATGCCGCGGTTGTCATGCGCAGCCTGCTCGGCGAAACGGCAAAGCTCGTGCGCCTTGGCGGCGACGAATTTGCTCTCATCTATACACGGGCACCCGTCGATGCGACGCTGGCGGGCCTGGCGCGCGATATGATCCAGAATCTGCGCTCGGTGACGCTGGCCGACGGCTCGCCATCGGGCATTTCGGCGAGTATTGGTGTGGCTGTCTTTCCTGAGAATTCGCAAAACGAATCAGATCTCTTTCACGTGGCCGATGCGGCAATGTATCGAGCGAAGCACGCCGGGCGCGCTTGTTTCACCTTTGCAAACGACAGCATTCCGTTGCCGTCGCGTTTGTAAGTGATTGTCGCCTTGTCGGCGTGTGGCGGCTTCAGTCAGGCAGGAGCAACCGCGCGGCCTTGAGCAATCGGGGAGCGAGGAAAGTCCGGACACCACGGGACACGGGGCCAGAGGAATCTGGGTGTGGCAATTTCTCACGAAATTGCTGCAACGAACAGTGCCACAGAAAATATACCTCCTTAGAAATAAGGGAAGGGTGAAATGGTGCGGTAAGAGCGCACCGCGCGGCCGAGAGGTTTGCGGCAGGGTAAACTCCCCCGGGTGCAATTTCAAGATTTCGGCCTTCTCTTTAGGGGTAACCTGGTGGTCTCAGCCGGGAAGAGCCGATTGGTAGAAAGCGAAGGGCTGCGGGGTATAACCCGCAGACAAGAGAAATGGTTGCGAGGCGATTCGGCAACGGGTCGTTTTACAGAATCCGGCTTATGAATGTCGCAGGGCGGATGCACACTGCGGAGAATATTTTTCCGCAGCGGGGCATCCGCCTTTTTCTGAGTTTGTCGAATCGGAATATGTCTGTCTCCCGGATTATGAAGATAAAATAGCCGTTTCTCCTTTACATCCGCCGCGTGGAGCTCCGATTCGGCCACCCACGCCATGGAATTTCTCCCCTTTCTCAAAGGCCTGCGTAATCTCGACGGCGAAACCCTGCGCCGTTTCATGGAGAAATATTCTCCTTTGGTGATGGCTTTTATCCGCAAAAGGGTAAATCCCAACGATGTCGAAGACGCCACGCAGGAGTTTTTTTACCATATTCTTAAAGTAAATCTCTTCGCGAAGTTCGGCGGCGAGACCGAAGAGGCATTCAAGGCATACCTCGTGAAAAGCGCGATTAACTTCTCTTATGACTGGCGCATGAAAGAGTATAAGCTGAACCAGCCGCTGCAGGTGTTCGACGGCGAAAACCCGCTGCACTGGCGCGTACTTGTCGACGGCGATTCGGTACACGAGACGCTCGTGAAAAAAGAAACTTCGGCGCGGCTGAACGATGCGATACAACAGTTGGATGACCAATACCGGCGCGTCATCGAGTTAAAGCTGCTCGATTACTCGAATGCCGATATCGCCGAAATTCTCGACGAACCACTGGGTTCGGTAAACTCGTGGTATACGCGGGGCATCCGCATGCTGGCCGACAGCCTGAAAGATTTGCATACAGCCGGGGCGCGGGGCGGTGTATTAACATGAGTGCGAGCCGCGACAATAATGAGGATAAAATGCTGCTGCGGTTGATTGCCATCGAAGAGGCGAAAATACGCGCGGCCGCCGATGCGCCTCGCCTTGCCGCTGATAAAATTGAAGCTGTGAAAAACCGGCTGTTTGCCGAGAAAGACGCGATTCTCGCTGAGTTCGACCGCGAGAGTGCGCTGCAACTACAGAAAAAATCAGGGCGTGGCAAAGTCTGGGCCGCAGTCGGTGTCGCCGCCATGCTTGTGCTCGGTGCCGGCGTCGTGACACTTTGGCGCGGCGGGCAGGGTGTCGAGGCACAAATTGTCACGATGCAGGGCAGCGCCAAACGCGGTAATGAAGCGCTCACTGTGGGCATGAAACTGCAACCGGGAGAGACGATTGCGACCAATGCGAAATCATCCGCTGTCACCCACTGGGGTGGAGTCGTCTGGACAATGCAGGGCCAGAACGCTAAAATGGTGGTTGGTAAAGTTGGCAAGATCGACGGGCGCCCGGCGATTGAACTCGAGAATCAGGCGGGGCTCGTATTTGTTGTGGCAGAGAAAGGCAAGGCGGAGATCTCGCTGCGCACGCCGACGGTTGTCATGGCGGTACGCGGTACAAGTTTCAGTGTTTCGGTAACGACAGAGGGTACTGTGTTAAAAGTGCTCGAGGGCACGGTCGAAGCGGCAGCGGCAGAAAAGCCTGGCGCGCCGGTACGCGTTGAGGCGAAGCAGAAGCTCGCGGTCATGCGCGGTAAGAGCGAGCTGCGCGCTACCGCGCTCGACGACGGTGAAGTGGCGCAGCTCATGCGCCTCAGCAAAATTGTTGCTTTGAGCCGCGAGCGAGCCGCTGAAAAAGATGCGGGCCGGACTGCGGCGCTCGCTAAAGAAATCGAAACGCTGACGAACGAAATGTATGCCGCCGCTGAAACTCAGACCGCGAACGGCGCTCCGCAGATGACGCTGGCGGATATCCGCAAAAAATACGGCAAGGTTTCGAAAGTGAACCTGAAAACCGGCGCATCGTATGTCGGTTATTTCGTGCTCAAGGGTGCGCAGATGGAAATCGTAACACCGCGCGGCGTTATACGCGTACCCACGGCGCAGCTCAAAGATGTACAAGATTTGAATTGACCCGTCGTCGGGGGCGCTTCAGGTTCAGCCATGACCTCTTCGCTTATCTGGGTGCTGGTCGGCGTCTATGTCGGCTTTTTTATCTTTCTGCAAAAGGTGATGAAAGACTAATATGGTGCTCGGACACTACGCATCTGCCTTTCTCGTGCGCCCGCATGTGCCGACGGCGCCGTTCTGGCTTTTGCTCTTAACCTCGAACCTGTCGGAGTTTCTGTGGCTTGTGCTCGCACTCGTGGGTGTAGAGCCCACGAAACCGGAGTCGATTCTCGATGCGACGTTTAACAATCTCGACGTGCACATGACCTACAGCCACAATGTCGTGCCGAATCTGATTTTGGGAGCAGTCGTATTGATACTGGTACAACTCATCTGGAAGAACGCAAAGCTCGCGCTTGCCTGTGCGTTTCTCACCTGCCTGCATGTGTGGTCTGATTTTATCGTCGGATTTCAACACGAGCTCATGGGGCCCACGTCGATGAAAGTGGGGCTCAACTCTTACGGCAGATTTCCCTATCTGGCGATCATGATCGAATGGGCATTCGCGCTCGTCTGTCTCACGTACTTTGTTTTTACCGAAAAGGCGAAAGGTCGCCCGGTAGCCAAGAAGCGTATGGTCGTTCTGTACTCCGCCTTTACGATTGGTATTCTTGCCTGGTTGCCGAATGCCTATACGCCGTTGCGCAAGCTTTTGGGTTTATAGCGTTAGGGCTCAATTCTCCAACCAGGGGTTGAGCAACTGTTTTGCCGGTAAGGGCATGTCACTCGTGTTACGAGTTACGAGAATACAGTCATTGCTTTTGGCCGTGGCAGAAATCAGACCATCGATGGGGGAGCATATTTTGCCGCGACGCTCGCTTTCAGCCGAGAGGATTCCCCATGCGGCGGCGATTTCAGTATCTACGTCAAAAATGCGGCCTTCAAAACGCCTGGTGAGATCTGATTGCAACCAGCGAATGAGTGACGATTTTTTTGTCGAGTCTGCGAGGCGTTCGATGCCTTTGGTAATTTCTCCGAATGTGAGAACGCTGACGAATAGGTTGTTCTCATCTTGCCGCTTGAGCCACTTGGTAACGGCGGCGGAGGGAGATTTTTTCACAAGCTCAGAGAGAACACACGTATCGAGCAGATATTGCATGAATCAGATCTCGATATCCCGGTTTTCATCTTGTTTGCGGGAAAAATCTAAGTCTATACCGCGTAGCGGGGATTTGCTGAAAAATGCGACGAGGTTTAACGCGGGTTTTTTCAGCCTTCGGTAATCGTCGGCCGATAGCAATACCGCCGTTTCTACACCATTTTGCGTAATGATTTGCGGACCTTTGTTCTGCGCAGTGCGGACAACCTCGCTTAGGCGGTTTTTAGCGACTTGTATCTGCCATTTTCTCATAAGTCTAGACAGGCTAGACAGGAAGACTTCGTCAAGCTAAATTGCGTGACGGGAGTTACGGGAAGTCAAGATTACGTAATCTGCGCGAGATAACAGTATGTAATCTGTGCATTTTCAGCTAACCGCGCTCTTACCTCCCATTTTCAGAATTCCCCTAATTGTCGCGGTTGCGCCACCAGTTCATAAAGCCGCTGTAACGGTCGTCTTTTTCAAAGCCGCAGTGGGCGCATTTGTAGTGGTAGACTTCATCCCAGTGAATATCGGC